>CALVHT010000165.1 GCA_944328645.1 uncultured Clostridia bacterium
CGGAATTTGAAACGATGTTGCGGGATTTTATTGATGGTCCGACCGAATAATATCGTTATATTTTTGTTGGTAATTTTACTTGGAAATAGAAAACTAACAGTAAGGAGTTGCTTATGAACAAAATAGTGCAAGAGGGGTTAACGTTTGACGACGTATTGCTGATACCGTCCGCATCCGATGTGCTGCCTTCGGAGGTGAATTTGTGTACACAATTGACAGACGATATTCACTTGAATATACCGCTGATGAGTTCTGCGATGGATACGGTAACGGAAAGCAAATTGGCGATTGCCCTTGCACGAGAAGGCGGCATAGGCATTATTCACAAAAACATGTCGATCGAAGAGCAAGCCAGCCAGGTCGATAAAGTTAAGAGAAGTGAACACGGTGTCATTACGGATCCGTTTTTTTTGGCACCGGAAAATACGGTTCGTGAAGCAGTTGCCTTGATGGAACGATATAAGATCAGTGGCGTTCCCATTACAAAAAACGGAAAGCTGGTTGGTATCTTGACCAATCGTGATTTGCGTTTTGAATCTAATTACGATCAGCCAATTGACAATGTTATGACTAAGGAACATCTCGTAACAGCGCCTGTTGGAACTTCTTTGGAAGAGGCACAAAAAATCCTCGGAAAACATCGTATTGAAAAGCTGCCAATTGTTGACAAAGATGGATATCTTAAGGGGTTGATTACCATTAAAGATATCGAAAAGAGTATTCAGTATCCGAACTCGGCGCGGGATAAAAACGGCCGATTGCTGGCCGGGGCAGCCGTAGGTCGTGCCGCTAATACCATGGAGCGGATTGCGGCACTTATTTCGGCAAAGGTTGACGTAATTACAGTCGATACTGCCCACGGACATAGTCAAGGGGTTATCGAAGAAGTCGCCAAAATTAAAGCAAAATATCCGAATCTGACGTTAATCGCCGGCAATGTGGCTACTGCTGAAGCGACGAAGGCTTTGATCGATGCCGGGGCGGACGTTGTCAAAGTCGGAATAGGGCCTGGTTCGATTTGTACGACACGAGTTGTCGCCGGGATCGGTATGCCGCAGCTGACGGCAATTATGAACTGTGCAGAGCAGGCCGATAAGATGGGCAAACGAATCATAGCCGATGGCGGTATTAAATATAGCGGGGATATTGTCAAAGCAATCGGTGCCGGGTCGTCCGTCGTCATGATCGGAAGTTTGTTCGCAGGTACATTGGAAAGCCCGGGCGAGATCGAAATTTATCAAGGCCGTAATTTTAAAGTATATCGTGGCATGGGGTCGCTCGGGGCGATGGCTGCCGGCGGAAATGATCGCTATTTTCAAGAAAATGCTCGCAAATTTGTGCCGGAAGGCGTTGAGGGCCGCGTTCCGTACCGTGGTCGGTTGGCGGACATTGTTTTCCAGATGACCGGAGGCCTTCGTGCCGGTATGGGTTATTGCGGCATGCATACGATTGACGAAATGCGTAAAAAAGCACGTTTCGTACGCATTACAAACGCTTCGTTGATCGAAAGTCATCCGCATGATATTTCGATTACTAAGGAATCTCCCAATTATAGTCCGCGTGGGCTGTAAGGATCGGAATGTACCGCTGCAGTGCGCGGTACATTCTTTTAGTAAAGAAGAATGGGATAGGATGTGAAATGGTTCACGAAAAAATTTTGGTGTTAGATTTTGGTGGTCAGTATAATCAGTTGATTGCTCGGAAAGTGCGAGAACAGGGTGTGTATTGCGATTTGCTTCCGTACAATCAAAGTGTAGACCAAATCCGTGAATATGATCCGATTGGCATAATTTTTACGGGGGGGCCGAATAGTGTGTATGAAACGGGAGCACCCCGGATCGATGCGCGGATTTTTACGCTTGGTATTCCGATCCTTGGAATTTGCTACGGCTGCCAATTAATTGCGTATACACTCGGAGGCCGTGTTACCCATGCCGATACACGCGAGTATGGGAAAAGGGCGATCCAATATTCTAAAAGTTTGTTATTCGCGGGGGTTTGCGCAGAGAATACTTGTTGGATGAGTCATACCGATTTTGTCAGCAGCGTTCCAAGCGGCTTTTGTGTCACGGCAACGACGCCGACTTGTCCGGCCGCCGCATTTGAAGACGCCGCCCGCAAGATATATGGGATTCAATTTCATGCCGAGGTTCACCATACGGTCGAAGGTGAAAAGATTCTGCACAATTTTTTGTATGGAATCTGCGGAGCAAAAGGCGATTGGACCATGTCAAATTTTGTTACGGAACAGGTTGAGCGACTGCGGCAAAAAATTACCGGAAAAAAGGTTTTGTGCGCGATGAGCGGCGGCGTAGACAGTGCCGTTGCGGCGACATTGATTCATCGAGCGGCCGGTGAAAATTTAACTTGTGTTTTTGTGGATCACGGTCTGTTGCGTAAAGGAGAGGCAGAAGAAGTCGTTTCCGTGTTTCGTGATCGCCTCGGCATGAATTTGGTTAAGGTCGATGCGCGCGAGCGTTTTTTAAACAGACTCCAGGGGGTCTCGGAACCGGAGGAAAAAAGAAAAAGGATCGGAGAGGAATTTATCAAAGTCTTTGAGGCCGAGGCAAAAAAGATCGGAACGGTAGATTACCTGGTGCAGGGAACAATCTACCCCGATGTAATCGAGAGCGGAAAGGGAGCATCGGCCGTCATTAAAAGTCACCACAATGTTGGCGGGCTTCCCTCGGTTGTGGATTTTCGTGAGATCATAGAGCCATTGCGCGATCTATTTAAAGATGAAGTGCGTAAAGTCGGAACGGAGCTGGGTTTGCCGGACTCTGTCGTACAGAGACAGCCTTTCCCTGGCCCAGGTTTGGCTATTCGCATTATGGGCGAGGTTACGGAAGAAAAATTAAAAACATTGCGTGATGCCGATGCGATTTTACGGGAAGAAATTTTAAAGGCCGGATTGAATCGTGAAATATGGCAATATTTTGCGGTAATAACGTCAACTTCGACGGTCGGGGTGATGGGGGATGCGCGGACTTACGAACCTGTTATTGCGTTGCGTGCGGTTACCTCGGTTGATGCGATGACGGCAGATTGGGCGAAAATTCCATATGATGTTTTGGAAACAATCGCAAACCGTATCATCAACGAAGTGGAGCATGCCAATCGAATTGTTTACGACATCACGTCTAAGCCGCCGGCAACTATCGAGTGGGAGTAAAATCAGTTTTGCGGATCGATCTTCCATTTTAGGGATGGTTTGTCGTAAATGAGCCGGTCATAGGTAAAGCTGGAAAAGATAACTATACAACAGTTAATTTTGGGAGGAACAAAAACATGGAAAATAATCGTCGTCCCGCGGATATGCTGCGAATCGACAATGAAACACTGGCAATGCACTTTATCGATGAACAAGTTAAAGCCGTGCAAGCGCAGGTCGGGAACAAAAAGGTTTTGCTCGCGCTTTCGGGTGGTGTTGATTCATCGGTCGTCGCAGCATTGTTGATCCGAGCGATCGGTAAAAATTTGATATGTGTGCATGTGAATCATGGCCTATTGCGGAAGGGAGAACCGGAACAGGTTGTGGAGGTGTTCCGGAATCAAATGGATGCTAACTTGATTTATGTGGATGCCGTGGATCGTTTTTTGGATTTGTTGGCGGGGGTTTCGGAACCGGAACGTAAAAGGAAAATTATCGGCGCAGAATTTATACGAGTTTTTGAAGAAGAGGCGCGCAGGTTCGACGGAATCGAATTCCTGGCGCAGGGAACTATTTATCCGGATATTTTGGAAAGTGGTCCGGTTAAGGCGCACCATAATGTTGGCGGTTTGCCGGATGACCTTAAGTTTGAACTGGTAGAGCCGCTCAAGTTCTTGTTCAAGGATGAGGTTCGCGTCGTCGGGAAAGCGTTAGGTCTTCCTGATTCGATGGTGTACCGGCAGCCGTTCCCAGGGCCTGGATTGGGGGTTCGATGTTTGGGAGCGATCACGCGTGAACGTCTTGAAGCGGTGCGTGAGTCGGATGCGATTTTGCGTGAAGAATTTGCGAAAAACGGATTGGAAGGTAAGGTTTGGCAGTATTTTACTGTTGTTCCGGATTTTAAGTCTGTCGGTGTAAAAAACAACGTCCGAACTTTTGAATATCCGGTGATTTTGCGCGCGGTTAATACCGTCGATGCGATGACCGCGACAGTGGAGGATGTTCCGTTTGCGCTATTGCAGCATATTACGGATCGCATCACAAAAGAGGTGCGCGGGGTCAACCGTGTTTTATATGATCTGACTCCGAAACCCTGCGGAACAATCGAGTGGGAATGAGGCGAAGAGGCAGGAGCAAAAGAGTAATTTCGTTTATATTTGCCGAAATAAAGGCAATAATGGCAAATATCAAAATACCTTTGCAAAAATTTTTGCAAAGGTATTTCTTTTTTTTAAAATGTGTGTTATACTAAGTTGATGCCTTTTACATTTCTATAAAAAAGGACACGGGGGTTATGACTGGTATGACAACGGACGAAATGCACGAATTTATTAAAAGTCATAAAGAGCCCGATAAACAATTTTATCTGGATCTGTTGGACGAGGACAAACAGCGGGCATACGAGGAATTGCATGTTCGCGTTGTAATGTCCTTATTAAAAGTTTGCTATATTAACCGTTTAAAATTAAAGATCAAAGGTGCGCAATGTGAAATTGCTGAGTTGCGCAAAGGAGACTTTTCTGCAGAAAATTACCGAATGATCATCGCGCGTAACGCCGAAATACGGGCGTGGAGAGAGGAAATTGAAAGCTATAAAGTTTTTTTTGCAGAACCATATTTTGCACGCATGGATTTGGTGGATGATTCGGAAGGGTATAACAGCTATTATATCGGAAAAAAGGGGGATCTGAATTTAGAGATCGTTGATTGGCGCGCGCCATTGGCACGGAAATATTATCAAAAAAGCCAGATTATTTTTTCGATCAACGAGTACAACTATAAGCAAATCTTGCGTAGGGCAATTCGGGCATTGAACGGAAAATTTATCGACTATAAAAATGAATATTTGAGCCTACGTGACTATCTAACAAAAGAAGAAATAGCAGGACGAGATGAGGAGATTATTTTTGATCCCTATCTGAAAGAAATTTTACGCTCTCGCAAAGAACAGTCGGAAATCTCGGATATAATCGAGACAATTCAAGAAAAACAATACGAAATCATCACGAAACCCGAGCGGGATAGTTTTGTCTTGCAAGGATGCGCGGGAAGCGGTAAGACGATGATTATGTTGCATCGACTCAGCTTTTTAATGTACAACAATGAAGACCTTAAGCCAACGGATGTTTTGGTGATAACCCCCAGCGATTCTTTTAACGCGTTTATCGATGAACTTTCGCAGGTTTTAGAGTTGGAAAAAGTTAAAACAAAAAAAATTGACGAATACTTTTTGCTTTTGCTTAAAAATGAGGGGATCGATATCGCGGAAAAAATAGACATGCAAATGCCAGCGCCTTCCGCTTACTATGAATATATGTATTCCGATAAATTTTTTGTTGATGTTCAAAAAAAATTGCAGCGTATTTACGATGGAATACTGGGTATGTTTCTATCGGAGGAATGCAGACAAATTATCTCGGTCGTTGCGGAGCGATGCAAAGAGCAATTGGAGCTTTTCGGTCATATAAAAAATGCGAGCGTTCGTATACGCCGGGCCGTTTTGGGAGAGATTAAGGAAAAACCAGAAGGCGGATTGTATTATACAAAACCGTTCCGCGAATTAATGAATGAAGTCACCGCGGTAGAAGAATTTTTGTGTTCGGATCTTAACAGTGATCGTATTCAAAATTATAGTATATTTTATGACAGAATTCTATCTTTCTACCGCGCAGGATCGTATATCATGCGCATGAACGAGCGAGTTACTTCCGACACGACGAATGATTTAGTTCGCCTATATGACACGGTTTCAAAGGAAATCAACGACTTGCGGAGATACAAATTGATCCGTGGGGAAATTGAAGTGGAAACTTATGCCGATCGAATTGCGCATCGGCGGGAGCTTTTACAGGAAATTGATCGAATTGGCGCAGATGTCAAAAAGATTGCCAGCTGTTTTTCCGTCTTTTGCGAATTTTTTGAGACGTTGCGCGGAAATACCGATTTTTCTCGAATTGGTAAATGTGGAACAAAAATCGAGTTGGCGCGGTTCTTTTATCACGAAACGGTACGCCGAGTTAAAAATAAGTACGGCATCGGGAAAGGCCTTTTGCGCAGCGATCCATATGCACTTTGCTTGATTTTTGTGCTGTTGGGTGTACGTCTTCAACCGTGTTTTGGCCTTGTGTTTATCGATGAAGGACAAGATATTTCGGTCAATGAATATCGATTGTTGCAGATGCTGAATAGTGATGCAGCCTTTAATATCTATGGCGATTTGGCGCAGAATATTACGCGCTATCGAGGGTTGTCTGATTGGGGTGCGGTGAATCAGGGAGATTACTATACTTTAGATCAAAATTATCGTAATACCAACCAAATTGTCGATTACGTTGCAAAAAATTTAAAGATCGATATGCAATCGATCGGGTTTGACGGGCCTCCGATTGACCATATCGGATTACGTGGCGTCAGTGGTTTTTTCCGGGATAAAAAAGGTCTAAAAGCCATAATTGTTTCAGAAAATGAGCTGGAGCGGTATCGTCGGAAAAGCTATAATATTTTGCGCGAGACAGGAAAATTGTCAAAGAAAAAGATCAATTTGATGACTGTTTACGAATCAAAAGGGTTAGAATTTACTTGCGTTGCTGTAGCGGATCGACATATGACGCGACAAGAGAAATATATTGCTTATACGCGGGCTTTAAAGGAACTGGCACTGATCGAGGAATCAAAAACATGAAAATAAAAATTCTTTTGGATGCCGATGAAACGATTTTAGACTTTGTTCGATCTTCCCGAGAGTGTTTTTCCTTTGCCATGAATGCCGCGGGTTTCCCTGCTTTGGGCGAACAATATCCGCGCTTCAAACGTATCAATGATTTATTATGGCGTGAATATGAGCAGGGAAAAATAAGTAAACAAGGTTTGGTCGTAGAACGCTTTAATCGTTTTTTGGGGGAGATGGGGGTCACGGCTGATGCCAAAAAAAACAAACGATGTTTATTTTGCTCGACTTTCGGTCACGGGATATTTATTGGAAGGAGCAGACCTGTTTTTGCAGGAATTGCGTAAAAGGGGAGAGATTTATTTAATTACCAACGGAACGCCTGCCGCGCAATATGGACGCTTGGAATCTTTAGGTTTGCATAATTTTTTTGATGGTATCTTTATTTCCGATGAGATAGGGTTTGCCAAACCGGATCCACGGTTCTTTTCCTATGTACTCCGAAAAATCGGGGCAAAGCCTGCGGATTGCATGGTCATTGGTGATTCTTTATCTTCGGATATTCAAGGTGCCAACAATGCGGGCATTTCATGCATTTGGTACACAAAATCTACGGAACTGCCGACCGAATTATCGATAAACTACGTCGCGCATAGTTATGCGCAAATATTGGAAATATTGGATTTATTGCCTGGATTTGAAAGTATAATTTCGAATTGATTCGTCGATAAAAAGAAGAATCTGCAAAGGAAACCTCTTTCGTGAGTGTTCCTTTGCAGAAATTTGATTTTTGTTCTTGTCTGTTGGAAATGTATCGTTTCTTTCGAACGGAATCGTTTATATATCTGTATGCGTGAGACATATAAAACTGAGTTTATAGGAGGCAATCATGGCTGGTAAAAGAACGACAAAAAGTGCATTGCGTAACCAACTTTGTTTACTTTGCAATGTACAAAAATATTATGGATATGCGGACTATTTTAATCGTGTTTCGCTTTTTTCAGTTTTGCAAATCTCGAATTCCGGCGCGGAATCGGTCGAGGATATCGATGTTACGATTGACAGCAAGGATGGTTTTTTATTGCCTTTCTCAAAGCATTTGGACGTGATTCCGTTCGAAAGCAATATCGATCTTTCCACGGAGAATCTTGTCTCTCCTTTATTTTTGACAGAACTTAGCGAAATCATGGTCTCTTCTGCTTCGGTTCGTGTGTGTCGGGGAAAAGATCTTTTGGCTGAGACACAATTTGAGGTGACGCTGCTTCCTTTTGATTATTGGTCGGGCCGGAATGGGAACGCGGAGTATTTATCCTGTTTTGTTCGTCCAAAACTCCCGGATTGTTTGCGTGTTTTAAATGATGCACAGGAACCGTTAAAAAAATGGGGACTTACGAGCGAATGGCATGGGTACCAGGAGGGCGATAAGAATAAAATTCGGCAACTGGCCGCAGCGATTTACGCGGCGATCAAAAAATTGGCGATTTCCCGAAAGGAGATGCCCGTTGATTATTCTGAGCCTGTCGCGTTGCGTGGTACGGGGTTGCTTTATAAAGAGAAGAGCGCATCATCGTTTGAGTTGGCCTTGTTTATTGCTTCTTGTTTTGAATGTGCCGGATTGCATCCGATCTTGGCTTTGGGCGAACATGGCGTTGCCTGCGGCGTTTGGCTATACGATAACTGTTTTTCGGATAGTGTCAGCGATGATGTTACATTGTTGCAACAATACATGTCTGACGGAATAAATAATGTCAGCATGTTGGACACGGATGACCTTTTTGAGGATAAAAACGTAAACTATGCCGGAGCGGAGAAGCATTTTAAGCAGAAGGCAGAAAATGCATGGTTTGATACTGTGATCGATATAAAGCGTTGTCGTTTGGCGCGTATTCGACCGCTTCCTTTAAAGGTTTCCGGGGTTCGCGGATATGAGCTTTTAGGGGAAGAAGACACGGATTTGTCAGCAGCTCCCGCTGCTCTTGCAACCGCACGCAAATTAAATTTGGATGGGAAAATTACAAAAAACAAACAATGGGAGCGGCGTTTGTTGGATCTTTCCTTGAAAAATACCCTTTTAAACTTTCGGCCCGAAAAAAACGTATTGCATATTTTTTCGGCGGACATCAACCAAATGTATGAAACGTTGTGCAATGGTGGAGAGTTCGCGATTTTAGAAAAAACAACGGATCTTCGCAATTTGATCTCACAAGATTCTTATTTTTCGGGAGCAGCGAGTCGCTCGGCGGTTTCCGAATTATTGTCTATTGAATTAAAAAACCATCGCCTTCGAACATATTCTGAAAAAGATCCTTTGGCAGATACGGTACATTATTTGATGAAAAAAGAAAAGACTGCGCAAGAAGAAGCCGGGGCAAGTGTTTTGTTTTTGGCGTTTGGATTTTTGCGTTGGTATGAATCAGAATCGAGCCGTGAACCCAAGTATGCCCCTTTGGTTCTTTGTCCTGTAAAGCTTGTTCGCACCAAGGGCGGGAAAGGGTATTCCATTGCTTTATCGAGTACGGAACTTCAGTTTAATAATACACTTCTTGAATTTTTGATGCGTGAATTTAAAATTGATATACGCGGGTTGGATAGCATTTCTTCGGGAATTCGCATTTCAGAGATTTTGGCGATGGTGCGTGCGGAGATATTATCCATGAAGCGTTGGTCGGTCGTGGAGGAGGTGTATCTTGCCAATTTTTCGTTTGCACGCTACGCAATGTGGAATGACATTCGAAAAAATATCGATCGTTTTCGTAAAAACCAAATGGTGAAATCGTTGCTGGATAACCGTTTGGAAATAGCAAATACCGTTTTTGAAAATAAAACGGAGGATGAATACGATCCGGCCGAAATTCTGTGTCCGTTAACGGCGGATGCCTCGCAGTTTGATGCAATCTCGGAGGCTACGGCCGGAACATCGTTTGTTTTGCATGGCCCTCCCGGAACAGGAAAGAGCCAAACAATAACCAACATCATCGCGAACTGTTTGTGCAAAGGGAAACGTGTTTTATTTGTTGCCGAAAAACAAGCAGCCCTTTCGGTTGTAAAGAAACGTTTGGACTCGATCGGAATCGGCGATTTTTGTTTGGAGCTGGACTCTGGCAAATCGGACAAAGCCCAGCTGCTAAAAAAGATGGAAACGACTCTCGCACTGTCTGCGGATGAAAATGGAACAGACTTTGTTTCCAAAAGCAACCAACTGGCTGAAGTTCGTGCTGCATTGAACGAACCGATTCGAGCGTTACACAAAAAGCGGCGTTTAGGCGTCTCTGTGTACGAGGCAATTTTGATCTATTTAAAGAATAAAAGCGCGCCAGATGTATTGGACATCGAAAGTACGTTTTATGATCGTTTGACCAAGGAAAAGCTCGAACGTTATGAAAATATGTTGGCGGAAGCATCGGCTGCAGCCAAGCGTTGCGGTGGTGTGCGGCGTTCGCCGTTTGACAATGTTAATTTGCGCGAGTATAACACAAATATTCGCAATCGTGTTTATTACGCATCGGAAGCGATGATTGTCGAGATCAAACATTTTCGCAGTTATCTGCGCCTTTTCCTGGAGTTTTATCGCCAGAAGGTTAGTGCGTTTACACAAACAAAGTTAAACGCACTGTTGCAGATGATCGCGCTGTTACAGAGCGGCGAGACGGATATCTTTTTTAAAAACGACGAAAATTCTTTTTACCTTTTTTTCAATGCTACAAGACGCTTAACGCGCTCGATCGAAAAATACTTCAAAGTATTCAAAACACTGGTCGATTTAGATGCAGAGCCGTCGTCGGTCGAGCAAGAATTGGATAACTGGAGCGAAAATCATCGCAGCAGTAAACTACTGAATGCGCTCGCAAGGCGACTTCGCCGTGCTGCAATTGAGCGCATGGCTCCGGATGAGGAATATCGATACATGGGAACAGTTGTTCAAATTTATGAAGATCTACAACTTATCCAGTCGAATACAGCGCTATCAAATAATTTTACGGATCGGGGAGGAAAGATTAATTTCCGCCATATGGAAGATTTTCTTGCGCCCTTGAATCGGTTGCATGCGTTGGCCGAAACCGTGTTTATGGATTACAATGCAGACAGTTTTAACAGCATGTGTGTTCAGTCTGTTTGCGGCGGTTATTCTGTTCCTGTGCTGGCAGGGATGCGTCAGGCAATTGAGGGCTTCGAAAAGGGACGAAAAAATTTCTGCGACACAATCGGTGCGGCAGAAGAAAAGTTTTCCGATGAAGACATCCTTGATTATTTTCAGAACAAAGCAGCCGCATTGATCGACAATATCGATATGCTTGCCGCTTGGTGTCTTTTTAAAGATATTGCCCATCGTTTAGACCAGGAGGGTTTGGCTTTTATTACAGCCGCATTAGAGGCAGGAACAGTTACCGCCGATAACCTGTTAGAAAGCTTTCGAAAAAATGTTTTTCGGAATTTTATTGAAACAAATGTTGCTTCCGATCCGACATTGTCAAAATTTTCAGGCACTGTTTTGGAAGAAAAAATTGATTTGTTCCGGAATTTGGATGAAGAATATACGCGTCTTTCCAAAGAATATATTCGCAAGCAATTGATTGCACAACTGCCGAATTCATCGACGGAAGGCAGTATTAGTTTGGAACTTCTTTCGTTTCAGCGAATTTTGAAGAGTAATATGCGTGGCATGTCGATTAAGGAATTTTTGGCCGAGATTCCGAATTTGTTTGCATGCGTTGCCCCTTGTGTTTTAATGAGCCCGATTACGGTTGCGCAGTATCTGCAGCCGGAAACAGATCTTTTTGACCTGGTTATTTTTGACGAGGCTTCCCAGCTACCGACTAGCGAAGCGGTCGGTGCTTTAGCTCGTGCAAAAAGTGCCGTCGTGGTCGGAGACCCTAAGCAATTACCGCCAACATCTTTTTTTAGTTCTGGATATGTGGACGAAGAAAATTTGGATACCGAGGATTTGGAGAGTGTTTTAGACGATTGTTTGGCTTTAAGCATGCCGGAAAAACATTTAAACTGGCATTATCGAAGCAAACATGAAAGTTTGATCGCTTTTTCGAATGTAATGTATTATGGTAATCGGCTGTGCACGTTTCCTTCTCCGGATGCTCTTGAGAGCAAGGTCCGGTTGACGCTTGTTCCGGACGGCGTATATGATCGTGGATTAACCAAGCGAAACAAAGCGGAAGCGGAGGCGCTTGTCGCCGAAGTTGTCCGTCGTTTGTCTGATCCGCGGACGGCTCGCTCCAGTATCGGGATTGTTACGTTTAGCACGGCACAACAAGACTTTATTGAGCGGAGGTTGTCGGATGCATTGATTAAAAACAGGCTGGAGGAAGCTGCATACGAACGCGACGAGCCGTTGTTTGTCAAGAATTTGGAAAACGTACAGGGGGATGAGCGCGATGTTATTTTCTTCTCCGTCTGCTATGGACCGGATCGTGACAGGCGTGTTTCGCTGAATTTTGGTCCGTTGAACCAGTTGGGGGGATGGCGTCGTTTGAATGTTGCCGTTTCGCGTGCGCGAGAGGAAATGGTCGTTTTTTCTTCCATGACTTCTGCCATGATCAACTTAGCAAAAACAAATAGCAAGGGCGTGGCAGGGTTAAAGGCATTTTTGGAGTTTGCAGAAAAGGGGAAAACAACTCTTGCGATTGGCGCGGAAGAAGTCTACCGTGGAAACGGGATCGGAAAATATATTGCGCAGGAACTTCAAAATTATGGATATGAATGTCGTTCTGATGTCGGGGCATCGGAGTTTAAAATTGACTGCGCCGTATTGGACCCGCGGGATAAGAAAAAATTTATTTTAGCGATCCTCTGCGATGGGGTTACGGCCAATCGATGCAGCGCAAAAGACCGCAACATCTTACAGGTTCAGACGCTTAAGATGAATAATTGGAATGTCTTACGACTGTTTACTTTGAATTTCATGAACAATCCGAAACGGGAAATCAAGCGCATTAAAGAATTGCTGGATCGTTTGACCGGTGCAGAAAAGGGTGGACGAGATCATCTAATCGCGCTTCGTCGCAATTATCGCTTTGCCAAACTTGAAATCTCACCGCAACCCCTGACGTTTATCACGGGTGGCGAACACGATGCTGAAATCATTTCGCGATTAAAAGCAATCGTTACGGCGGAGGAGCCGATTTCAATGAATTTTTTGATCAAACGATGCATGAATGTATTCGGGATAGAAAAAGCCAACGCAAAAGCGGAGGCGCGTATGCAGGAATTGATCGAAAAATGCGGGTTTATTCGCGAGTGCCTCTGCGATCGAATTTATCTTCGTAAGACAGATAAAGGATGCAACTACGATTTTTTCCGGACGGAGACAACGCCGACTCGTCGATCGGAGGATGAGTTTACGCCATACGAAGTAATCGCATTGGCGAAGGGGTTGTTGGGAAATAAAGTAAGTTTATATGCAGAAGAATTGATTCAGCTGATCTGCCGAGAGTGGCAAATTCAAAGACCCAGCGATCGATTAACAAAATTTTTTAACGATTGCTTGGCCTTGGGGGTTGCTCGCGCCGTATTTGTGCGATCAGTCAGCGACCGAATCAGCTTAGCGTGAAGACGATGCGTGATTTCGGAAAAAACGTGTTGGTTGTAGCCGTGTTCATAGTCTTGTTTGCGGCGCTTGCAATGTTACCTTTTGCTGCGCCGCCTGCAAAAGATGGTATGACCTGCTCAGTTTATGAAAAAATTGAGTATGACAATACAATTTGCGTTTTGATTCAAGGAGAACAAGTGGTTTATCCAGGAACATATCGCGTCTCATACGACTGTACATATGGGGAACTGTTTGATCTTGCGGGTTTTACCGGTGAATCAAAATATGTGCGCAGCGCCTGTATTGCGTGGGAAAATATTGCTTTGGTTGGAGGCGAATATTGCGTTTGTTTAAACTTATGATGAAATCGTATGGAAAAGATTAAGAGAGCAGACAATCACTTATTTTATCGAGGCGATCGTGTTTTAAACTTTCGACCGCTCGTATTTGTATCCCTAAGTTTTGGCTTGGGGATATTTTTGTCTTTTTTATGGGGGATTCGTGCTCTTTGGTTATGCCTTGTTTGGCCAATAGTATGTATTTTCGCGCTTTTTTGGCGTAGAAAAGAAAAATCGGTTTGGTTGGTTCTTTTTTCGCTTGCGTTATGTCTTGTGTTTTCAGTCGGTGTTTTTTCCTTTGGAATGCGCATCAACCAATTTGAGCAATCTCCGGCCTTGGCGGAAAAGTGCGTTGTTCGTGGAACCTTGGAGAGAATAGATCATTCCCAAAAAACGGATGCTTTGACTTTTGGGGAGGTCGTTTTGATAACGGAAACGGGCCAACGGATAGAGACAAATTTCTACATTCGCGTATATGTATACGGCGGCACGCATTACAATTAGGGATACAAACAATTTTTTCGGCAACGGTCGAAACATATGATGCGTGGTCCTATGGTAAAGTAAACGCCTCGGCGATTATTGAAAAAGTGCGATACCATGCTTTTGCCGAGGAGGAGGATTTTTTTATCCTTTCGGATGGAAAGGCAAACATCTTCGGTTCCGTTCGAGAGCGTTTGCATGAAGAACTATTTTCCAGCATGGACGAGCCAACCGCGGCAATTGCCTATGCAATGTTGACAGGGGACAGCGGAGAAATGGACGACGATGTTTTGCAAAATTTTCGCTATGGGGGAATTGCGCATATCTTTGCCGTTTCCGGTTTGCATATTGGGGTTGTTTATGGGATCTGCAACGGCTTCTTAAAAAAACTTCGTCTGCGTTCTTGGATTCGATGTCCGATTGTATCATTGCTGTTAATTTTTTATGCGGGGGTATGTGGCTTTTCGCCTTCATCTGTGCGTGCCTTGGTCATGTGTATGGTTTTGATGGCGATGGAGGCAGGCGGATTCGCCTATGACCGGGTAAATTCTGTATCGATCGCGGCACTGATTGTGTTGCTGATTCATCCGGTACATTTGTTTTCTGTTGGGTTTCAGTTGTCGATCGCTGCTGCTGCGGGAATTATTATTTTGGGGGCACAAATCACTCGTTTATTGAGAAGATTACACTTACCTTATTCGGTTTGCGCGGCTCTTGGAACGACGATCTCCGCACAGTTTGCAACGTTTCCGCTTTTATTGGACTGTTTCGGATATGCATCTGGAATTGGATTGGCTTTGAATCTTGTTTTTGTGCCGTTGCTCAGTCTGGTTTATCTGGTGCTGTTTATCAGTGCTTTTCTAGCATGTGCTGTACCGGCCATAGCTTCCTGGGCCCTGTTTATACCTGCGTTTTTGCTTCGAATCTGCGTTTTGCCGATCCTGTCCGTTGAATGGAAATTCGGCATCATCAGTGGATTTTCATTCGGGGCCTTGGCTTTGATTTGGTATTTGATCGGTATAATTTGTTCGGACAAAGTCAATTTAAAGATTATTCCCAAAGCTGGCTTTGTCATATTATTTAGCATTGCACTTACATTCGGAATGTGTGCCCGCAATCATATGTCTGGTGTGCAAGGCGCAATTTATATTCATTCCTATTACGGGACAAACCTGTTGCTGGTTCGACAAAGTGATTCTGCTTACCTGATTTCATCCGCCGATTTGAATGAATCCGATTTAGAAAGATTTTTATTGCGAGAACGTATCACACATTTGGATGGAATAATATTTTTGGCTTCAGTAGAAGAAATCGGGGCCGAATTACCTGTTGTTTTGCAATACGTTTCCATCGATGTGCTTTATGTTTCCGCGCAAAGCAATTTTATAAACTCATACCAAACAATTGATGTGCAGGAAGTTGACGATTTTTTTGGACTGGGGAATGGGTCGGCAATATTTTTGAACGAATATACGCTATATTTTCGTTGCATGGGAGCCGGGGTGCTGATCAACTTTGGGGACATTCCGGATCATTTGCTAGATTGTGACATATTGATTGCAGAAAAAGAAAATTTCCAGTTGTTGGCAGTCTGTGAGCCAACGTTTGAAATCTACTTCAACCAAACCGAAGGAAAAACCGATACATATTCTGCCGGCGACTTGCAAATTCTGTGGAAAGATGATATAATTTTTGTAACCGATCGGGATAGGTGATAGCATGAAATTTGTTCTGTTCAAAAAGAGCTTGGAAGAAAAAGTCGAACCAATATATCTTTTTGCCGGCGAAGAGGAATATTTTAAAGAACGCGGGGAAGCGATGCTCAAGGAAAGATGTCTGACCGAACCTGCATTGAATTTTTCGGTTTTTGCCGGAGAGGAGTTAAAGGGCGGCGCAATCACTTCTTTGGTCGCGGCGGCTGAAAGCTTCCCGTTCCTCAGCGCAAGGCGAATTGTCAAGGTGACCAATTTTTATCCGACAGAACGCGAATATGATGCATATTTAAAAAAGTATTTTGAGAATCCGCAACCGACGACAATTTTGCTTATTGTAAACAATGCGATCGAAACAAAAAACAAAGGCATTGATTGGAAAAAAGTGCCGAACGTGTGCTTTGTGGACTGTTCGCGCGGGGACGAGGAAACTTTATTGCGTTGGATCTTTACGCGTATGAAGCGTGCGGGAATCCAGATCGATACAGAGTGTTGCGAGCGCATCATGCGCTATTGTCTTTTCGATATGACTCGAATAGCCAGCGAGACGGAAAAATTGATCGCTTATGCGTCAGACGAAAAAAAAATATCAGCCGAAGATGTCGACGCGGTAGTCTACCGCGACAGCGAATACAAAGTCTATGAGATGTCAAACGCGGTCGGAGTAAAAAATTATGCAAAGTATTTATCCGTAATCGGGGAACTTTTGGACAAGGGGATGGATGAAATGGGGGTTTTAAGCGCCCTGTGCGCCTATTTTCGAAGTCTGTTTGAGATTGCGTTGCTCCGAAAAAGTGATCGCGAAACGGCGCAGACGTTGGGTATGAAAGAGTATGCCGTTAAAATGAGTCGTCGGCAGGTAGAAACATGGGGAGTGACCCGTGTTCAGGATTGTTTTCAGGAAATTTATACTTCGATCAACCGCGTGAAGTCAGGTGAGTTTTCATCAAAGTCTGCGTTATTGCATGTCAATGCGTATTTATTTTTCGGCTGATCGCGAAATGTTCTTGGATTGGATCGAAAACGCTTTTCTTTTTCGGAAAATTCATGTAAAATAATTATATACGCATTCAAAACGGAGTTTGTCTATGCAAGAGATATTGGATAACCTAAAAGCGTCTTTTTTAAATTTCGGCCCGGTTGACGCGCTGGAAATTGTCCTATTCGCTTTTGTGTTTTATTATGTTTTTCGTATTTTGAAAAACAATAATGTTCGAAGCATGATTGCGGTTTTTTCATTGCTTGTTTTAGCGACTGGCGTCATCTTTTTGTTCAATGATGACCTTGCCGGTGAAACATTTATGGTGATTCCGCTCGTTTTGGCTGGGTTAGTCCTCATAATTTTTAATGTCGAAGTAAAACGCGATATTCTCAGTTTGAACACGCTCAACGTTCTTTCCGAAAAACCGGGTCATCAGACGTCGGTCAGCAAGGAGGAAGTGCAGCGCTATGTTTCAGAAATTATTAGGGCGCTGCAAAATCTTTCCAAAGACAACATCGGTGCGCTAATCATTTTATCGAACGACAATATTCCGGCACAAGTGTTGGAAAGCGGAGTTCTTTTGGACGCCAATATTTCTTCGCAGTTGATTGAGGGGATTTTTTTCGTAAAAGCTCCCTTGCATGACGGTGCTATGATCATAAATAATTATAAAATACAGGCAGCCGGCTGTTTTTTGCCTTTGACGCAGAACGTCAATATTCCCAAAGAATTGGGTACGCGGCATAGAGCCGGTATTGGAATTACGGAAACGTCCAATGTGACCGCGCTGATTGTATCCGAAGAGACGGGGATAATCACGATTGCGCAGCGCGGAAAGATTTCGCGATACGCAGACTATGACTTGCTAAAAAGAACGCTCAATGAGTACTATTGGAAGGATTTGAGTGCGGACGGGAGGAAACGTGTATGAGCGGAAAAAGCTTTTGGCGTAAATTGGCAGGGATTTTTATTGACAACGTTCCCATTAAAATTTTAGCGATCGCTTTGGCTGTCATCGTGTTTGCAATCATCAATTATGGTGGCTGATTTTTTGGAAACTGGCGGAGAAACTGTTTGAAAGATGAAAAAAAGTTGCATTGTGGTACCGGAAATTTTACTGCCGCAGCCTTTTGTTGATTTATCCGCATGGGCCGTTATTGCCTGTGATCAACATACGTCTGATCGGGAATATTGGAATAAACTGCAGCAATACGTCGGGGACCGGCCTTCTACATTATACTTAACTTTGCCGGAGGTTTATTTAGGAGACGAGGATTGCTCGGATCGGATCGATCGCATCCGTGAAACGATGCAGGACTATCGAAGAAAGCATATTTTTCGAAAGCTTCCGAGCGGTTTTATTTTGGTTCGCCGTACGACGCCGTATCAGGCAATGCGTACAGGGATCGTTTTGGCGATCGATTTGGAGGAATACTCCTTTGCTCCAAACGAAACGGCACGTATTCGCGCTACCGAAGCCACAATTGTTGAGCGGATACCCCCGCGTCTAAAGATCCGCCAAGCTGCTACCATCGAGTTTCCGCACGTTCTTTTATTATATGAAGATCCGGACGACCGAGTGTTGAAGACGATTTTCCAACAGGAACTGCAACCGCTTTATGATTTTGATTTAAACATGCAGGGCGGGCATGTGACCGGTTCATTGATTTCTAATTCAAGAGCGGTTGTCGAAGTATTGGATCGCTTGGAAAAAAATGGCGTGCTTTTTATGGTCGGCGACGGGAATCATTCCTTAGCGACTGCGAAGACCTCTTGGGATATCATAAAAAAAACTTTGTCGGAACAGGAACGAGAATACCATCCGGCACGCTATGCGCTGTGTGAAGCGGTCAATCTCTATGATCCAGGCATTGTATTTGAGGCAATCCATCGCATCGTTAAGGGAGTGAATCCGCAGCAATTCCTGGACGGCTTTATGCCCGAAGGGGAAGGCAAGGGTTCTGTGTATATCGACGGAGTAAAAACGTCTGTCGCGATGCCGTACGAGGTTCCGGCGGCTGTTTTTTCGGTCGACCAATACATAGCGGGTTTTATTTCAACGCATGGCGGATCCGTTGACTATATCCACGGAGAAGATGCATTGCGTACCTTGACCCGCCAAGAGAAAGACTGTGTTGGGATTTGCTTGCCAAAAATGAACAAATCTGAACTATTTTCGCAAGTACTTGCGCATGGTTGCTTACCGCGCAAAACGTTTTCGATGGGTGAAAGTGAAGAGAAGCGATATTACATCGAGGGAAAGGAGATTCACTTATGAAATTGATCGTATGCAAATTCGGCGGTTCCTCTTTGGCGGACGGCAATAACATATTACGTGTAGAGAAGATTTTGCGCGCAGATCCGGCCCGCCGTTTCGCGGTTGTTTCCGCGCCCGGAAAGCGTTTCTCGGCGGATGTAAAAGTGACCGACCTATTGTACGGATGCTTCCGTGCGGCGCAAGAGACGGGCGATTGTTCGGCCGCATTTGCGGATGTTCGCAAGCGCTTTATCTCAATCGTTTCAGAATTAGGAATGGAGTCATTCGATATCCAAAGTATTTTGGATGAAACGGAACGCGAGATTGATCTTCAAAAAAGTGCTGATTTTACTGCGTCTCGCGGAGAATATCTCAATGCGCGGATCATTGCCGCAAAACTCGGTTGGCAATTTATCGATGCGAAGGATATTATTTTCTTTGATGAAAATGGTTTGTTTGATGAGGCGAAGTCATATCCATTGATCGAGGCGAAACTGCGCGAATGCGGAAATGCGGTGATCCCGGGTTTTTACGGAACCGACGCAAATGGAAAAATCAGGACATTTTCGCGGGGCGGTAGCGACATCAGCGGATCGATCATTGCGCGTGGCGTCAATGCAGGGCTATACGAGAATTGGACAGATGTCAGTGGTTTTTTAGCCTGCGATCCTCGGCTGGTGGAATGTCCGGAAAAGATTGAAGTAATCTCCTTTAAAGAACTGCGTGAGTTGTCTTATATGGGGGCAAATGTGTTGCATGCTGACTCCATTTTTCCTGTTCGCAGAGGAGATATCCCCATCAAAATAAAAAACACTTTTCAGCCGGAAGATGCCGGAACGCTTATCTTACCCTCAAAAAAATATAAAAAACACGGGAATATAGTCACGGGTATCGCCGGAAAAAAAGATTTTACCGTCATTTTTCTGGAAAAATCCATGATGAACTCGGAAATAGGATTTGCTCGCAAGGTTCTTTCTGTGCTTGAACAAAATGCCGTCAGTTTTGAACATATGCCTTCCGGAATTGACACGCTTTCGCTTGTGATTGAAAGCAAAAATCTTTCCGACGGTATGCTGGATCGTCTAATCGAACAAATTCGCGACGCCGTACATCCGGACTATGTTCGTGTGTTGGATCAGATCGCATTGGTTGCTACGGTTGGACACGGTATGACGGCCAGTGTCGGTACTTCGGCCCGGTTATTTCGCGCGCTTTCCGATGCAGGAATCAATATCCGCATGATCGACCAGGGCTCCAGTGAGATTAATATTATCGTCGGCATTGATAATGCAGATTACGAACGCTGTTTGCGTGCAATATACTATGAATTCTTTAAAAAGAAAAAAGCATCATGAATTCAGAAGGCGCATGGATCTACCGCGCCGCCGATAGAGATTTTTACTACAAAAACGACAAGAAAAGCGCACCATGCCTTGCCCGCAAGGCAGTGCGCTTTTTGCTTTACTTTTTAACCGGTTTGGTATATAATTATGTTAGGCTAAACAGTAATTTTTTGTAGGAGATTCGTAATGAAAAAAGTTAAAATTACTGTAATGAAAACTGCGTGCTACACAGATTTGATCGAAAAGTACGAAAATCCGATTCTGCACACTTGCGAGATGCGGGAAGGGCAAATATTTATCGCAAACGGCTGGAAAAAGCCGCAGGATTTTTGCGAAAGTGCCTGGGAAAGCGTATCCGCTTTTGTAATGGCGCTTGCACACGGCGGCGAGAATTTCTATGACGGTTGGATGAAGGATAAAAAGTCCGCAATGATTTCCTGTAACGACGGGTTTCGTCCTGTAAGTTTTCTGCTTGAAGCTATGGATGCGGAGGCGGAATGATCAGTGATCGGGCGAAAAAAGAGAGAAGAATTAAAAATTCTTCTCTCTTTTTTAATTGGGGCTTTAGCTAGAATAAACCCCCAGTTCTACTGTGGGACGATAAAAACACTTTAGTAAA
>CALVHT010000166.1 GCA_944328645.1 uncultured Clostridia bacterium
CAAATATTCATGTAGGCGATGTCGTTGAAGGAAAAGTGGAGCGCGCCACGAATTTTGGGGCTTTTGTTTCTGTCAACGGTTTTGATTGCTTGGCCCATATTTCTGATTTGTCCTGGTCGGGTGCAAAAAATGTTACCGATATTTTGGAGATCGGCAAAAAATATCAATTCAAGGTATTGAAGGTCGACGAGGAAAATAAAAAGGTTTCAATCGGCTATAAGCAGTTGCAGCCGCAGCCTTGGGATCTGGTCGCCGAGAAGTATGCCGAAGGAGATGTCGTTCACGGGAAAGTCGTTCGCATCGTTCCGTTTGGTGCATTTGTAGAAGTTGAGAATGGCGTGGATGGCTTGGTGCACGTATCGCAGATCTCGCACGAATGGTTGGAGAACCCGACGTCGGTTTTGACAATCGGTGAAGAGGTTGACGCGAAGATTTTAGTGCTGGATCCCGCCAGCAAGAAGATGACTCTTTCCATCAAGGCGCTGTTGCCGGAGCCGGAGGTTACGAAAGTACGTTCTCGGCGTGAAGGAGAAGAGAAGGGAGAGAAAAGGCCTCGCAAAGTTCGGCAACCCAGAGAAAACCGCGAGGAAGATGAGTTCAGAGAATGGACGGAAGGCGGAATTGGCGGCGCATCGATCGCGGAAATGTTACAGAATAAAAACAACGACTGATAGGATTTAATTTGTAGAGCCCCGCCTAAAGCGGGGCTCTTGTATACTTGGAGGTGTTAATATGTCTAAACAAGGGAATATTCGTATTGCAAGTGAAAACATGATGCCGATTATAAAAAAATGGCTTTATTCGGATAAAGACATTTTTTTGCGCGAGATCGTGGCTAACGGAATTGATGCAATTACCAAGTTCAAAAAGTTGGTTGATATGGGGGAAGCGGCTAGCGCGGAGGATGACTTTAGTATTAAAATTTCGATTGATAAAGATGCATCAACGCTTTCGGTCGAAGATAACGGCATCGGCATGTCGGAAGAAGAGGTGGAAAAATATATCACGCAGATAGCCTTTTCTGGTGCGGCTGATTTTTTGTCTAAGTACGAGAAGGCTGGCGGTGAAGGAATTATCGGCCACTTTGGTTTAGGGTTCTATTCGGCGTATATGGTTTCCGATAATATTGAAATTTTTACCAAATCATACCGTGAAACCGAAAACGGGGTGCATTGGGAATCAGACGGAGAGAGTACCTATACCATCGAGGCCTGCGATCGTGCCGAGCGAGGGACCAAGATCGTTATGCACATAGCAAAAGGCGAAGAGGAGTTCTTAAACGAGTCGACCATTCGGAATTTGATTGAGAAATATTGTGCGTTTATGCCGTATAATATTTATCTCAATTATAAAGGAAACGAGGACCAACCTTTAAATGATACAAAGCCATTGTATTTAAAGGCGCCCAAGGATTGTTCCGAGGAAGAGTACAAAGAATTTTATAGAAAAACTTTTCATGATTATCACGATCCGCTTTTTTGGATCCATTTGAACATGGATTACCCGTTCCGGCTGAAAGGGATTTTGTATTTTCCCAAGGTGAAAAGCAAAGTCGAGTTGGAACGCGGCAAAGTAAAGCTGTATTGCAATCAGGTTTTTATAGCGGATAACATTAAAGAGGTTATTCCTGAATATTTGATGCTTTTAAACGGCCTCATCGATTGTCCGGATATACCATTAAACGTATCGCGCAGCTTTTTGCAAAATGACCGTCAAGTGCAGAAGATCTCCAAGCATATAACTAAAAAAGTTGCGGATAAGCTGACGGGACTTTTCAAAACGGATCAGGAGAAATACGAGGCTTGTTGGAATGACATTTCTGTCTTTGTCAAATTGGGCTGCATCAAAGATGAGGACTTCTATGCCAAAGTCAAAGACAGCATTATATTCAAAAATTTAGACGGAAAATACCAAACTTTAGAGCAATTTGTTGGAAAGAAGGCGGATATGCCGAAATCGGAGGGGAAGGCGGAAGATTCCGATTCAGCGGATGCGGAGACGAATGCGGCTAAGCAAGAAGCCTCGACGGTTTATTATGTATCCGACGAAATTGGCCAAGCGCAATATATTTCGATGTTCCGTAATGCCGGATTAAATGCGATTGTATGCGATACCTTTATCGATCCCCACTTTTTAAGTTATTTGGAATACAAGGAAACGGGGCATTACCGCTTCCTTCGTATCGATGCGGAGATTGACACGGCCCTGAAGGCGGAGGATGCGAACGGGGATGCAAATCAAGAACTCATTGACGCATTTAAGGCGGCGTTGAAAAATACATCCATTGCAGTCAAGGCGGAAAAATTTAAAAGTGAAGAAATTCCGGCCGTGATCAATGTGGCAGAGTTTTCTCGCCGCTTCGGAGAAATGAATGCTTTTTATGGACTTGCCGGGGCTGACACGGATCGCGATATGACAATTGTCATTAATACGGCAAATTCTCTTGTTCGTGGATTCCTTAAATTAGAAGAGGATAAGAAAAAGTTCGTCGCAAATCAAATCTATTATTTGGCAATGCTTTCTTATAAAAAGCTTTCTCCGGAGGAAATGAAGGATTTTTCAGACAACAGTGTATCCTTGATGGAGTTATTTGTCCAATAGTCTTCCTTGGTGCAACATGATTTTGTTCGAATATCGTGAGAAGAGCCGGGCTGTCGTTGTGACGGGCCGGCTCTTACGTTTGTATATTTTTTGGAAATTCGATGGATAGTATGCAGTTTTATTTGCATAAATGTATAAAATGTTGTATAATAAAACCATGAAAGTAGGTGTATATTGCAATCGTGCAACCAAAAAATTTATTCCGATTCGAAACGATTTGATCGCATTGTTGCGTAAACAAAAAATCGGATTTGTTGAGTATGATGCCGTGGAGTCGATTGGGGAGGTTGACGTTCTGATTGTTTTGGGCGGCGACGGTACTATTTTAAAGGTTGCGATCGATGCGGGGATGCGAGGGATTCGTCTGCTTGGAATCAACTCTGGCAATTTAGGTTTTTTGACAGAGTTTGAAGGGGAGCAGGTAAATGAAGCTGTAGACCTGCTCAGAAAAGGGTATTTGATTGAAAAGCGCAGTGTTCTGCGAGTTGACGTCAATGGGACAACGCATTATGCATTAAATGATGCTGTTTTTCAACGGTATTATGATTCGGGGGCGGATGATAATGTCGTTGCGGTTTCTGCGGAAATCGACGGGAAGAAGGTCGATGAATTTGTCGGCGATGGTATCATCGTCAGCACGCCAACCGGCTCTACCGCTTACTCGCTGTCTGCGGGAGGATCCATCTTGACGCCGAATTTGGCTGCATTTATTTTGACTCCGGTATGCGCCCATTCTCTGCATAATCGACCCATTGTGTTCGCTGATTCAGGTGAATTGCGCGTCCGTTTGACAGAGCAGGATGGGGCGTTGTCGCTTTTTTGCGACGGGAAGTTGGTCTCAACACTTCGGTTCGAAGACGACGTTGTTTTAAGTAAGGCGAATTTTTGTGTTGAGTTTTTAAAGAGTAAAGACAGCAACTTTTTTGATCGTCTATTATTTAAGTTAAATAAATGGAGCAAATAGGGGGATATATGCGAAGCGGTAGACAGGCAGCGATATTAGAAATTATTGCGAAACAAGAAATTGAAACCCAAGAAGAACTATGTGCTGAATTGAACAAACGAAATTATAGCGTTACGCAAGCAACGGTTTCGCGTGACATTAAGGAGTTGCGGCTTTTTAAAGTTGCTGGGAGCAAAAAAAAATATAAGTACGCTTATATAGATGATGGAAACAACAAGATTTCCCCTAAAATGCATAATTTATTTCGGGAATGTGTTCTTTCAATTCATTCGGCAATGAATCAAGTAATCGTCAAAACACTCCGCGGGAATGGAAGCAATGCGGGGATGATTGTCGATAAATTGAATTTTCCGGAAATTGTTGGTTCGATTGCCGGAGACGATACTTTGCTGATCGTGGCTGTTGACGTAGAAAAAGCCGCGGTTGTCGTGGAAAAATTGAACGAGTTTTTGAAGTAGAAAGAATTATGCTTGCTAAGCTGATAATAAAAAATATTGCGTTAATTGATGCTGCAGAGATTGATTTTGAACCAGGGTTAAATGTTTTATCGGGGGAAACTGGTGCAGGTAAATCAGTGATTTTAGATAGCATCAACTTTGTGTTGGGGGCTAAAGCGGATCGCACCATGATTCGCTACGGGGAATCCGAATGCAGCGTATATGCTATTTTTCGGACGGAGCCTGATAATCCGGTTTGGGGAACTCTGCGTGAATTGGACATCGAAACGGACGAGGATGTGATCATTTCTCGAAAATATCGAATGGACGGACGTGGGGATATACGGGTAAATGGGAATGCCGTAAGTGCGGGAATGTTGCGTAAAATCACGGCGAATTTAGTGGATGTTCATGGGCAGAGTGAGCATTTTTATCTGCTGAGCGAGATCAATCAGCTTGCGCTTTTAGATCGCGCCGCCGGAGAACCCTTGGAGCAAATAAAAAAACAATTGGCAAAGATATTGTCCGAGAGTCGTGAATTGGAGAGGAAGCTAAAGGTTTTAGGGGGTGATGAAGCGGCGCGCGAACGTCGATTGGATGTATTAAAATACCAAATCGATGAGATCCAACGGGCGGATTTGCGTGATGGTGAAGAAGAAAAATTGCTTTCAAAGCGTACTTTTTTTGCGAATATAGAGAAAATTATGCATTCTCTATCGGAGGCGGTACAATATCTGAATGAAGACGGGGCAGTGATTGATCTGATTCACGCGGCGGGGCGAAGCCTCGCGGATATTTCTCGTTTGGATCATGAGTACGAATCGCTGTACGACCGGATGGAGAATTTAGCTGCGGATGCAGAGGATATCGGCGAAACGCTGAACGATTTAGCAGAAAACATTTGTTGGGACGAGGAGGAGGCGGCTCAGGTCGAGGATCGGCTGGATTTAATTCGATCTTTGAAGAAGAAATACGGCAAAAGCATTGAGGAAATTCTCCAATATTATGAAACCATTTCCCAGGAGTATGATCTATTATCGCATTCGGACGCGGAATATGCACGTTTGACGAATTGTTTGGAGGAAATACAAATACAAGCGTATGCGCTATGCGGCCAAATGACGAAGATACGCAAGGATATCGCAAGACAATTTTGTGGCGCTGTTGCGGAAGAACTCCATACATTAAATATTCCGAAAGCACAATTTGAAGCACAATTTGATGGTTATACGGAAAACGATATCGGTCATGTTACTTGCAACGGGTTGGATGTGATGCGTTTTATGTTCTCTGCTAACGCGGGAGAGCCTTTTAAACCATTAAACAAAGTAATTAGCGGTGGAGAAATGAGTCGTCTGATGCTAGCGATCAAAACATGTATGTCGGATGTGAACTATATTTCGACTTATATTTTTGATGAAATCGATGCGGGGATCAGTGGGAAAACCGCTAAGACGGTTGCGGAAAAATTTGCGGCGATCTCACGGGATAAACAGGTGATCGCTGTATCGCATTTGGCACAAATAGCGGCGATGGCGGATGCGAATTTTTTGATTGCAAAGTCGGAGAACCATGCGGAGAAAACAGTTACCACAATTACGGCGGTGGATGATAAGGAAAGGAATGCAGAAATTGTTCGGCTTTTAGGCGGTGACGACGCAAGTGGCGCGGCCAGACAACTGGCTGATGAACTGTTGCTTGAAAGTAAATGCATGAAACAAAGGATTCGCACGAATTATCTAAATTGATGGAAGATCGGCTTGACGATGTATTTTGTCTGACATAATTTGTCGAAAAATTTAGATTTGATCCGAATAAAATGCCTTTGGAAATTTTTTCTCTGAATAATCCTTATACGCTTGCGCATAGTAAGGTCATACGAGGATTTCGGAGGGAACATGCATAAGCCAAAATATAGAATCAACGGACTTTTTCTTGTTGTTCTTTTATTATCGTTTCTATTTGTTCAGGGATTGAATGTCTCTGCGCAAGGGCAAGAAGTTTATGTTGGCGGTATGCCGGCTGGTTTTACATTGGGAATGGGCGGCGCCCAAGTGGTTGGTGTCTGTGAGGTTTTGACGGAAGACGGTACGGTATGCCCGGCGCGTGCTGCCGGAATGGCTGTCGGAGACATAATTACAAATTACGGTGGGCTTACGGTCCGCTCGGCGGAAGACATCGGCGAGGCTTTGTCGGCGACAGGCGGTCGTGCGTCAGAGATTACTGTTTTACGAGATGGTGAATCTTTGCGATATATGATCAAACCGGCCCTTGATTTGGCAAGCGGTAAGCAAAAATTGGGTATCTTGATTCGAGACAGCGTTTCGGGGATTGGTACGGTAACGTATATCCAAAAGGGAACTCTTCGTTTTGGTTCTTTAGGACATGCGGTCATGACGGAAAACGGGAAACAAATGGATATTGCGCAGGGTGCAATTTATCGGTGTAGTATTGTCGATGTGGTGCGCGGGGAACGTGGCAAAGCAGGGGAATTAAAAGGTCTGTTCTTGAACGAACGCGGGATTGCTATAGCAGACAAAAATTGTTCTACCGGGATTTATGGGAATTTTTCTTCGGATTATGATGTTTCAAAATTACCTTGCGTGGAAGTTGGAACATCTGCGCAGCCGGGGAGAGCGACAATTTATACAACGATCGACGGGGTTACACCGCAGGAATATTCTATTTCCATTGTAAAAGTAGACATCGGAAATCGACAGAATAAAAATTTTGTTTTGAAAATAACTGATCCGGCATTACTCTCGGATACAGGTGGGATTGTGCAAGGGATGAGCGGAAGTCCGATTTTACAAGACGGGAAGCTGGTCGGAGCTGTGACGCATGTTTTTTTAAATGATCCGACGCGTGGTTACGGGATTTCGATTGAAAATATGTTGGGGAATTAAATCATAGGAACATTTGTGGCCGAATCGAAAGGGGTTCGGCCTTTGCGTTTTTATTGGTACACATCTTTTTCTCGGTTCGCGCTAAAAAAACAAAGAATAGAAAGATTTCTCTTTGCAAAAGAGAAAGAAAAATGGTACAATATTGATAAAGTTAAAAAAGGGGGGGGCGAAAGGTTTGTCGGTCGAAATTTTGGCTCCGGCAGGGGATACGGACTCGTTTATGGCGGCGTTACATGCGGGTGCCGATGCGATTTATTTGGGCTTGAAGGATTTTTCGGCGCGCAAAGCGGCAACAAATTTTTCCTTAGACAATTTAGAGGGAATGATTCGACGGGCGCATGTGTTCGGCGTAAAAGTTTTCGTGGCTTTAAATACGTTAATTAAAGATACAGAATTGCCCTCCTTTTTTGATTGCTCGCGACGCGCTTGGAATTGTGGCGCCGATGCTTTGATCTTACAGGATGTATTCTTAGGTAAATTATTAAAAGAACAATATCCATCGATTACACTGCATCTATCGACACAGGCGGGGGTATGCAATCTTGCAGGGGCGAATCTTGCACGAGAATATGGTTTTTCGCGCGTTATTTTGGCACGAGAAACGCGCATTGAGGATATAAAAAAAATAGCGGCTGTGATCGAAACGGAATGTTTTGTACAGGGGGCTTTGTGTACATGCTTTTCCGGGCAATGCTATTTTTCTTCTTTTGTCGGGGGGAATAGCGGCAATCGAGGCTTGTGTAAGCAGCCGTGTCGAAAAAAATATTCTGTAGATCGAAAAGATTTTTCAAAGCTGTCTTATCGTCTATCGCTTTCGGATCTTTGCGTGGGGAATGATTGCAAGACGCTTGAAAAAATAGGCGTTCATTCGTTCAAGATAGAAGGTCGATTGCGTTCGGCCGCATATGTTGCGGCGTCTGTACGCTATTACCGTGCGATTTTAGACGGGGCCCCGGACGAGGAGATCGCGAGTCGATTATCCGATTTGAAGCGTTCCTTTAACCGCGGTAATTTTACGCGCGGCTATAGCTGGGGGCAAGACTCCGCTTTATTATCGCCGGCAATCCAAGGACACATTGGCGAGGAAGTCGGTCGGATTGAAAAGTTTGACAAACAGACTAGCAAATGGTTTGTGCGATCTTCTTTTAAACCAGTGGACGGAGATGGCTTTAAAATTCTTCGCGGGTCGAATACAGAAGTTGGTGGGGCGGTTTGGAAATCTGGATTTGCGCCGATTGCAGGAGGGTTTTATTTGCAGTCTGATGCCAAGGTTTGCGTTGGGGATACCGTTTCAATAACTTTGGATCATGCGCTTGCTCAACGTCTTTTGTCAGAAAGAAGAATGGTAGACTTATCGGCCTCTTTGTATGTCGCCGCAGGAGAACGTATCCGTTTGGATGTTGCTGGTTCTTTCGGACGTATGCAATTTTTATCAAGCGAAACAGTGCAACAGGCCAAAAACAACCCTGTTACAGAAAAGGATTTGCGTGATTGTTTTGAAAAAACGGGTGAGTATCCCTTTTTATTGCATTGGAAATCGATAGAACTTGGCAATGACTGTTTTATTGTTCGGTCTGCATTGAACGCTTTTCGCCGAGATGTTTACTCGTCCGTCTATGAGCGTATTTCTTCCTTAAAGCGCGAACCTTTAGAAGAAAAGAATTGGCAGAATGCGTATGGTCGAAATGGATTTATGGTGTCCGCAGATGCGTGCAGCGAAGGGAAAGTGGCGGTCATTGATCGTGATTTTTCCTCGTCGTGTTACCGTAATGTAAAATTGGATTATGCGATTCTAAAGCCTTTGAATATACAAAATAGCGACGAGATACAAAAATTTTTGCGTCTTGCGAAGTATTATGCCTGGAAGAAATATCTGTATATTCCAGCTTACTGCATTGGTGCGGATTTCGAAATTTACGAAAAATTGTTATGTTTTTTTGACGGTATTTATGCGGACGGGATTTGTGCCTTGCAGTTTGCAAAAGAACATTCGATGCATTGCATTGCTGGAACGGGAATCAATCTTTTTAATCGTCTTGGTGCGGATCTTTGTTTGCGGGCAGGTGTCGAGACTTTTGTTTTATCCAAAGAGTTGTCGTATTCGGAATGCAAGCGGATTGCTTTGCCGGAAGCCTTTATCTTTGCCGGGGGAAGTATAAAGCTGATGGATTTGGGTCATTGCCTTTGGGGGCGCGCGTGCCATGCCTGTGATCGACGCTTTCAATATTTTTTAACGGACGAAGCAGGTCGGAAATTTCCGCTTCTTCGAAATGTTGCGTCAACGTGTCGGTTTGAACTGTATAATACGGTACCTTTAAAAAAGTTAGAGTGGAAAAATTGTTTGTATGATTTTTGCGCATTGGAGGACGAGGAAAAGGTCGCTTATCTTACAAATGTGTTTCCCGGGACTATGAAACTGACAAACGGGGCCGCTAAGAGCGGGGTGCGTTGATTTTTATGGTGAAGAGAGCCGGGAGGTAGGTATGCATGGAAGAAAGGATATTGGATAAATTAGAGTTGAATAAAGTATTGTCTGGCGTTGCGTCTTTTGCTGTTTTAGACCAATCGAAACAGAATATCGTTTTATCGCGGCCGAGCGAAACACTGGCGGAGGCTGAATATCGCCTGGCCCTAACCGCGGAAGCGGATGCGGCTCTTTTTCGATATGGCGTGGGTCGGATCGAGATGTATCCCTTGTTGCAGGAGGAAATCGATCGTTCGGAAAAAGGGGCGACGCTTTCTTGTGGCGAACTCCTCTCGGTCTGTGCTTTGTTGCGTTCCGCTCGAGTTGCCTATCGTTCTGTGCAGTCGCTGCCGGCGGAAGAGAGTCGCCTGTTGCGGGAGCTTGCATCCCAAATTTATTTTGATGAAGCATTAGAAAATGAGATAACAGAAAAAATTCTTTCGGAGGAAGAAATAAGCGACTATGCCAGCGATGAATTGTACTCGATTCGAAGGTCGATTCGATCTTTGAACGAAAGAATTCGGGCGCGACTGAGCGAATATCTGTCCGGCGATTCGGCAAGGTATTTGCAAGAGGGTATCGTGACGATGCGTGATCATCGCTATGTTTTACCGGTGCGGTCTGAATATAAAACAAAGGTGCGTGGTTTTATCCATGATCGTTCGGCGAGCGGGGCAACGTTTTTTATTGAGCCGGAAGAGGTTTTGGAAATGAATAACGAGCTGCGCGAGCTATCCGTCGCGGAAAAGGAAGAGATCGAACGAATTTTGGCTCAGTTGTCCCACCGCGTTGGCGCTATGGCGGCAGTTTTGCGGGAGGACATGAATCGACTATCGGAAATTGACTGCGCCTATGCAAAGGCCGAGTATTCCTATAAAAATCGCTGTACGCGACCTATTTTAAATGAACGCGGATCTATTAACATCGAGAAGGGAAGGCATCCTCTGTTGGACGTAAAATCGGCGGTACCCGTATCCATTCGGTTTGGGGAAGAATATCGGATGTTATTGGTTTCCGGGCCAAATACCGGGGGTAAGACCGTTACATTAAAAATGTGCGGATTATTTTGTTTGATGGCGGCTTGTGGGATTTTTGTGCCTGCGGCCGAGGGGAGCGAATTATCTGTATTTCGACAAATTTTTTGCGATATTGGCGATGCACAGTCGATTGAAGAAAATCTTTCCACTTTTTCGTCGCATATGAAAAATATTATTGCAATTACAGAGGGAGCAACTCAAGACAGCTTAGTGTTGATTGATGAGCTGGGAGGCGGTACGGATCCGGATGAAGGTCAGGCCATTGCTAAGGCAATAGTTTCTCATCTTCTTCGGTGTGGATGCCGTGGGATTGTTACGACCCATTATACGGCGTTGAAGGAGTTTGCTTATGTTGAAGAGGGAATTGAAAATGCGTGCATGGAATTTGATATAAATACTTTGCAACCTCTGTATCGTATTCGTTTGGGAATACCCGGAAGCAGTAACGCTATAGCAATTTCAAGGAAACTTGGATTGCGAGAAAATATTTTGGATGAGGCGATTGCTAATCTTTCGGAGGGAGGGCGTCGATTCGAAAACATACTTCGTGAGGCAGAATTGAGCCGTATTGAGGCGGATGAGGCGAAGAAGCAATCCGAGCGGCTGAAAGCAGAGTGGATTGATAAATTGGCCGAAGTGAAACTGGAGAGCGATAAGCTGAAAAAAGAGAGGGAAAAGCTTTTTTTGACAGCAAAGGTAGAAAGTCGGCGCATTGTAAATGAACGAACCCAGCGAGCGGAGGAGCTTTTAGAGGAGATTCGTTCGATTGCAGAAAAACAAGCTCTGTCTGAAGCGGACTTGATTCGTGCCCGAACGCTGAAAAATAAGCTGGCAGACCAAGCATATTTGGCGGAACGTGACGAGGACGAAAAACCTGGGGCTGTACCGGTTGAAATCAATTCCTTGCGGGGCGGTGAAAGTGTTTGGGTTGGAGCGATGGGATGTGTTGGCGAAGTAGCCGCTGTGAATCACAAAAAAAAGGAAGCCGAAGTGTTGGTCGGGGGTATGCGGATCAATGTCAAGGCGGCCGATTTATATCGGGTACAGGGGGATACGAAAAGAAAGACAACCCAGGAGCGTGTCCGCGTCGTAAAAAAAGTTTCGCCGGTTTTGGCGGTTCAAACCGAAATCAATTTGCTTGGCAAAACGGTTTCGGAAGCAATACAAGAGGTGGATGCCTTCCTCGATCAAGCGATTTTGGCTGGGCTGGAAGAAGTCAAGATAATCCATGGGGTCGGGAGCGGAAAATTAAGAGAGGGGATTCGAAACCACCTGCGAGGGCTGAAAAATGTGGCGGAGTTTCGTGCGGGTGTTTACGGCGAGGGCGAAGCTGGGGTTACGATTGTACGGTTAAAATAAGGCGTAAAATGGCGAAGAGAAGGTTCATATCCGCAGTCAAATAGGAATATATTGTATTGACTCTATTTGATTGCGGAGGGCTGTTTTGAAACGCAGTACAAAGTTGGCTCTGTTGACAAATGCTTGCCTGGCTGTTTTATTGTGTATTGTCGGTACGGTTTGTTTTTATCCGTTGGGGATTTCCACGGCGGGGAAACTTTCCGATCGTGTATATTATGAGGGGAATCGCGACAGCCGCTATGTATCGTTAATGTTCAACGTTTACTGGGGAACGGAATTTTTGCCGGCTATTTTAGATGTTTTGGACGAGTATGGTGTTAAAGCAACTTTTTTTATAGGCGGAAGTTGGGCGGATGATCATACAAAAGAACTGCGCGAATTAGTTGCTCGCGGCCATGAATTGGGAAATCACGGTTATTTTCATCGGGATCAAGATGGTCTTTCCTATGAAAAAAATGTTGAAGAAATCCGTTTGTGCGGACAATTAGTGCAGTCTTTAACGGATGTAAAAACCACCTTGTTTGCTCCTCCGTCTGGGGCATATTCGGCAGATACGGTCGATGCGGCAGACTCACTCGGTTATCGAGTCATTTTATGGTCAAAAGATACGATAGATTGGCGCGATCATGATCGTACAATCATTTTTTCAAGAGCAACGCAGAATGTGCAGGGCGGAGATCTTGTTTTGATGCATCCGACCGCGGAAACGGCAGAAGCGTTGCCGTCCGTATTGCGTTTTTATCGTGAAAATAACTTAGAACAGGTTCCTGTTTCGGTGAATATCAGTGGCCTTGCTAAGGCATAAGCGATGTAAAATTTCTTGTTGCATCAATAAAATTCTACAGAAGGAGAACAATAAGTATATGGTATACAGTAAAAAGTTTCCGAGCGGATTGCGGCTTGTGGTTAAAAAAATTGATGGCCTTTTGTCGGTCAGCATGGGGATTCTCGTCGGAACGGGATCCTGTTTTGAAAGCGCGGGAGAAAACGGAATTTCGCATTTTATCGAACATATGATGTTTAAAGGAACGGAAAAACGGAATGCGTTTGAAATATCCGATGCGATGGATCGAATAGGGGCGCAAATGAATGCTTTTACCTCCAAGGACATTACCTGTTATTATGCGAAATCTACTTCCGACCACGCCGGGGAGGCTTTTGAGATCCTTTCCGATTTTGTATTGCATTCGATTTTTCCCGAAGAAGAGATGGATCGCGAAAAAGGTGTCGTCTTAGAAGAGATCGCTATGACGGAGGATACACCGGACGACCTGTGCCTTGATATTTTGGCAGAAGCATATTTTGGTCGAGAAGGGTATGGACAGCCGATTTTAGGACCTGCGGAGAATGTGAGAAGTTTCTCGAGGCAAGACCTGTTTGGGTATATTGCGGAGCGCTATAATCCAGAAAACCTAGTTGTATCCTTTGCCGGCAATGTGGATGAAAAGCGGGCAGAAGATTTGGTCGCGGAATATTTTGAGCGTTTTTTGGAAAAACGTGATTTTGTCAAGCGAGACAAACGAGTTGCGGCGATTGGGCAAAGCAAGTATAAATATAAAGATATTGAACAAGTTCATATTGCGTTCGGTTATCCGTCTTTGCGGCGTGAGGATCCTCGCATGGATGCGGCGTTGATCGTCAATACGATTTTGGGGGGCGGAATGAGTTCGCGCTTGTTCCAGCGCGTTCGTGAGCAGATGGGCTTGGCTTATACGGTTTATTCGTATATATCTTCTTTTACGGAAGGAGGTGTACTGACGGTCTATGCCGGTGTAAATCCCGCGAATGTTGCAAAAGCGCAAAGTGCAATTTGGGAAACGATCGAACAGCTATGTAAAAAACGATTTACTTTGGAAGAATTCATTCGAGGAAAGGAACAACTAAAAGCATCCGTGATCTTGTCGCAAGAAAACACTGCGTCACAGATGATTGCGTATGGAAAGTATTTATTGTTCAATGATTGTGTTTTGGATTTGGAAAAACGAGTGCGGGACATTGATTCGATCACGGAGGAAGACTGCGTTGAGGCCTTATCCTTAAACTTTGACTCGTCGAAGATGGCTGCCGCTGCGGTTGGAAAAATTAAAAAGGAGCTTCCGCTTTTACACTAAAAAGAATTGCCGGATAACGGCGATTCTTTTTTAAAAGCAATTTTGCAGAGTACTATGTCAGAAAAACATATCGGTTTGCCGCCCGTCTATGATGAGAAGAGTCGAATTCTGATCTTAGGGAGCTTTCCATCGGTAAAGAGTCGTGCGTCATGTTTTTATTATGCGAATCCGCAAAACCGTTTTTGGAAAATGTTGTTTGATTATTTTGAGGAGCCTTTTTCAGATTCTATACCGGATCGCTTGTTTTTTTTACATAAGCACGGGATTGCTCTTTGGGCTGTTGTCACAGAATGCATGGTGAAAGGATCGTCCGATGCGAGCATCCGTGAGTACCAAACGGCAGATATTTTGAATTTACTGCAAAAAACGAACATTTCGCTTATTTTATTAAACGGACTAACTGCTTATAAAATATTTAGTGAGCAATTCGGTACGGACAGGCTGCCCTGTCGAGCAATGCCATCAACGAGTCCGGCAAATCGTTTTTTTGACGTAAATATTTGGTATGCCGCTTTTGACACGATCTATAAAGAAAATGGAAATACAAAAGAGGAAATTCAATGAAAAGCTATTTAGAGATTTTGGATGAACTGTTTTTAATAAAAGATGAGAAATTTCGTTGTTTTAATGAAAAAATTGCCTGTATTCCGCAGGGGGAGAGCATAGGCGTTCGCATGCCAGACTTACGCAATTATGCAAAGTGTCTTTCGGCTAGTTCCGATTTTTCTTTTGATCGGTTGCTTACTTTTCCAAATAGATATTTTGAAATTCGAGTATTAAAATGTTTATGTGTTGGGTCTTTCAAAGTGCCGTACGAGGTTTTGTGCCAAAATATTGCGCGCGTTATGCCGGTGGTTGACGGTTGGGCGGTGTGTGATGCCTTTTGCTCGTCTTTGCGAGGAATTCGGCAACACAAGGAAAAATTTTACCAAGAAATCGAGCATTATATTCGACAGGGAAGCGAATTTTCCCAACGTTTTGCATATCGGATGCTTTTAGGGTATTATATGGAAAAAAGTTATTTGCCGAAAATCTTTACTTGTTTGGATCAAGCACATACGCAGTACTATTACACGCATATGGGCGCGGCATGGTTGATTGCTGAGGTTTTGGTTTGTTTCTTTGAGGAAGGTGTTTCCTATTTGAAAAACGGGACTATTGAGGGTAAAACAAAAAATAAGGCGATTCAAAAAGCGAGGGAGAGCGATCGCCTAACGATCGAACAAAAAAATTATTTGAAAAGTTTAAAAAACGGATGAAAATCAGAAAAAAATATGATACAATAATGGCAATGCAAAAAAATTTGCATGGATTGCATGCTAATAGTGACGGAGTGAAAAATGGACATTTTAAAGAAGTTAGCGGAGGAGTTTCCTTCGATTCGGTCTGATCGGGCGCAGAACATTATTAATTTGATTGACGAAGGGAATACGATCCCTTTCATTGCGCGTTACCGCAAGGAGATGACCGGAAGTTGTGATGATCAAGTATTGCGCGAATTCAGTGATCGCCTGCAATACCTTCGTAATTTGGAAAAGAGAAAAGAAGAGATTGCCAAATCGATTGCCGAACAAGGGAAAATGACGGATGAGATCCGTGTTGCATTGGATGCGGCAATGACTTTGACGGAAGCGGAGGATATATATCGCCCGTTTAAGCAAAAGAAAAAAACGCGTGCGAGCGTTGCGATCGAAAAAGGTCTGCAACCTTTGGCGGATTTTATTTTGGCGCAAGATAAAAATGCGGATGTCCTGGGCGAGGCGGAAAAATACGTTGATTCGGAGAAAGGCGTTCATACAGCACAGGAAGCAATCGACGGGGCTAAGGATATTATTGCGGAAATCATTTCCGATGATGCGATTGTACGAAAAAAACTTCGCAATTTATTTATGAAAAACGGAGAGGTCAAGACAAAACTCGTCAACGTGGAAAATGAAGGCGCAAAGACGTATGAAATGTATTCCGAGTATGCGGAAAATGTTTCAGAAATTAAAAGCCATCGTGTATTGGCGATCAACCGTGGTGAAAAAGAGGGCTTTTTAAAGGTTAAAGTCGTCTTTAATGAAGAGATTGCAAAACGAATCGTGGGGGCAGGGTATCTGAAAGATGGCGGATATTCAACCCAGTTGGTCAAGGAGGCGGTTGCGGACGGATATGTTCGTTTGATCTATCCTTCGATTGAACGAGAGATTCGTGCTACATTGACGGAAAGCGCCAGTGAACAGGCGATTAAAATGTTTGAAGTTAATTTGAAGCCGCTTTTGATGCAGCCGCCGGTTAAAGATAAAATTACGCTGGGGTTAGATCCGGCATATCGTACCGGTTGCAAAATCGCGGTTGTTGATGGAACAGGGAAGGTTTTGGACAAGACGGTTGTATATCCGACGCCCGGGCCCAAGCAAAATATTGAAGCGGCTAAAGCAAAACTTAAGGAATTGGTTGCGAAATATGAAGTAGAGATTATTTCGATCGGAAATGGAACAGCCTCCAAGGAAAGCGAGATTTTTGTTGCTGATTTAATTAAAGAAATTCGAGAGGAAACCGGGCGTGAGGTTGCCTATATTGTTGTTTCGGAAGCGGGCGCATCCGTTTATTCGGCGAGCCAACTCGGAGCAGAGGAGTTTCCGGACTATGACGTGGCAGAAAGAAGCGCGGTTTCTATTGCGCGTCGGTTGCAGGACCCGTTGGCTGAATTGATTAAAATTGATCCGAAATCAATCGGCGTTGGTCAATATCAACATGATATGGACAAAAAGAGGCTGGATAGCGTGCTTTCGGGTGTTTTGGAAGACTGTGTCAATAGTGTCGGTGTGGATTTGAATACGGCCAGTGTATCGCTCTTAAAGTACGTAGCTGGTTTAAATGCGGGAATCGCAAAAAATATTGTTTCTTATCGGGAGGAACATGGAAAATTCCGTTCAAGAAAAGAAATTTTGAGGGTCCCGAAACTGGGAGAAAAGGCATTTACGCAATGCGCTGGCTTTTTACGGATAACGGACGGAGATAATATTTTGGATAATACAGCGGTACATCCGGAATCCTATGACGCGGCTGCAAAACTTTTGGCAATGTTTGGGTATTCACCTGACGATGTTCGTGCAGGAAAGATTGTGCAGCTTCCTCAAAAGGTCAAATCTTTCGGGGAAGAAAAGGCCGCGGAACAGATTGGTTCGGATGTGCCGACGCTGCGCGATATACTTTCCGAAATCATGAAACCCGGGCGGGACATTCGTGAAGCTCTGCCGAAGCCGATTTTGCGTCAGGATATTATGGATATCAAGGATTTAATTCCTGGAATGGAACTGGTCGGCACAGTACGCAATGTTGTGGATTTTGGAGCGTTTGTGGATATTGGTGTCCATCAGGATGGGCTCGTCCATCTTTCGGAGATAACAGACCGTTATATTCGACATCCTTCGGATGTGTTGGAAGTTGGACAGACTGTGACTGTTTGGGTGAAAGATGTGGATGTCAAAAAGAACCGCATCGGCCTTACCATGAAAAATCCTGCGTCGAAAAAAATGACGAAAGCGAAAGCGCAGTAAAGCAAAGCGGTTGACAAAGCGTTGGGTTTTTAGTACAATGTTTATATACCAAAGGAGGATTATGATATGCTTGAAAAAGTGCGCGAAATGCTTGCGAAACAATTGAATTTATCCATCGATAAAATTAAGCCGGAAAGCGATGTTGTCAAGGATCTTGGGGCGGACTCGCTGGATGTGGTGGAACTATTGATTTCGTTGGAGGATGATTACGGGATTTCTATTCCCGAAGATGATATCGTCAATGTTAAAACGGTTCAGGATATAGTTGACATGATCGAAAAATTGGAAAAATAATAAAAAAGAGCGCAAAACGCTCTTTTTTTTATTTTATCAAGCAAAAACCACCGGCTATGCCGGTGGAAGAAAGGAAAACGACAAAGGCTTTAGCAGCAGCA
>CALVHT010000167.1 GCA_944328645.1 uncultured Clostridia bacterium
CATATTCACGGGGAATAACGGATGATTGGCCATCGGCAAAAACATCTGCCCGAACTGTCCCACCCTGTAAAACGATTGCCCGATGAGAAAGCATGTAGGCCTCTTCCACATCATGCGTAACAAAAACTGCCGTTCGGCGTTCCTTTTCCCAAATAGAACCGAAAAGCTGCATCAAACGGATCTTTAATACAGTGTCTAACGACGAAAAAGGTTCATCCATCAAAATTAAATCCGAGCGATGCAAAAAAGCTCTGGCGATCGATACGCGCTGCGCCTGCCCGCCTGACAATTCGACCGGATACGCACGCAACTTATCTTGCAGACCGACTCGAGCAAGCATGTCATGAATTCTTTCTAAATCCGAACAAATTAGTTTCAGGTTTCCTTCCACCGTTAAATTCGGTATTAATCTTGGTTGCTGGAAAATATACGAACAGGACAATTTCGGTGAAATCGAGCCTTTAAAATCGGTAATTCCGGCCAAAATGTTCAATAGGGTCGTCTTTCCGCATCCACTCGGCCCCAGCACGCTGAGAATTTTGCCGTCATCGATTTTTAGATCAAAATTTTGATAAATTACATTCTTCCCGAAATTCTTTGATATTTGGCGCAGTTCAATCATTTTGATCCCTCCGCGTCAAGCATCGTATTACCGCGTCCCTTGACCCAGCGATCGGTGATTTTCGTCAATAAATTCAAAGAAAATTCCAATGCACCGCCGACAACAAGCATTAAAATAGTTAACGCAAACATTGTGGCCGTCTGCGAATAAACGGAGGCTTCATAAATCAAACCGCCGATCGAACGGAAAGTGCTAGAAAGCACCTCTGCCGAAATCATAACCTTCAAAGTCAAGGATAAATTCGCTCCCGCCTGCGCAAAAATACTTGGAAGCATCTGCGGGATATACATCCGAATCAACCGATCCGATTGTTTGATCCGATATACTTGCGCAACTTCTGAAAGCTGAAAATCGATTCCTCGGTATGCCGTTGTCAACTGCGTAAACCAAAGAGGAAACAGCATAAAAAAAGCAACAATCATCGGCGCAACGCGCGGAGAGGTCCAAATCAAAAGCATTAATGTAATTGCCATCGTGGGCAATGCGCGCAACACCCCGATGAATGGTATAAAAAAACGATAAAATAAACGGTTCAAAACGCAAAGTGATACCAGTCCGCCCGCTAAAATAAAGGCTATGCCCCAAGCGAACACGCTTCGCCCAAGTGTCATGCCAAATGCGATCCAAAAACGAGCGGAAAGAAACAGCAACCCGATTTCACGTATTGTCTGCGAAACACTCGGTACTACGTAATCGTTCCCTACCCCCCAATGCGCGATCAACCAAACTATCCACATCGCAAGAATCGCAACAATGGAAATAATGTATTGTGTTTTCTTTTCTTCGATTTGTTTTCTCACTGACTATCCCGCGCTCTTTAACCAATATAAAAGAATTTCTCGTCAACCGCAAAATTATTCCCGCTGACCAAAGATAATTTTTGTAAAAATTGGACGACTTCCGCCTGAGAATCCGCCGCGTTTTCAAAACGAATCGCACAATTTCCGATGACGGTTTTATTTAAATTTTGCGCTTTGAAGGTCGGTGTAGCTCCATCCGGCAAATTAGCCGAAATCGCCGCAGCGATTGTCTCCGCATCCGTGCTTTCATTCATCAACCATTCGGCATTTTCCGTAACCGCCTCTACAAAAGAGTTGATAAAAGTTTTGTTAGCGTCAATAAAGGATGACTTTGCAACCAAAACCGCCTGCGGATAACCGCCCTCTCCATACAGTTTCTGCAAATCGCCGACCTGTTTTAACAGACCGTCCGTCGCAACAACCTTTGTCGTTACGATTGGTTCCGCGGCCACCATATAATCAAATTCCGCCGCAGGCGTGATCATCGTTGCAGGATCGCCTATATTAATCAAGTTCACAACGCCTTCTTGGGCTGCGTCTACACTTTCTACAATTTCATACGCGATATCATGGTCCGCCAACACAAGACGCAATGTTAACCCGACCACGTTTTCCAATTGAATACAACCGACAGTCTTTCCGATCAAGGAAGATAAATTATTGTTTGAGATCGAATCTGAAAACTTTGCTGATAAAAAATAAATATTGCCATGTGTTACAGTGCCTAACATACGATAGACATCCCCTTGCCCTAACAGTTGCGCAGCCAAATTGATGGGTAAAACACAAAGCTCTGCATCCGGCGTTTCGCCGGTCACATATGTTTTAATTGAATTGGCATCCACGACATGATAACGCACACTCGTGTCAAACTGATTATCCTCACTCATTAACTGAGCCATCGATAGTGCCGGGGCGCCATCCGGCATGTAAACGTCCGTCGTTTGCTCCGTTCCCTTTTCACAAGCAGTCAAATATAGAACGGAACATGTCAACAATGACAAAGCCAATAATATCGTCAATAACTTTTTCATAAAAACTCCTTTATGCATAAGATTTTAATATTTTGATATCAATGTTTTCGCGGAGACCCCGGGAACCATACCCAATTTCCCGGTCAAGGCATTGATCACCTCTTGCGGTGCATCCATAACGACAGATAATAAAGAAATCCTCTTGGCTTTATATGGAATGCCCATTCTGCCGACAATATACTCCCCATATTCATGCAGGATCTCATTTAATTTGAACGTATTTTCCATGTTCTCTACAATTATGCTGATCACGGCAATCCGATTTTGCGACATAAAAAACTCCTTCCCGCACGGAAAGGAGTAAAAAATACGACCAATACAATTTCAACAATCGAAAATATGTCAATATTTTCCCCTTTACCGTCGGGCGAACCCTTCGATTCAGGATACTTTTTAAATATTATAGCGAATATTATTTCAAAAAGCAAGTGTTTTTGGTTTCAATGCAAAACATCACGGCGACATTAGAAGTATGTTACGCATAGAACTATACAAAAGAAGCAAAATAATACCATGTTGAAAAAAATTATTACTCTCTGTATATTAGCTGTCTGCCTGATTTCCTCGTTCGGTTTAATATTTTCCTATTCGGAAAACACCCCTTCTTCGACTCGCGAAGTTTTCCTTTTTACCGAGCATCTGCCTGTCAAATTCGAATATCCGCCGCGGCGCCCGCATCATTGGCCTCGTCCGTTCCCTGTTATTCGAGCAAACAACCGAACAACGCAGTAAGACTATTTACCTATGTTCCTCAAGACCTCTTCGTAAATCTCCCGATCTTTGTCTAAATAAACATCAAAAATGATCTTGATATTGTAGTTCGTTTCCAACAACCAATTTTTAACGGCCCCAACGGCTATTGCAGCGGCTTCATCATTTGGAAAGCCAAATATTCCGGTTGAAATACAACAAAACGCAATCGATCGCAGTTCCATTTCCCGTGCAAGATTGAGGCACGATACATAACAATTACGCAGAACGCGTCGATTTTCATCATTGACTCGGACACCGACCATCGGACCAACCGTGTGAATAATATATTTCGACGGAAGATTATAGGCAAGCGTAATTTTTGCACATCCGGGCGGCTCCGGTTCGCCCTGCGCTCCCATAATTTTAGAGCAATCCAAACGCACCTGCACCCCGGCACGCGAATGGATAACATTATCGATGCATCGGTGATGCGGAATAAAACATCCCAATAAAGAACTATTTGCAGCGTTTACGATTGCATCGATTTCCAACCGCGTGATATCACCCTGCCAAAGCGCAATGCCACCCTCAAAATGTAATTCCGACGAGGAAACAACGCCATTCTCCAGTACTTCCGCACGGAAAAGTTTATCTTGCAATTCAAGAAAACGACTCGAAACCGGATTAGGCAACCGCTCATTCAAATAACCCCAAATTAAATCTCTCTTAATTTTATATGGATAACTGAACGCGGCAATTTCATCTCTTTCCTCCAATAAAGCCGTCAACATTTCATCACAAATGAGACTTTTCTGCTCTTCATCAATCTTCTCCGCCGGTTTTTGAACAGGTTCCATTGGAATTAGATTTTTGTAATCTTGTAAAGACAGCATTTCCCTGCCCTCCTTTTTCGATTGCATGGCTTCATGGATATAACTAATTGGGCGGATCTTCGTTTATTTCCCTGCGTTAAAATTGATCAAACACCCTTTCAAGATTATGCTACGCTCGTCCGCGGTCAAAGATCCTAAACTCAGCGTAATTTCTTTCACAGTTTTTCCGCTTAAATGTTTAGCCGGAACAGATTCTGTGCCCTCCTCGATATATTGATTTATATTTTCAACATAAATGTAATCGCCAACTTTCCAGTTTATCTTTTTGGCTATAAACGGCAACATCCCCCAGTTGATCAAATTGCTCCGATACCGCTTCGTCGCATATTCTTCCGCGATATTGGCAACGCCCCCCAAAACGCGCTGGCATGAGGCAGCCTGTTCCCGCGCCGATCCGTCTCCCGGTTTGACCGCAATCACACAACTGCCATAAATCGTTGACTCCTCTTGGATCTGCAAGGGTTCGACTTCCTTACGTACAGTTTCCGGTAAGCAACCCGTCGCACGGCGTACGTCTTCCTCCGCCTTAACCGACTTAGCCCGTTCAACATATCCGGGATCCTTGCGCGATAAAGTAAATTCGGCAAGCTTCATAGGATTGGAACGATAGGAGGACGTCTCGCCAGACGGTATCAACTCATCCGTTGTCGTAACCGGATCATGAATCACACTAACGGCTTTTATCAAAATATTTTTTCCGAGAGGGATCATTTCCGGCCAATCAGCAATATTCGGCCCATATTTCAAGGGCGCATCCGTACGCGCACGACCAGCGCCGTGATAAACACGATTTTGATAAATTTCCGTATCAAAAGTGTATTTTTTAATCTTTTTGGTATATTCGATCTCAGTGGCCGGAGTCAATTTACCACCGTTTGCAGCCGTAGCAGCAATAGAACGAGCGTCCATCAAAGCGACTGCCGCTAATTGACCGGCCGCCGGCTTACTACCTTCGCGGCTTTCAAAATTACGCGTTGTGTGGCGTATCGAAAAACCATTGTTTGCAGGAACATCTCCGGCACCGAAGCAAGGCCCGCAGAAAGCCGTCTTAATTACGACACCACTGTCCAAAAGGCCTCCGATATATCCGTTGTCGACTAAAGCTTTATAAACCGGCTGACTGGATGGATACACGCTCAAAGAAAATTCATCGACGCCCGTGGATTTTCCTTTCAAAATTTCGTAGGCCTCAACAATATTTTCATACATTCCTCCGGCACAGCCAGCAATAATGCCTTGATCCACATACAATTCACCACCGCGAATCTTGTCCGTCAGATTGAAGTGATTGCTCCCACACAATTTACGGCCAGCAGCCTCCACTTCCGACAAAATCTCTCGCGGATGCGCGAGTAATTCACGAATCGTAAACGCATTGCTCGGATGAAACGGCAAAGCGATCATCGGCTCAATGGCACTCAAATTGATCGTGATCCCCGCATCGTAATACGAAGGCTCCGCCGGTTTTAACTCTTTAAAATCTTTTTCTCGCCCGTGAATTTTGTAATATTCTCGAGTTTTTTCATCCGTTTCCCAGATCGAAGAAAGGCATGCAGTCTCTGTCGTCATTACATCAATCCCGTTTCGGTAATCCATCGATAAATTTTTAATCCCGGGACCAACAAATTCCAAAATTTTATTTTTTACAAAACCGTTTTTGAAGACCGCACCACATAACGCAATCGCCACGTCCTGCGGTCCGACACCTTTTTTCAAATTGCCCCGCAAATAAACGGCAACGACTTCCGGCCGCTTAATGTCATAAGTTTTATTTAAAATCTGCTTCACCAACTCTGGACCGCCTTCCCCGATGGCAAGAGTACCCAAAGCTCCATAACGCGTATGAGAGTCACTGCCCAAAATCATTCGTCCAACGCGAGCCTCCATCTCACGCATATACTGATGGATAACTGCAATATGCGGCGGAACAAAATTGGCTCCGTATTTTTTGGCGGCCGAAAGCCCGAAAACATGATCGTCCTCATTGATTGTTCCGCCGACAGCACACAAAGAATTATGACAATTTGTCAATGTATATGAAAGAGGAAACTCCTCCAACCCGCTTGCCTTTGCCGTCTGAATAATCCCAACATAGGTGATATCGTGTGAAGCGATCGCATCAAATTTTAGCCGAAGATTGGATTCGTCGCCCTTGTTGTGGCTTTTTAAAATCCGATACGCCATCGTGCCCTTTTGCGCCGCTGATTTTTGCTCGGCTGTCAAAAATGCCTGGCTTTCTTTGACCAGCAAACCGCCCATATAATAACAGCCGCCACGTATGAGTTTGATCATGTATTCGTTCTCCTTACGATTCAATACTAAAATAATCTATTATCTATTATATCTCTCGAAAGAAATTTTGTCAAATAAACAGAAAACGTTTTGACCTTTGCCTAACGCAATGATTTAACGCTAAAAATATCCTGTTAAAAAAATACCGACCGCAAGGTCGGTACTTTCATTATTCAGACAAATGATTGTGCTGTTTTACCTGCAGACGCGCAAATGCGCGCTGCAAAGCCAAACGATTCAAACGATATTCTGCCGCACTTCGATTGCGCCGCAACTGTTCTTCCGCGCGTTCCTTTGCCTCCGCAGCCCTGCGCTCATTGATCTCCTCCGGCCATTCTACGGCCTGGGAAAAAACAATCGTCTCATCCGGTCGAACTTCGATGAATCCCTCGCTCATAAAAGCTTCTCGCGTCTCCCCGTCGATCGTCAGGAGCAATGACCCTGGTTCCGTCGCAAAAACCATCGGTTGATGTCCCGCCATAATGGTACAAGCCCCCCTCAAACAAGGGATATTAACGCTTTCGACTTCGCCACGAAAAAACGTTTTTTCCGGCGTAATAATCTCCAAAAAGAATGTACTCATGGCTAACGCTTCCTTTTTTAATCAATATGCATTGATTTTGCCTTTGCCCGAACATCGTCAATATCACCAACGTTGAAGAAAGCATTTTCAGGCAAGTCATCCACCTCGCCAGACAAAATCACCTTAAAACTTTGAATCGTTGCTTGCAACGGCACATATCGTCCCTCCAAGCCAGTATAAATTTTAGACACAGAAAACGGTTGCGACATGAATTTTTGAATTTTTCTTGCACGGTATACGGTATTCTTATCCTCATCCGACAATTCGTCCATACCTAAAATTGCAATAATATCCTGTAACTCCTTGTACCGTTGCAAGGTGGCCACCACTTTATTCGCCACGTCATAATGCTCCCGCCCGACGATTTGCGGGTCTAAAATCCTGGAAGAAGATTCAAGCGGGTCCACCGCAGGATAGATCCCCATTTCAACCACTTTACGAGACAATACGGTTGTTGCATCCAAATGTGAAAAAATCGCCGCAGGCGCCGGATCCGTAATATCATCGGCAGGAACATATACTGCCTGGATCGACGTGATCGATCCACGACGAGTGCTGGCAATGCGCTCCTGCAATATTCCCATTTCCGCGGCTAAAGTCGGCTGATAACCCACCGCAGACGGCATACGGCCAAGCAAAGCCGAAACTTCGCTGCCTGCTTGGATATAACGATAAATATTATCGATGAAAAGCAAAACATCCTGATGATTCACATCACGAAAATATTCTGCAATCGTCAAACCCGTAAAGGCTGTACGCATACGGCTGCCCGGCGGTTCGTTCATCTGCCCAAAAACAAGCGCCGTATTTTGCATGACTCCTGATTCTTCCATATCGGAGATCATGTCGTTGCCTTCCCGCGATCGTTCTCCGACACCGGTAAATATAGAATACCCCCCATGCTCCTTAGAAATATTATGCATCAACTCCATGATCAGGACCGTCTTGCCAACTCCGGCCCCGCCGAAAAGCCCAATCTTTCCCCCTTTGCTATACGGAGCAATTAGATCGATTACTTTGATGCCTGTTTCAAAAATTTCTGCCGAAGGGTTCTGATCATAAAAAGCCGGCGGCTTTCGATGGATGTTCCAATGTGCTTTGGACTCGATCGCGCCTTTTCCGTCAATTGGTTCGCCCAAAACATTCATGACTCGGCCCAAAACCGACTCTCCAACCGGCACATTGATTTGCGCGCCCGTGTCAACTACAAGCATATCGCGCGCAAGGCCGTCGGTTGCCGACATTGCAATACAACGCACCGTGCCTTTGCATACGTGCGAAAGAACTTCCAACGAAGTGCCATTCTCAAGGACAACCAGCTTTTCATAGACGGGCGGCATCGTTTCGTCAAATCTGACATCGACAACCGGCCCAATAATTTGACTAATTTTACCTGTATTTTCCATGTTTATTCCGTATTTCCTGTTTGCGATGGATTATTTTCCGAAAAAAATCTGCATGACGACAAATCCAACAACTCGGTCGTGATTGCACTTTGCCTTCCGCGATTGTATTCTAAATTTAATGCATTTAGCATCGCTTCTGCATTTTTATTGGCATTGGACATTGCCATCATTCGTGAGGCATGTTCGCTCGCCGAAGAGTTGATCAACGCTGAATAAATCATTCCAACCAAATATTGCGGCACTAATACGTCCAATACCTCGTGAGGAGAAGGGTCATAACAGATTTCTCCACTAAAGGTCGTTTTTACATCTACCGCAATATCTTTTTCTTCAATCGGAAGAAGTTTTACCATCTCCGGCTCATGAGCCGATGTTGAATGCATGCGTGTAAAAACAATATAGATTTCATCCATCAGGTTACGATCATATAGCTCAATTATGTCACGCATAATACCACGCGCATCGTGCAATGTCGGGCTTGCTACCGCATGTGTAAACTCCAAATCGACAGGCTGATGCTTAGCCTCAAAAAAAGCACGCGCCATTTGACCGATCGTAATGACGTAATGGACTGGACGCGCCTGCATGTGCCGCCACGCTAAATTCAGTACATTGCTATTAAATGCGCCCGCCAATCCCTTATCGCCGGCGATGACAATGTACGCCGTGCGATTATCCGGTCGGTGTCGGATATACTGGTTTTGTATATCTGTACTATGCCGCATAATATCTTTCAATGTATACCGAACAGAATCGAAATAAACCGAACTGAAAATCTGTTTTTGGATTGCCTTGCGCATCTTTGCAACGGAAATCAGCTCCATCGCCTTTGTGATCTGATGGGTATCTTGTATGCTTTTAATACGGTGTTTGATCTCCGCAATATCTGCCATTTTATACAGCCCCCACAGCCGAACCTGCTCCTGCAGCCGAACACGCCTCCGCGTCGTCTCCCATGGAACAATTGATATAATCTTCCGCAACTTTTAAAATTGTCTGGCGGAGCGAATCACTAACCTTTTGATCCGGATCAATTGACGCAGACAGGTCAGCCTGATTAACGTGAATATAATCAAGCAAGCCCTCACAGAAGGCGGTCATCTTTTTCTCAGGAATTTTATCCACCAAATCGCTCTGCGAAATGATAAGCAGTATGACCATGTCTTGCACAGAATAGTTCAAGTATTGGCGCTGTTTCAATGTATCCGTCATTTTAGCCCCGCGACTCAAGGACTTTTGCGTTTCAGAATCCAAATCTGAACCAAATTGCATAAAAATCGCCAACTCACGGTACTGCGCCAAATTTACACGCAATTGCCCGGAAATTTGGCGAATCGCGGGTCTTTGCGCACTTCCGCCCACGCGCGAAACAGAAAGCCCGACATTGACAGCCGGACGTACCCCGCTGTTAAAAAGCTCGTTTTCTAAATAGATTTGCCCATCTGTAATGGAGATTACATTGGTCGGAATATAGGCTGAAATATCCCCTGCCAAAGTTTCTACGATCGGCAAGGCGGTAATGGACCCGCCGCCGCTTTGCTCCGAAAGTTTTGCCGAACGTTCCAGTAAACGCGAATGCAGATAAAACACGTCGCCCGGGTACGCTTCACGCCCCGCCGGCCGTTTCAAAAGCAAGCTCATAGTTCGATAGGCTACCGCGTGTTTTGAAAGATCATCGTAGACTATCAAAACATCTTTTCCCTGATACATAAAATATTCGGCCAATGCACATCCGCTGTACGGAGCCAAATATTGCAACGGAACCGCATCATCGGCGGTAGAACAGACGACACATGTGTACGCCATTGCTCCAGCATTCCGTAATGTTGTAATAATTTTTGCCAAAGAAGATGCCTTTTGCCCAATGGAAACATAGATACAAATGACATTTTCTCCCTTCTGATTCAAGATCGTATCAACCGCAATGGCCGTCTTGCCTGTTTGCCGATCTCCAATGATCAATTCACGTTGTCCTCGACCAATCGGGATCATGCTATCGATTGCCAAAATTCCCGTTTGTAGAGGTTTGTTGACTTTTCCACGCTCCATAATAGAAGGAGCCGGATATTCGACCGGACGCGTTTTTTGCGTTTGCAAAGGAGCCAGGCCATCCATTGGATCGCCCAACGGGTTGACAATTCGCCCCAACAGTTCCTCGCCAACTTTCATCTGTACCGTTTTTCCGGTTGAATAAACAAGATCACCGTATGAAATTTTATCTTCACCCGAAAATACTACGGCGCCAACGCAATCCTCTTCCAAATTTAATGCTAAAGCATGATATCCGCCACGCACTTCCAAGAGTTCATTATAGCGAACATCGCGCAATCCTGCAATCCGAATGATCCCGTCTCCGGAATAAATAATTTGACCGCAGGAACGTTCCTTCTCGTTTTCGTCGATCTTATTTATCGTCTCGACAATCTTCTTTCCAATGGCGCTTACATCAATCATAATTTTAACCAATCAAATTGTCTGTCAAATCGAACGTTTGATTTTTTCCAATCGGCTGCGGATTGACCCATCGTAGACGATATCCCCAATGTAAATCACGATGCCGCCAATAATATTTTGGTCAATGACTAATTGAATATCGCTTCCGCCACGCGCTTTCACAAAATGCCGAATTTTTTCAATCGTCTCTTCGTCCGGCTCTCTTGCAACGATTACACGGGCAGCAGGCAACTCGTTCTTCTTATTCATTACTCCTTGCTCCAGCGTTCCAAACTCTCTTCGATCAGTTTCTTATCATCAGCAGCGGTGATGTCTCGGCGAAGAATCTTTTGCGCAACCGTTACAGAAACCTCGGATATTTGTTTTGTAATATTTTCCTGTAAACCGTTCCGCTCCTCTTCCAATTCCTTCTCCGTACGTTCAACCAAACTCTTTGCTTGCCTTCGAGCCTCCGAAACAATATCGTCTGCTTTTTGATTGGCAACGCAAACTGCATTTTCGTGAATTACGGCGGCCTCTTTTTTAGCATCCGAAAGAACGACCTGCGTACTTTCCTTCATCTTTTTGACTTCCGCATTTAAATCCGCGTTTTCTTGTTCTATCTTTTTTATTTTTTGCTGACGCTCTCTCACCATGCGTTTAACGGGCTTAAACAACAATAAATATAGTCCAACCGTTAAAATAACCAACGAAACCAAATGCAAAACTATGCTTTGCCATTCCAGGCCCAACGCCTCAAATGGATTTGCCAAAAACTGTCCGGCAACGAACCTCATTCCCATTTTACACCTTTTCTAAATTGTACACACTCTTTGGTTTTATACAGCAACAAAAATAAGCAAAATACTCACCAATAAGCCATAGATCGCCGTCGTCTCCGCAAAAGCCAATCCCAACAGAAGCATGGTACGAATTTTCCCCACCGCTTCTGGCTGACGCGCAGTCGCTTCGACCGCTTTTCCGGTTGCAATCCCCATCCCGATGCCAGCGCCGAGCCCTGTCAATGCAGCGATACCGGCGCCCAATAACGCCCCATCCGACGCAAGTAGATTCACGATCATCGTTACTAAAAGCTCCATATCTTTTACCTCCGCAAATAAATCGGTTAAAATAACTTTTTATGCTTCTGCCGCCGTAGCGTTTTCCGCCGCCAACAAACTCTTCGCCCGTCTCTTTTTTTGCTTAATCTTTTTCGGTGGAGACTCTATTGCTTCCTGCACAAAAGTTAACGTCAAAGAAGCAAATACATACGACTGAATGAGCGCATGAAAAAGTGTAAACAACGGAGTTAAGATCGCAGGCAAAACGATCGGAACAACCGTAAACAAAACCCCTTCCACCAAAAGATAGATCATATCCATGATGACCATACCGCTTAGGATGCTTCCGAACAATCGAAATGTCATGGAAACCGGCACGGCTAAATCCGTGACAATGTTGATCGGATTTAAATAATGGAGCAGACGTCGCGCTTTATTTTTAGCAAATCCAAGCGCATGTATAAAGAAAAACGTGCATAAAGCAAGTGCGATGCATGCCCCCAAATCCGCGATCGCCGGTCGCAACCCAAACAACTCGATCAAAACCCCACAACAAATGTAAGCTGCAGCACCAAAAGTATACGGTCCCATAAGCCCACTATATTTTTCGGTCATTTCGTCCGCACTTTTATCAAAAAAACAAACCAACCATTCCAAAAACATCTGTATTGGTGTCGGGGTTGTCTTCCAATGTCGAATCACCGTCAATCGAAGGATCAATGCAACCAAAAGCAAAACGGCCACAACGATAAAACCGGAAAAGACACTGTCATTGACCACAAACCAACCCCATTCAATCACATGTTCTCCTGGTTCTATATTCGGAAAAATTTTCTCGGCCAAATGACTAAAATCAACCGCCATTTGCTGACTTCCTAAATTTTGCAAGATATACCTCACTCGTTCTGAATTTCAAAGCTATTTTACTACTTTTCAATGCTTTTTTCAAGCAAATGAGAATCGAAAAACCATAAAAAATTCTTATGCAAAACTAATCCAGATTGTTTGCCAATACTGGTTTTGAATGCTCTACTCCAATCAAATCCATTTTAACGGAAAATTCCTCATTGTTTCGGCCAACCTCTTGATTTTTATGTGCAAATATGCTACAATTTTTTCAAGTATGGAGACACAGCAATGAAAAAATACAAATTTTCTCTTTCAAAATTGGCTATTCTGGGATGTATCGGCGGCATTTTACTCGGATTTCTCGGAATCGGAATGACAATTTATCGAATTTTAAACAGCGGATTCTCGACGCCCTCTCTGATCATTCAGCATGTGTTAGTGCTCTTGGTTTCGGTTCTTGCGCTGTTGGTTTTTTCCTCCATTTTAATTCGTTCCGTGTATATTCTTACAGACGATAATTTGATTCTATGGTTTGGCATTATTAAGTCTATATATAAAATTTCCGAGATCGAATCCGTTCATCTTTTCACCAAAACAAATAAACTTGTCGTATATTTTAAGGGAGAGCGTTATACCGTCATAGTCGTCAAACCAAACTGGTTTCATGAGTTCACCCAAGAACTCCTTAAAAGAAACGAAAAAATTCGCTATGATGTCTCCACTACGGATAGCAATGATATGGATGAAATTTAATTTCCTCCCCCCCGATTCAAAACTCCGGCTCCATTCCCGGAGTTTTTTTCGACCGCCGGGCTTCTTTCAATGTCGAAACTTTTTCTGCTTCATTATGAAATTGGTAAATCTCTCTTCCGTAAATTACTCCTCCGGGCATCGAGCTTCTTCTGGAATCAAAAATCATCGTTCCATAAATCCTATAACTTATCCCATGTGCGTAGCACATGGGATAAATATACAAAAAAGCTATGCCATCGTCCGATGGCATAGCCTCCCTATTCTGTAAGATATTTTCTTCAAAGAATTATTAAAAATTTTACTTATTAAAATATCTC
>CALVHT010000168.1 GCA_944328645.1 uncultured Clostridia bacterium
CTAAATTATTGGAAAAGGTAAATTTATATGATTATTTCATATCCAATGTCGATGTAATATCTTCATTGATATATCCTAAAGTTCAGGGTATAGAAAGTCTTTCAAGCGACCATATCCCCGCACGAATAGAATTTGATTTGTAATAAAAATTAAGAAGCTGCCCCCAAGACTATTAACCTTGGGGTAGCTTTATTGATATAAAGAAAAACCACGCGAAAGTCGCGTGGTTGGGTTGAGGTTAACCGATGAGTCTTGAAAAAAGAACTCCGATTGTGTAAAATTTAACAGACCTGCCAGTCAGAAAAAGAAAACACAATCGGAGGATATCATAATGCAGGAGCAAAAATTGTATAAATGGAAAGGAGTGGAAATTATAGAAGCCGAGTTGTGTTTTGCCCATATACACATGTTGGTAAAGATACCGCCGAAATACAGTGTGTCGATGTTTATGGGGTACTTAAAAGGGAAGAGTACGTTGATGATATTCGGTAAACATGCGAACTTAAAATATAAGTACGGACGGAGGCAGTTTTGGTGTGAAGGATACTATGTAGATACGGAAGGAAAAAATACGAAGAAGATAGCGGAGTACATAAGGAATCAATTGCGCCAAGACATAGAGTACGAGCAAATGTCAATAAAAGAATTTATAGACCATTTTACAGGTTAGCCGATAGGAAAGAACAAATAATCACAGCTGCTGAAAGGCGGCCGTTGGAGAAAATTTGTAGATAGCAAAACATTCGAGGGCGTGATCCCGGCAAGTATTAAGCCCTTTTAGGGTTTATGCAAGCCACCCGTTTTACGGGTGGTCTTGACACTGTTTCAATTTCAAAAATTCCTGTTCAAAGGCGTTGTTTCGAAAGTTTTTTCGCTGGCGGAAAAAACTACACGGATATATTTGCCCGCTTTGTCGATATTCACGATCTTTCCGTCGCCGAATTTGGCATGGGTTACCTCTGTACTGACAACGAAGTTAGACAAGTCAACAGACGGCTTTTCTTCTTCCGCCAGCCTTACAACCGTCGTATAAACGGGGGAAGGTGCAACCGGGGTCTATTGTCCGTTATCGGACTCTTGCAAGCATCTGTCGCCACGATCTCTTCCGAAAAGGGCAGAACAAAAGGTTCGAGGGAAACATAATCCGCCGTATCCATCGTGGCTTGTTGGTTATAAAAAAGCTTTTCGTATTCTTCGCGGTAGATTGTAGAGTCCCAGCTGCCGACTTTATCGGAAATATGTTTTTCAATGCCCATATAGATTAGACTCGAATTTTCGTATCGTTTGAATTTGAAAATTGCGTCGTTCATCAGCGGAGTATTGAACATGCCTAAGGAACACAACAGCTCAAAATTTTTAACGCACAGTCCCGTTACTTTTTTGAAAAGTCCTGGCTCTAACTGTGTTATAGCGTCTTTCAATGACCGCTCTCGGTAATCGGTCAGATACATAAACACCGGCACGCGCGTGGCAAATTTGATAAGCTTTTCCTGTATTTCCTTTCAGACAACATTCAAAAATTAAGAGAAATGACTGAATATTTTGTTGATGAAACCGATCCAACTATTGGAAAGTTATATATCAATTATCCGATGATGGAATCCTACAGAGATTGTGATGAATTTTTGAAGGTAAGTATTCTAAGGCTACCGTATTGATTACTGATCTGTCCAAATATAAGCAAAACGTTGCTACCCGAAAAATTTGCGGATCCCATGTTGATCAATATACAAAAGAACAATTTGTTTTGCTTATATCGCAGAATATCTAAAAGTAAGGCTTGTTCTTATAAATGCAGTATCAATTTCGGGTTGGTTTATATTCCAGTTACCCTTCATGCATCTGTCAAAACGTAGAATATCGGATTTAATATGCATGATAAAAAAGACTACGGATGCACTCGGGAATAAAGCGGAAATTTAGTCGAATACACGTTCGGCGAAAGACTGACAGAGGCAGGAGAATATAGGGTAGTGGTGACCGATGAGGTAGGAAACGCCACGGCATACACTTTTGAGATTCAAGAAGGAAACGGTTGGATCGTCATTGCGGTCTTTGTATTGGTCGTGGTTCTTTTCGCTGCGGCGAAGTGCTGATTCTTTTGAAAAAGAGAAACGGCTAAAACGCGTGCATAGGGAAAGCGGCAAGGCTGATTTTACAGCCTTGCCGCTTAACTTAAACATTTTTTAATAGCATTTTCCTCACGAGGGACAACTCCGTCCTTTTAGTGGATGGTGGCACCTGTCATCGTGACAGGAGAATGTGAACTACCCAGGGGAAGATGGTTACAGCAGAAGAGAGTTTAATTGCATTTACCTTTTAGATAAGCGAGAACCATATCGGCAAGGAGATTTAAAAGTTCGTCGCTGAGCATTTGCCTGCGGCCTTCTTCAGAGAGCGTTTCGCTGTACGAAGTGTACCCCGCGAGGATATGCGAGACCGCCGCGGTCAACTCTTCGAGCGGTTTGTCTGTGCGGAAAATACCAGCTTGCTGTCCTTGCAAGATTTGTTTTTCAAAGAGCATCACCTGAGCGCGGCTGTTGAATTTGTCCGCGTCTTTGTTCGTTGCCCTGTATACGCCGTACAATAGGAGAAAGAGCAGATCGTCGTGCGCCTCTTCCGAGAGGTTTTTGAAGGATAAGATCGAATAGCGGATAATGTTTTCGGGAGAGTCGACGTCCGGCGCGTCGGCAATGCGGATCAGGTAGGAGTTTTCCTGCACGCTTCCCATAATGTCGCCGAGCAAAGCATCAGTATTTTTATAATAGGAATAGAGCTGCTGACGGGATATTCCCGCCAGCGGTGCGAGTTCGCTCATTAGTCCGTCTGAGATCCCGCGCTCCAAAATCAGTTTTTTCGCCTCTGCGACGATTTTTCCTCGGCGCTCCGCGCGCCGCTGCTGAAATTTGTTCATGGCAATATTGTACCACACTTTTTTTCGAAAGGCAAGCGATGACAAAAAATAATTGACAAAGTGTCAAGTAAATTTTCTTAAAATACTTGACAATATGTCAAGTATATGATACAATGAAGGCAGATAATAAGGAGGGACAGGGGATGTTTCGGTTGTTTCGCTATCTTCGTGCGAAGGAGTGCGCCATGTTTGCGGGGTTGCTTGCATTTCTAATAGTGCAGATTTATTGCGACGTGACGTTGCCGACATATACAGCGGAGATCGTTACCAAAATGCAGGCGGGGGCGGCGGCGTCATCCATTTTGCAGACGGGGTGGGTCATGCTCTTCTATGCGGCGGTGAGCGTCTTTGCGACGGTGTTTGAAACCATCCTTTCTGCATGCATTTCCACGCGGCTGGGGAAGCGGCTGCGTGGCGAAGTATTTGCGCACGCAGTGGGTTTTTCGGACAAAGACGCGGGCGCGTTTTCGGCGGGATCGCTTCTGACGCGCACGACCAACGACGTGCAGCAGGTGGTTTCCGCCGCGGTGTTGGGACTGCGTCTGGGCGTGGGGGCGCCGCTGATGGCGGTGATGGCGATCATAAGGATCGCGCAGTCGAGCGGGGAACTGACCGTTGTAACTGCTGTTGCCGTTGTGTTCCTGCTCTCTTCGATCATGTCGATCCTGCTCGTGGTGACGCCTCGTTTCAAGCGCATTCAAAGGCTGACCGATCGGCTCAACGGCGTAACGCGCGACGCCCTCGGCGGCATCCGCGTTGTGCGTGCTTACAATGCGGAGGGGTTTCAACGGGCGCGCTTTGAGGATGCGAATAAAAAATATGCGAAACAGAATCTTTTTACGGGCAGAATGACGGCGCTCATGCACCCGCTTATTCAGCTCGTTTACAGCGGACTGACGCTTGCTATTTACTGGTTGGGTTGCTACATCATCGTGCGCGACAACGATGCGGCGTTTTTTCCGACGATGTTCTCCTTTACCCAGCTCGCCGCGCAGGTCGTGACGGCATTTATGGTGCTCGTGATGCTGTTTAATCTTTTGCCCCGCGCGCAAGTTTCCGCAAAGCGTATTCTGGAGGTGCTGGGCAGGCGTTCGGACATTGTCGACCCCGATTCTCCGCAGGAATACGTCTGCGACGGAAGCATCGAATTAAAGAACGTATCCGTCGGATACGGAGGCGAGTCCGTTCTTCACGGCGTTTCCTTTCATGTCGAGAAGGGGCAGACGCTCGCCATTGTGGGCGGCACAGGTTCGGGCAAGACAACGCTTTTGAAACTCCTGCTTCGCTTTTTGGATGCGTCGGAAGGGGAAGTGCTCGTCGGCGGTTACAACGTCAAGGAGATCGCGCAGGAAAACCTTCGTGCCGCCATCGGCTATGCGCCGCAAAAGAGCGTGCTCCTATCGGGCTCGGTGCGTTCCAACCTCGCCTTTTCCGATCCGAATCTATCCGACATGGCGCTTGAAGAGGCTGCGGAAATCGCCTGCGCCGACTCGTTTATTGCGGAAAAGGGCGGGCTTTCGGCGGCGGTCAGGCGGGGCGGCAAAACTTTTTCGCGCGGGCAGAGGCAAAGGCTTTCCATCGCGCGGGCGGTCGCGGCAAAACCGAAACTCCTTCTCTTTGACGACAGTTTTTCCGCGCTCGATTTTGCCACGGACGCGGCGGTGCGGCACAACTTAAAGGAAAAACTTCCTGGCGCGACAAAGGTCATCGTCGCGCAGCGCGTTTCCACTGTAAGGGACGCCGACGTGATCGTCGTGCTGGATAAGGGGCAGGCAGTGGGAGTGGGTACGCACGAAATTTTGCTGAAAACTTGTCAGACGTATCGCGAAATCGCGTCGTCGCAGCTTTCGGAGGAGGAATTGGCGGCATGAAAAGATCCTCGGCACTCGGCAAACTGATGCGCTATTGCAGGCGGCATTTCTTTGCGCTCGCCTGCGTACTCCTGCTTGCGGTCGGCGGGGTATTCCTCACCGTATACGCAACATCTTTTTTGCGGGAGCTTACCGATTACATAGAACATGCTTCTCGCACGGCGGGCAATGCGGTCGCAATGGCGGACGTTATCGATCTGTCCAACGTCATGCGGTTGGGGCTGACTCTTGTGGGAATGTATATAGGATCGGCGCTCTGCTCCTTTTTGCAGGCCTTTTTTATGGCGGGCGTCAACCAAAAGATCGCACTGCGCCTTCGCGGCGACATTGCCGAAAAGATCGACCGACTGCCCATGCGCTATTTTGACGCGCACGCGGTGGGGGATACCCTTTCCCGCATCACCAACGACGTGGATACCGTCGCGCAGTCGATGAACGCCTCCATTGCCACCGCTCTTACGGCGGGGGTCCAAATCATTATTGTGATTTTTATGATGTTTTTCACGAATTGGCAAATGACGCTTACTGCGTTTGTCACCGTGCCTTTTTCGTTTTCCGTTCTTTTTTTCGTCGTGCGCGTGTCGCAGAAATATTTTCGCGCACAGCAGAGGGAGCTGGGCGCGCTCAACGGGCAGGCGGAAGAATTTTATTCGGGATTGGAACTGCTTCGCGCCTACAATGCACAGGAGCGCGCGGTAAAGACCTTTGAGGAGCAGAACGAAAGGCTGAAAAGAGCCATGTTCAGAGCGAACACTCTCTCCGGTCTTTCCCATCCGCTCACGACTTTTGTTTCCAAACTCGGATATGTTGCCATCTGCGTGGTCGGCGGCATTCTGATGGCGCGCGGCATGGCCACGCTGGGCGCGCTGGCGGCATTTCTCATCTACATCAACCTCTTTCAGTCGCCTCTTTCGCAGCTCGGGCAGGTAGCTGCGCAATTCCAACAGGCGTCCGCCGCGGCGGGCAGAGTGTTCGAATTTTTGGAGGAAGAAGAGGAATCGAAAGAGGAAGCAAAGGCTGTGGTCGACCCCGCAACGGCGCGCGGTGAAGTGGAGTTTTCGCACGTGAAATTTGGCTACGATCCCGCAAAGCCGGTCATCCGCGACTTTAACGCGAAAATCAGACCGGGGCAGAAGGTCGCCATTGTCGGCCCCACGGGCGCGGGAAAAACGACGCTTGTCAATCTTTTGATGCGTTTTTACGAGGCGGAGGGGGAGATCAAGATAGACGGCGTGCCTGTTCGAGATATGTCCCGCAGGAATGTACGCGATCTCTTTTCCATGGTGTTGCAGGACGCGTGGGTGTTTGAGGGAACGCTCAAAGAAAACATCGTGTATTGTAAAGAGAATGTGTCCCGCGAGCGTCTTGTAGAGGCAGTCAAGGCGGCGGAGATCTACCATATGGCGCGCAGTTTGCCGCAGGGAGGGGATACGGTTATTCGGGAAGACTCCCTTTCGGGCGGGCAGAAACAGCTTATCACCATTGCCCGCGCGATGGTTGACGATTCGCCTATGCTGATTTTGGACGAGGCAACCAGCAACGTCGATACCCGCACCGAAAAAACCGTTCAGCGCGCAATGGATAAGCTTGCGGAGGGGAGGACGAGTTTTGTCATCGCTCACCGCCTTTCGACGATAAAAAACGCAGACCTGATTCTGGTGCTCGACAAGGGCGATGTTGTGGAACAGGGTACGCATGAGTCTCTTTTGCGAAAAGGAGGGATTTACGCAGCATTATACAATAGTCAGTTTGCGTCGTAAAAAAGATAAAACTAAATATCCTGCAATAGGATTGTAAATTTTGATATAAAAGAAGATGCTATAAAGGTATAATGAAACAAAAACGGCATGAAAGGAGATTGGTGGATGGAAAAGAGTATAAAAGAAATTCTTGCGAAAATGTCGTTGCGACAAAAGGCATCTCTTTTGTATGGAAGAGATTTTTGGTATGTTGACGGGACGGAAGCGGGTTTCGGTCGTATCATGATGACCGACGGGCCGAGCGGATTACGCAAACAGTGCGGAGAATCAGATATGATCGGTCTGAACGAGAGCATTCCCGCGACGGCTTTTCCTTGTGCAGCCTGTGCCGCTTGTTCCTGGGATCCTCAGCTATTGGAACGTATGGGCCGCGCTTTGGGCGAAGAATGTGTAAAGGAAAATGTTGCCGTATTGCTCGGACCTGCTGTAAACCATAAAAGGGATCCGCGCGGAGGAAGAAATTTCGAATATTTTTCGGAAGATCCATGCCTGACCGGTATCTTGGGGGCAGCGGTCGTCAACGGTGTGCAGTCAACGGGAGTCGGCGTATCGCTCAAGCATTTTGCCTGCAATTCGCAGGAAGATGCCCGAATGTTTGAGGACAGTTTAGTGGATGAACGCGCTTTGCGGGAAATTTATCTGAAACAGTTTGAATACATCGTCAAAAATTCTCAGCCGGCAACAATCATGACGGCATATAACAAAGTGGACGGGGTACACTGTTCGGAAAATGAAAGACTTATGAAAGAGATAGCGCGCGATGAGTGGGGATTTGAAGGAATATTTGTCACGGATTGGAGCGCTATGCGCGATCAGGTTGCTGCATACCGCGCCGGTTTGGATCTGGAAATGCCGGGAACGGTGGGCAGCGACGAGGACCTCGAAGAAGCCGTGAAGGCGGGAATGTTGACGGAAAAAGAAATCGACGAACATGCTGCAAGACTCATAAAATTATTCCTGCATTCCCAGGAAGTAAAAACGGATATCGAGGAGGATATGTATGCACGGCATCTTGATCTTGCGCAGAAAATAGCAGAAGAGTCTTGTGTCCTGCTGAAAAATAAAGGAGTCCTTCCTATTCTGCAAAAAGATGATATTGCTCTCATCGGTGCGTTTGCGAAACAGCCCAGGTTTCAGGGCGGCGGAAGCAGTCGCGTGAATCCCGTTTCGCTGGAAAATGTTACAGACTGTTTTGAAAGAGAGGGGATCCATGCCGATTATGCGGTGGGATACTTTATAGAACAGCAGGAACCGGACGAAATCATGATTTCTGAAGCGGCGGCAATGGCCGCAAAGCATAAAATTACCATTGTTTTTGCCGGACAGTTTGAATCGAACGAGAGCGAAGGTTTCGACAGAAAACATATTCGTCTTCCCGCTTCGCAGGATCGGTTGATCGATGCGGTCGCAGAAGCAAATCCGAATACCATTGTCGTTCTTGCCTGCGGAGCTCCGGTAGAAATGCCCTGGGCAGATAAAGTCGGAGCTGTTTTATTGACCTATTTGGGTGGATGTCGCGTTGCGGCGGCGGCAACTTCGATTTTGTTCGGAAAATCAAATCCCAGCGGAAAACTTGCGGAGACGTTCCCTTTTTCGTTGGATGATGTGCCTGCATATGCCTACTACGGAAAGCACGAAGACTACGCAGAATACAGGGAAAGCATTTATACGGGATATCGTTGGTATGATTCGGCGAAAAAGCAGGTGCTCTTCCCGTTCGGGCACGGATTAAGCTATACCTCTTTTGAATACGGCCCGCTTGCAGCGGATAAAAAAGAGGTTGCCGAAGGGCAGACGCTCACCGTTTCGTGTACCGTAAAAAATACAGGCAATTGCGACGGAAAAGAAATTATCCAGTTGTACGTTTCGCAATGTTCTCCGTCTTTGTTTAAGCCTGAAAAGGAATTGAAGGCTTTTGCAAAAGCGGAACTTGTGGCCGGTGAAACGAAAACGATCCGCTTTGACATACCTTATAAAGATTTCGCGTTTTATAATCCGCAACAGAAGCGTTGGCAGGTGGAAAAGGGAGAATATCAGATCCTGGTGGGGGCGTCTTCAAGAGATGTGCGCCAAAGATTGTCCGTGAACGTGGAGGGTGATATTGCGGAAAGTATTCCCGATTATCGTTCCTCAGCACCCTGTTATTATAGGCCTGATGCGATAGGAGCGGAGATCCCTCAGGAGCAGTTTTTGACTCTTGCCCAAAAGAAAAAGCCTTGTGGGCGGGACAGAACCGTAATTACGAAATATTCTCCTGTCAAAGATCTGCGCTGTTCCAAAGGCGGAAAACCGATTTATGATTCGATTGTCAAAAGAGCATCTTCCAACCCGGACCCGGTATTGGCAAAGACAAATTTATTGGTGGCGCTGGATATGCCCGTCATGAATATTTTTATGGGAAATGTGCGCAGAGGCGAGATTCAGGAATTTGTGGACAAAGCGCACGGAAAAAAATGAAAATAAAAAGGGAGGCTCTTTGAAATAGCCTCTCTTTTTTTGAGAAATTAAAATTCTTTTTGGTTTCTATATTCTAAAGGAGTCATCCCGGCAATTTCTTTAAAAATTTTCTGGAAATAGCTTTGAGAAGAAAAGGAAAAATAGTTGGAAATTTCAATCAAGGATTTATCGGTAAACCGTAAAAATCGTTTTGCCTCATTGATTTTTTGCCTGTTAATAAAATCAGTAATACCGATACCCATGACTTCTTTGAATTTTACACTTAAATAAGCTTTATGTGTTTTGACAAGATCGGCAAGTTCATCCAGAGAGAATTTTTGTGCCAGATTTTTTTGAATATAAGAAAGAACGCGGTTGATCATTGGATTGTCGGTATGCTGAATGCGCAGATTGCGTATCCTTTGTGCAAATTCAATGATGATATCATACCTCAGATGTAACACTTCGGGAACGCTCGTACATTCTTCTGTCATTTGCAGATAGGTATCGCGCAGTGTATAGATGTCTTCCGGATCCATTTCGGAAGTAAGTGCAGCCCGAGTGATAAGAGTAATGGAAACAATACAGTTGTTTTTGATAATACGCAATACTTCAGGTGTATCCGGTACATTGTTGTCAATGCCAGCTTCTCTCCAAAAAATTTTCACTTGCTCGACCAGACCGTTGGCTATATAATAAAGAATTCTTTGTTCGGAATCGTAATAATTAAGTTTTTCACCGAAATCATAAGTAAGATTTTCGGCATGTTTTAGGGCAGCACTCTGTGCTTTTTTGTGAACGCTTGCCGTGATTGTACTCTGTTCCAGTTCTTTGATATCGGCTGTTTCGTTGTTGAGCGCCTCAAAAATGGCGGATATAAGGTGCAGGAATCTGCCGTGTTGCAAAATGTGAATGGAGGAGAGGTATTCATACAAATTGTCAAAGCATGCGGCGGGCAAGGCATGGGAAGTAATAAATTCTTTGACCATCGTTTTACTTAATGGAACAGATCGCGTAGGACCGATGATGATGGACAGGTCCGTTCCTTTGTTTCGGATCAGTGCATAGGCAAAGATCCCTTCCGAAAATACGATGTCCAAATTTTTTTTGCTTTCATTGAGTAAGTAATTTATCTGAGGAGTCAAGAATGCGGCGCTATCCTCGGAAAGAGATGTGTTTTCATGGCAGAGCAACAGTTCCCCTCGCTTGAAAAGCCGGATCGGAATTTCATAAACGCCGTATAAGCATTGGCAAAAATGTTTGATTACCGTTTCTTTCATTTTTGACCTCAATGAAAATTTTACTCAAATAAAGTATAAAACAAACTTTATATTTTGTCAATAGAGTAAATATTTTGCAATACATTCGAGGGTCAAAGTATTAAAATAAACACGCAAACGAT
>CALVHT010000169.1 GCA_944328645.1 uncultured Clostridia bacterium
GTATTTGCTCTATTGCCGCCATAAATCCCCCCCCTTCTGTGTACTAATCCTATTTACCATACATACACTAAATTGAACTGTCGATAAAAAGAAAGCGGCTATTCCTAAAGAATAACCGCCATGTCGTTTCCTGATCTGATCAAGCACTCACTCCCCAAATTACACTGGATTGCAAAATGCAAAAGATAACAGCAAGAACACCGAGCGTGATCAGACAAATCGTCGACCATTTTTTCATTCTGCTTTCCTGTGATTTGCCTTTGTTTTTCCCAAAAAACGTTTCGCTCGACCCGCCCAAAGCATCGATTCCTGTCGAGTTTCCAGGCTGGAATAAAACAATAAGTATCGCGAAAATAGCACAAAGGGCCATCACACCTAACAAAACAAGACTCGTGATCTGATAGACTTTCCAAACCGCATCGCTTTCCATCGGAACCAACAAAGCGTTCAAAATCGGCATCATGTCGGGCATAAGATAATTCTCCCATTCGTTGAAATCAATACTTTTTATAGTATAGCATAAACTAAAAAATTTTTCAACCGTTTTGTCCACTATATCGGATTTTTTTTGGATTTTTTAGCGCACAATCAACGATTTTCCTGTCATTTCTTCTGGAATCGGCAACCCCATCATCTCCAAAAGCGTCGGGGCCAAATCTGCCAAAACGCCGCCATCGCGCAATGAAACTCCTTTCAATGCATCGCTGACCAATACAACCGGGACCGGATTGGTCGTATGTGCCGTAAACGGCGACCCGTCTTCAGCAATCATTTTGTCCGCATTGCCGTGATCGGCGGTCAGCAATGCCCCGCCGCCCATTGAAAGAATCTTTTTTAAGACACGATCCACGCAATCATCCACCGCAGCGACCGCTTTTTCAGCGGCTTCCAATACTCCTGTGTGTCCGACCATGTCACAGTTGGCATAATTGAGAATCATCACATCAAAATCACCGCCGGAGAGCTGTTCCAATACTTTTTCTGTCACTTCATACGCGCTCATTTCCGGCTTCAAATCGTAGGTCGCAACCTTTGGCGAAGGTATCAGCACGCGAACTTCATCCGCATTGGGTGCCTCTACGCCGCCGTTAAAAAAGAAAGTTACGTGCGCATACTTCTCCGTTTCGGCAATGCGAAGTTGTTTTTTCCCCTGCGACGCCAAATACTCGCCTAAAGTATTTTTTAAACTTTGCGGTTTAAACGCGACCTGTACATGCGAGAAGGTTGCATCGTATTGCGTAAAGCATACATAATGCGGCGCTAAATACCCCGTTTTTCGCATAAAGCCCGCAAAGTCCGGTTCCGTAAAGGCACGCGTGATCTCTCGCGCTCGGTCCGGTCGGAAATTATAGAAAACTATGCTGTCCCCTTTTTCCACCAAAGCTACCGGTTTGCCGTCTTTGACGACATTGGTCGGAAGAATGAATTCATCCGTCACGCCGCGCGCGTACGATTCCTCGATTGCGGCCGCGGCATCCTCGGCCGCAATACCGTTTCCGATCGTCAACATTTCATACGCCTGCACAACACGCTCCCAGCGATTGTCTCGATCCATCGCATAGTAACGCCCGCAAACCGAGGCAACCGTTCCGATGCCGATACGATCAATCTCTGCTTGCAAATCCCGAACAAAACCCGCTCCCGAAGTAGGAGAAACATCGCGTCCGTCCATAAAACAATGGACGTACACATCCTTCAAACCTTGCATTTTGCACATCTGCAACAGGGCATACAGATGCGTATTATGACTGTGCACCCCGCCATCGGAAAGCAACCCCCATACATGCAGCTTCTTCCCGTGTTTTTTAGCGCTTTCCATAGCCCCTATCAGCGCGTCGTTATGAAAAAATTCACCGTCCTGAATTTCTTTCGTAATTTTCGTCAATTCTTGATATACGATCCGACCTGCGCCCATGTTTAAATGACCAACCTCAGAATTACCCATCTGTCCTTCCGGAAGGCCAACACTCATCCCGCTTGCGCCCAATTGCGCGGAAGGATATTCTTTTTCGTAGCGACAAACATTCGGACTGCCTTCCAATGCTATCGCATTTCCCTCTTTGTTCGGATTGATTCCATATCCGTCCATAATAATGATGGCATACGGTTTTTTCATGACAAGCACCTCTTGATTTGTTTTTCGATACTATTATATACTATTTTTTTTCATTTAGCAAGTCGCAAAAGGGGATCAAATTATTTTTCTCAATCGTTTAAATTTTGAATTTTTTTAATGAGTTTTTTCATAATTTGTTTCTTTTAAACATTTATTAATAAACATATCATAGCTAAACGTTCATTACACGAATTTTATGTTTCAAAAATCGTTCACTTGACACTTCCTTGGAAAACGTGTTAACATAGTTTCAGAATTTGTTGATGAATTACTATTTACATACAACATCTTTTCCCCGATAATGTTGCACCCCGAACTCGAACGGATGACTCGGCCGTACGAAGCGTATCGTGATTTGTCAACTGGTTAACCTCGGTGTTTTTAAATGCATCACGCGTTTCGAAAATCCAACACACCGAAGATGAGTGATGGAATGTTTGCTAAGATCCTAAAAACTCTCCGAAAAGAGAACGACACCACGCAATGCGAGCTGGCTGAAAAACTTGGCGTAAAACAATCGACTGTCAGCAGTTGGGAAATCGGGCGTTCCCGTCCGACTTTTGAACAGGTGATCGAAATATCGAATATATTCAATACTTCGACCGATTATTTGCTGGGCAAGTCTGACAACGAAAATAATTACGTTTATACCGACAATAAGACTTTGCAAAATTTTTACGTTGATTTCAGCAAATTATCCAAGGCGGAACAGAACTTTATCGTCAAATCGATTCATTCTTATGTAGAAAGCAAAAATTAATTGAAAAAAGCTCTGCGAGCAATGCTCGCAGAGCTTTTTTTGAAAATAATTTCCTGCCTGAACATTATCGATCGTAATGAACAATAACCGAAAAATCTTCCGCTTTCAAAGATGCACCACCGATCAATCCGCCATCGATCTCGGGCATAGCCATAAGCTCTTTGCAATTTTTTGCATTCATGCTCCCGCCGTATTGAATACGCACTTTGTCCGCACAACACGGGCAAAACACCTCCGCACAGGTTTTGCGTATAAATGCGATCGTCTCGTTTGCCTGCTCTGCCGTAGCCGTCTTACCGGTACCGATCGCCCAAATCGGCTCGTAGGCAATGACGATCTTCGAAACATCGTCCAAGCCCTTCAGCCCTTCACGAATCTGCACATCCAGCACTTTTTCCGTTTTTCCGCTTTCCCGCTCTTCCAGACTCTCTCCCACACAAACGATCGGCGTCAAACCAGCCGATAGCGCCGCATGCATACGAAGATTGACCGTCTGATCCGTTTCACCAAAGTATTGCCGACGCTCGCTGTGCCCGATGATAACATATTCAACACCATATTCTTTCAACATGGTAGCCGAAATCTCGCCCGTGTACGCACCCTTTTCCGCAAAATGCACGTTCTGCGCGCCCAAATGGATCTTGCTTCCTTTGAGCGCTTCCGAAACCGCGGGAATATCCGTAAACGGGACACAGACGACCACGTCACAAGCAGCATCCTCTACCATCGGTTTCAAAGCGTTTACCAAGCGAACACCCTCTGCCGCCGTGTTGTTCATTTTCCAGTTACCTGCAATAATTGCTCTTCTCATACTTACCTCTGTCAATAATTTTAGTCGTAATTATACGATTGGCCGAAACCGCAAAATGCATGGATCGCTTCTTCACTCCGCGCCTTTCCTAACGCGCTCCGACCGAAAAAAATTTCTTTCGGTTTTTAAACCCTCTCGCCGAAATTAGCGGTGCGAAAACGTGTTTCCGCACCGCCTTCTTTTTTAACCAGTTACACCCCTATCCGCAACAGGGCTGTCTGCAATCAATCCTTATCGTTCAAGCAAGCGATACCCGGCAAAATTTTGCCCTCCATTAACTCGAGAGAAGCGCCGCCGCCTGTAGAAATATGACTCATCTTGTCCGCAAATCCTAGCTGCTGCACAGCTGCTGCGCTGTCGCCACCGCCGATAATCGTCGTTGCCACCTGCGCATCTGCCATCGCTTGCGCGATCGCCACTGTGCCCTTTGCTAAAATCGGGTTTTCGAATACGCCCATCGGTCCGTTCCAAACCACCGTCTTCGCGCCCTTGATCGCATCGGCAAACAATCTACGCGTCTCTTCGCCAATGTCTAAGCCCTCCATATCCGCCGGAATCTCACTGACCTTAACCGTCTTAACCTCGATCGGTGCGTCAATCGGGTTCGGAAAATCATTTGCGACAACCGTGTCGACCGGCAAAAGCAGTTGCTTTCCGGTCTCTTTTGCTTTTTGCAACATATCCTTGCAATAGGCAAGTTTTTCGTCATCGACGAGGGATTTCCCAATTTCATACCCCTCCGCCTTCAGGAAGGTATACGCCATTCCGCCACCGATAATCAAGGTGTCGCATTTATTCAACAGATTGGCAATAACATTTAGCTTGTCCGCTACTTTCGCTCCGCCAAGAACAGCAACAAACGGATGCACCGGATGATCCAAGCTATCAGCCATCACTTCCAATTCCTTTTGAATCAGGAAGCCGCAAACTGCCGTTTTTACCAAACCGTATTCGACGATGGCGGCTGTCGAAGCATGCGAACGGTGCGCCGTTCCGAACGCATCGTTGACATAGATATCACAGTAAGAAGCGAGCTTTTTGCAGAATTCTAAATCCTTGCCTTCTTCCCCCGCATAAAAACGAAGGTTCTCCAGCAAAACACATTCGCCTTCTTTCAAAGCGGCAACCTTTTGCTCTGCATCCGGGCCAACCGCATCCGTGGCAAAGGTTACTTTATTGTCCAAAAGCTGATTCAGCCTGTCTGCTACGGGCCGGAGCGTCAATTTAACCGGTTCGCTTTTTTTCGCCTTTTCAATATACTCTGCCGTAGCCTTTGCCTGCTCGTCTGCAGCGAGCGCCTCGACCGCTTTTTTCTCTTTTTTGTTCAGTTTAACTTTTTCGTCAAAGATATTGTGCGGCTTCCCCATATGCGAGCAAAGCACAACCTTTGCGCCATGTTCCATCAAATACTGAATCGTCGGAAGTGCGCCCATGATCCGATTTTCGTCCGTGATTTTACCATCTTTCATCGGAACGTTAAAATCACAGCGAACAAGGACTCTTTTGCCTTGGACGTCCACATCGGTGACAGACTTTTTGTTCATTGCGTTATCTCCTTTTGGATTTTATTTCCTTATTTATAATATACTTTTTTCTTTCTTTTGTCAAGAGAAAAGAAAATTTCGTGCCAGCCGCCCTCAATTTTTTCAAATCGACGCGATAATCCTAAGCTCATGGTTGGCTGCGCAAATGCCCTTGCAGATTGCCTTCTCGGTATCCGCACTGTCTCCAAGCTTCGAACACGGCTACCGCAACAGAATTGGCAAGATTTAGCGATCGGATCTCCCCAATCATCGGCAAGCGGACGGCACTTTCGTAATGAGCCGCAAGCAACGACTCCGGCAATCCTTTTGTTTCCTTTCCGAATACAAGAAAATCCCCTTCCTGATAGCAAACGTCGCTATGAACCTTTGCCGCTTTTGTCGAAAAAAAATAAAATCTTGCGGTCGGATATTTTTGGAAAAGATCATCGATGCAATCGTAATAAGAAATATCGACATAATCCCAATAATCTAATCCTGCACGTTTTAAATATTTATCCGACACCTCAAATCCCAACGGACGTATTAAATGCAAACAGCATCCGGTTGCCGCACATGTACGCACAATATTGCCGGTATTTTGTGGGATTTCCGGCTCAACCAAAACCACATGAAACATCTTTTTCTCCTGTTGCTTTTATCTCATCTCGTCAAGTTTTAGATGGCCTGACGGATCTGTTTCATTGTAGCGCCTATCGTCTCAATTTGCAAGCATTCTGACATGCATCCTGGAATTCTTCTCGTATCTTTATTTTTCGACATTATTTTCATATTTGATGAAAACAACTTGACAAAAAAAACTTACAGCGCTATAATTAGGACAAATTTTGAGGAAGTGTCTATCAAAAGTCGCAATTATATAAATTTGATCATACTCACTACCCATATTTTTTCTCATTTGTTTTAGGAGAGCGGCTCGCCGTGAGGCGAGCCGCTCTCTTTTTATTTTTTTCTATATTTTCCAAAAAGATTACAAAGGAACCGTTGCATTTTTTTATTTTTTATAGTAAAATTATTCAGTAAAATTTTATTTTGCGAGGATGTGGCGAAATTGGGAGACGCGCAGGACTTAGAATCCGGTGGGCAACATTGGAGGTTCAAATTCTGTCATCCGCACCACGTTGACAATCTAGTTGGTCTTGAAAGAGGATAATTTTTTCGGGGCATAATGAAAAAATCCACCTTTTGCACTGATAGCGTTGTGCAAATGGTGGATTTTTTATAAGAATCCAAAAGCATTAAGTTATTTTGTCGTTGCAAGCTTATCGATCCAAGCTCCGATATGATTTTCAGCTTCTCTTGCAACTTTTTCTGCTTCGGCAGATTTTGCCATGCAGCTGATTTTGTGCAAGCGATCATATTCGGGATTGTTCTGCTCGATGAAACCGTGCAATACGTTTTTATAGGCTTTTACTTCGGTCGTTATTCCATAATCTCTCAGGGTTTGTTCGTATTGAAGCGAATCGGTACTGAAAGAGTCTTTGTCGGCGAGAACGAATAATGCGGGCGGAACTTTATCTTTATATGTTTTGGACATGTTTGTAAATGTTTCGGGCATATTGCCGTGATATGCGTAACACAATATCTGTCCTTTGATATTGATACCGTTTTCTGTTAAATTCAGCGTGCTTGCCATTGCGTAGTACCCGCCGGCAGAGTACCCCATAAGAAAAATATTGTCAACATCCACTGCGTAAGTTTCTGCATTGGTTATAAAATATTGAACCGTATCAAAAATTTCTTGTACAACGTAATCCTTGTCGTATTTATTGTCCTTTAAAAGTTTGTAGTTGATGGTCGAAACGTTTACATTCCAGCTTTGCGATATTCTGTTGCTCTGTGTATCCAAAGCATCGGCGTCTCCTGCGATAAATGCGCCGCCATGAAGATTTATTACGAGCGGGCGTTTTTCTTCACCACCATCTGCGGAATACCAGTTTGTGTCCACGCATTCCTTATTGCTTCTTTCAATGTAAAGATGTTGTCCTATGAGTTCTTCGTCTGTTTTTGACATCAGTAATTGGTCTTGCTCTATTATTGTCAATAATATTAATTTAAAATAACGGAAACGCGGCGTATGCGGAACAAAAAGGAGTGTTTTGTATCGTATGAAAAAGGCAGAAAGCACCAAATTTTTAAAACTATGTCTTGCGGACGCATTAAATAAAATTATGGAAATGCAACCGTACGATTCGATAAACATTAATGCGATCTGCGCACAGGCGGGGGTAGGCAGAACGACTTATTATCGCTATTTCGACAAAAAAACAGTAAAGAGGAATTGCTCGTTTTCAAAATCGTATACGAAGCAAAGTCCTATTATGAGAAGCATAAAGATGATGCAAACAGAGATTGGGGAAAAGTTCTGCTTTCCTTTGTCTATGAGAACAAAGCGCTGTTTCGGATTATGTACCGCAACGGACTGATTACTGCCATTATGAAAGCGTTTGACGAACTGTCCGAATGGAAAAACGACAGACAATATGCGTATGTGCGAGCATTTTTCGTCTATGGCTTTTTCGGCGTGATCTATCAGTGGATTAAATACGATTTTGACGAAACGCCCGAACAGATACAACAGCACACCGCCAATCTGGCCGCGCAGGTCGCAAAAGAGAAGGTATGACCGTACGATGTCGGTCGAACGACGGCAATGAATTTTTAAGGAGCAGAAAATTCAAGTTTTTTCGTAGTCGCGATGTCTGAAAACGTGCTTTTTTGAGCGTTACGGTACTCGTTTGCCACGTTGAAACTTTAAGCCGTCTTGTCTTCGTATATTTTTATTGCTTAAATCCTCATTGACTTGAGAGTTTTTGATTTAAAAGTGCTGAATTTCTGCCTATAAAAATACTCATCCACGTGCTATGCTCGCGGATGAGTATTTTTCAGGCATAGCCCTTGTTCACTGGCATAACGCAAATGCTTTTTTTGTTGGCCTACCAGCCACGCATTGGTTACTTGTTACCCGTCAACGGGTCTCTGGTCTCTCGAATCAAATATACTCAGATGATCTGCTTCTTGGTCCGTCTTTAATTGGTTTGGAACATATTCTTGTACCGCTTTCCCGTTTTTCCCTACTGTGTCAACATAGTATCCGCGACACCAAAATTGCCTATTCCTGTACTTGAATTTCATGATGTCCCATCTTTGATATATCATAAGGCTGCTCTTGCCTTTCAGAAACACCATGAATCCTGATACGCTCATCTTGGGCGGGATCGATATCAACATATGAATATGATCGGGCATACTTCGGCTTCTATGATTTCTACTCTTTTCCATTCGCAAAGTTTTCTTAATATCTCTCGCACTTCTAACCTATGTTCATCATAAAATATTTTGCTGCGATATTTGGGAGCAAACACAATTATGATACTTGCAATTCCATTTCGTATGTGTCAATTGTCCCTGGGGATTTTCCCCAATCCTATTTACCTTGTGCTAAACTTTTTACGTCATCCATTTGGATGTCCTCCTTTTGATTTTTGTGTTGCAACTGCCAGGTCGCAACCTCATTATATCAAAAGGAGTTTTTATTTCATCACTCATCGCTTAAGCTTTTCGTTACCCGCGGACTATCCGCGGGTTTTAATATACAAAAAACGGCCCGAACCGCAATCACACGGTTCGGGCCGTTTGTTTCGAACTATTCGGCATAGACAGACTCAACCGTTGCACAAAACAAATCCGTCGTTTCTCCTCGCAGATCCAAATAAAAACACCGCCCGCCATACTCTCCTCCGCTATAACGAATCAAATTAAATCCGCAGGAATTTTTAACGAGCGGAATAAGAAGCCTGGAAAACGGCATTTCCCAACAGAGTTGATCCTTAGCAAAAAACATTTCGATCCAAAGTCCTTTTACATACTCCTGACGCGTTAAGGCATCCAAACTTACCCCAAACGCAGGCATTTGGGCTGCCTGCGCCGTCATGCGTTGCCATGCTTGTGTCAATTTCTCAAACGAGTCGCTTTCTTTCCAAATCCTCCTTTTTGCTCCGTCTTTTCGAATAAGAATGCTTTCGGCCGAAAAGACAGATTCTCGAATATCTTGCATGATGATCCCTCCGCGATGCAATACTATATTTATGTTCCGAAAGTATACCCTTTTTTGTCCTTTTATACAAGCATTTTGTCCTTGTTTTAAAATTTGGATTTATTTTTATATAAAATTATTGACAAATTTAAAAAAACGTGTATAATATTAGACAATCGAAAGCGGGAGGTAAAACGATGAAAAAAATTATGTATAGTTTGATGCTTGCGGAAGACGTAATTGAAAAAATCGACCGCTTGGCCGAAGAAAAAAACACCAACCGATCCAACTTAGTCAACCAAATTCTTGCGGAATATGTCTCTTTGACGACCCCCGAAAAACATGTGCAAAACATATTCGATATCATCGAAGGCCTGATCGGCCACCGCGACGATTATATGTTTTTCTCACAGCCGAATGACATGACGATGTCGATCAAAAGTTCTTTGCAATACCATTATCGCCCCACAATCCGTTATGAGGTCGAAATGTATCGCACGCCAAGCCAAACGATCGGACAGTTAAAAATTATTTTCCGTACGACTTCCTCCTCTCTTTTGGTCGAATTGACACGCTTTTTCAAAATATGGATTCAGATGGAAAATATTTATATCAAACATTTCTTTGCGAAAGATGCCATTCAATATGGACTCGAAAACGGAAGATTCTTGCGCACTTTTGCCGTTCCAAATGATTCCGATTACACCGAAGAGCAAATCGGAAACGCAATCAGCCAATATATCGCCACGTTTGACGAGATGCTCAAGTCCTATTTGGCCGGCCAATTTTCGGACACGCAAGATATCGAAAGCCGATACCTGCAATATCTCAACAGCGGAGTTTTGCTGATTTAAGGAGGTGACTGATTATGAACGCACAAAAATTTACAAAAAAGGCTTTGGAGGCGATCAACACCGCACAAAGCATCGCCATC
>CALVHT010000170.1 GCA_944328645.1 uncultured Clostridia bacterium
GACGGTTTTATCAATGCGATCTATGTGTATGACGACAGGATAACTTTTACATACAATTACAAGGACGGAACGGAAACGATAACGCTTTCCGAGTTGGAAAGCGCAAAAAGTTCGGATATAAAATGCGTAGGTGCACCATGATTCGCGGTGAAAAATGCTGCGAGCAAAAAAATCCTTGAAAAACGATAAGTTTTTCAAGGATTTTTGTTGTTTTACGGATAGAAACAAGGTTTTTTCGGAATGACAGAACCCATTTGTTTTTTATGCAGTAGTTTAACCGTTTTTACAAAAAGTGGGCGTTGAACCCGTATATTTATTATTAAGTTAAAGAAAGTTTTGTCTTAACAAATAATAATTTGGATGACTAAACATATCATCAATTTCGATCGTCAGTTCTGCCAAGTAGATAATCGGCTGAAACATTGAAATATTTTGCCAAAGCAAATAGGTATTCCAATGAAGGTAATGTTCCAGTTCGCATCCACTCATAAATAGATTTTTTAGCAAAAGGCATTTTGTTGGAAATAGAAAAAAATTTTTTTGATATTTTTTTTCCGATAGTTGTTTTAAACGTAAATGAAAAATTGTTGGTGAATCCGATTTAAAAAAGGTTTCATCATCAGATTCTCCCATTTGGTAAGTGAACGGACTGTCGGAATAATGCCGCAAACAGCTGCTCGCGTTATAACGTCTTTTAAAAAGGTGAAGAGACACGGTTAGAGATCAAATAATTGTGTTTAAAAAGCGCGCTGTTTTTGAAAAGAATCGGGTGGTTTTGAAAGAGAGCAATTTTTAAAAAATGTAAAGAAAGAATAAAAAGATATTGACACGCTGGAAAGAGAATGATATAATAAAATAAATTTTTAAAGTCAGTTTAAAATATAATATAAAATTTTGCGTTGGGAAAGATCGGGGATAGCAGATTGCAAAGGATAAAAGGCAGTTTTATGTCGTTTTTCGAGGTATGCGTCGCAAAAGAAGATCGCCCGCCTATGCAAAACACCGAGGGAGTCAATATCGGCGATGGTGGCTAGAAACGGCTGCGGCAACGGTATTTTTATTTTAGTATCCGCTGAAAAATGGTTTGCAATACGGCGGGCCGCCAATAAAGGAAAAAGCAAGAAGACTGTTTAGGAGGATCGTTTTGAAAACGGTATTTTCCAAAGAGGATAAAGGTGGTTGTATGAGTTCATTTTTACAGGGTGGAGAATTTTTGACACGATTGGTCAGTCGTATTCTTTTTACATTTTCTGACCGTATGCGGAGGAATTGATCTGCAATGGAAGAGTTTCAATTTGCCCGTGTATTTCGTGACGGGGTGGTTTTGCAGCGGGATGAGAAGATCAACGTTTGGGGCAGAGGCGCGCAGGGCAAGGTGACGGTCACTTTGACGGGAGATACTCGCCGTTGTGCGTCTTGTGACAGCGATGCGGAAGGGTATTTCTGTGTTTGTTTGGATGCGGTTTCGGGCGGGGATGCAAAATATCGTTTGCGTGCGGACTGTGCGACGGGCTCGGTCGAAATACAGGACGTTTGCTTTGGGGATGTGTTTTTACTGGCTGGGCAATCCAATCTTTCGTATTGTCTTTCCGCGGTCGAAAAACGCGAGGAGTTTGAAAAGCGGGTGCGGCGTTGCCGCGTATCCGTATTGCACTTGCAGGAAGACGCTGTGGAACTTTCGGAGCTCACCCGTCCCAAGATGCCGCAGAGGGAATTAAAAAGAGAGTATGGATATATTACGCAGGATTCCGAAAAAATTATGTCGTGTTCTGCAATCGGAGTCATGAGTGCGGTTTTGCTGTACGAAAGGACCGGTATGCCTGTAGGAATCGTCGATACTTCCATGGGCGGGCTGTCCGTGGAAAGTTATCTTCCGCGAGAGATCGCGGAAGAAGATGCGGATTTGAAAAATTTTTTGCTGCGTGCAGGGCGGTATGTAGCGCTATCCGAATACAATCGATGCGGAGAACGGAATTTTACGCAGTTAAGCGGAGTCTACAATGAAAAAATTGCGCCCTTGACAGGGTTGAAATTTCGTGCGATCATTTGGTATTTGGGGGAAAGTTCGGCTTTTGATTATGAGCATGCGCGATATTTCAAACTTGAATTGGGGCGAATCGTAATCCATTATCGGAAGCTGTTCGGAAACATTCCGTTTTTGGCGGTGCAGATAGCTCCAGAATATTATCCTTATGGAGACAGATTCGGATATCTGTACGTGAACGAAAGCATATCTGAACTTCAAAACGAGATAGAAAAGTACTATGCCATTCCTACGTACTGTGCAGAGCCTCGCTGGCTGATCGAAGACGGGGATTTGTATTACCATCCCATACACACCGTCAATAAAGAGCCGGTTGCAAAAGCAATCGTGCAAGTTCTCATGAACGAAAAAAAATTTCCTTCCGTTGCATCGGTGCGGAGAGAAGGTGCCTCAATTTATTGTTTCGTTTCAGACGCGGGAACGGGTTTGTCTGCACAGGAAACGCTGGGAGGATTTACGATCTGTGGAGAAAACGGAAAATATTTTCCTGCACGGGCAGAAATTGTCGGGAAAGATATGATCAGGCTTTTCTCACCGCATGTGCAGCGACCGGTCCATATGACCTATGCTTTTTGTCAGGATCAAAGCGCATGCAATGTTCGCCTGAAAACGGGAGAGGCATTGTTGCCGTTTCGAAGCGAAAGAGGGAGCATTCATAAAGGATATTATTTTTCTCCGCCGTATTGGGATTTAAGGCAAAGATATGTTCGTGAAAATTGTTTCGGATATAATGTGGGAACTTGTCGTCTGTATCCCTGTTGGGAAAACGGAAAGATTTACGGGGCGTCCTGCCGCATCGTGTATACGCGTCAAGGTTTAAAAATTAAGGGACAGCCGAAAAATCGGGATTATTTCTTTTTCGGGATATCGCCGAATATTTGTCTTTCCGGGCAACAAAATCATCTTGCAGATTTTGATTATATGATTTTGGAAATGGCAGCCGATGTGCAGGGCGTAACATTTTACGGGATAGCGGTACGTAATGCGCGCGGCGAAGTGTTTCGTTTTGCCCCTTTAAACAGAGGAAAGACTTGCGATTGCGTGCCGATGCCGACAGAAAAAAGCGGTTATTGCGTGGAGCTAAAACGGGTTTATGGAGGCGATATGTCAGTATTGCCATGTTCTTCGCAGGAACGGGAAGAATTTGTCCAGGCGGAAGTTCTCTTTCGCAGCCTGGAACCGTGTACAGTGAATATTTATCAGATAGACTTTTCCGATGAGCCGTCAATATTGACGTATGGCGAATCGAAACAGGAAGAAAAGCGGCTTGACACGCAGCTTCCCGAAAAAAATAAGTGAGGATATGATTTATGGATTATCGCATAGAAATTCGATCGGAAGAAGGTTTACAAAAGGCAGAAGAAGAGTTGCAGTGTTATTTAAAAGCGATCGGAAATGTTTCTGAGGTCGGAACAAAATCGTGGAATTTTACCATCACTTTGCAAAAAAAAGAGTTGCCGGAGGGAAGCTATTCCGTTTGTTCGGATGGGCATAACCTAAAAATTTCGGGAAAAGGGTTGAGCGAGGTGTTGTGCGGCGTTTATACGGCGCTGGAAGAATACGGGATTCGATTCGGAATTTCGGGGGAAGAGATTTGTTCGGAGGCGGATTTTTCCAAGCCTTTCAAAAAACAGGTTACCCCGTCTGTTTTGTATCGTGGTATTCGTCAGCACCTGAATTTTCCCATGGATATTAGCTCTTATTCTTTAAACGAAGCAAAGCGTTATGTGCGTAATTTGGCGCGTCTGCGTTATAACAGCATTACCTTTCACAGCTATCCCGGACAGTTTTATTGCGGTACTTATGCGGGGAAAAAACTTTTGGCGGGGAAGTTTTTTTATGGGGAGGTGCAGCCCGTTGCGAACATCGCTTATTTAAAAAATTGCGTAAATAACTTTCATTATTATTGCATTGAAGAAGCGGAAGTCTATTTTAACGACGAAGAAAAGTTGTCTGCCTATGCGGTATTTTGGTTGCGTTCCATTATGGAAGAGTGCAAAGCATATGGTATGCGCATTGTGTTTTCTTTTGAAGTGCGGGATGCGGACGACCAGGAGATCGATCGGATGATTTCCTGGATACGAAAAGCGTATCCGCAGGTGGATGTCGTTGAATTGGCGACGCAGGAATGTGGATGCGGCTGGGATACGTCTGCATGCATCCCAGCGGCTCAGTTGCGTGAACAGATCATAAAACTCTACAACGAAGATGTCTTTGAAAAAAACAAAAAATGGATAGACGGGAAAGATTGTCAGATGCCTTTGACCGTACAGGAAATGAAAAAATGTATGGATGCGGTCGGGCGCAACAAAGATTGCCGCGTTCTTGTTTATGCGACTAGCATGCCTACTCTTCGGCTGTGCCGAAGTATTTTGCGTGATGCGGGGATTCCTCATTCTTTTTTATGTGCGCACGGCGCAAGATACGTAAAACAGAACATGGCAGAATTGCTTGAAAAAGGAGAAAAACTTCCTGCCGTTTACAGTTGGATCGAATTTGACGGCAATATGTATCAGCCGCAGGATCAAAACGGTCATAATTTCGAAATTTTACGACTGTTACAGGAAAAAAATTCCGGGCAGCAGATTCCCGAAGTCGCATACAATCATTGGCGCAACGCGGAAAATGCCGTTTCTATAGCGTATTGCGCAAAACTGTTGCTTTTCGGAACAGAGCCCGACGCGTTCTTTTCCGAGGTAAGTCGACTCTGCGGCCTGCCAAAGGGGGCAGTAGGAACGTTGTTTGCAGCGATTTCCCGCGCGGAGGATTTTGCCAGGGACGAGCTACCCAACATCGGTTTTTGTGCAGTGTATTGCTGGTATAATTCGGATGCGAACTATTTGGGATATATCTCATTGTACAACGAGCAGAAATTGTTGGAATACAGGTCGCGTCTTGAAAAAGCCTTGCAAATTGTATCGGATTTTTGTCCGCAAAACGATACAGGGGATAGAATGCGTATGTTTTGGAAAAACCGTTTAAATGCAGGGATCTGTCATGTCCGAGTAATTGAAGCTTTGATGCCTTTGAATGTGCTTGCGTCAAAGAAAAGCGCGGAAGCGTCCGAAGAAAAGAGAGCTGTTTTTGCCCGTGCGTTGCGCCTAGCGAAAGAGTATCTGCGTATAGCATCCCATTGTTTGGTAGATCGGTCGGGCGAAGGCATTCTCGTCAGCTATTATAAGACGGTTTTTCACTATATATATGTATTGCGTGAGCGGTTGTGCGGAATTCCCGTTCCGGAAACGTACGAAAAACGGAATTTGGATACGCCGCCCAGCCCAATGATCAATCCGGTTTAAGGATTTGCCTAAATCCAACCGGCGAGAGTTTGTTTGACGATGAAAATTCCAAAGGAACAGACAAAACGGAACAGAAAAAAATCCCCCGAGCGCAAATATTTGCGCTCGGGGGATTTTTCGGTAAAGTTGCCAATCAAAAATTCTGTTCGAGGGGCTGAAGGGATGTGCTGGCAATAGACGAAAAGCTATTTGAAAGTCAAGTGTGCTTTCTTAAAGTATCCGAATTCCTCCCCTTTTTGCACAGGACATAAACCGTCGGCGCAGGTATCGGCATAAGAAAAACGTTGTTCGCTTATCCGTCCTTGCGTATCGACATAAGCATAGGAGTTATCACTGAGTCGCAATACCGCCACCCCGTCCGAAAAAGAATAAAATTCGGAAACGCTGGCTGGTATTTTTACGGTTTTTCCAGTTTTGTCGATCACATAGGCAACATCTCTTGCATCGGAAACGATTGCATAAGGAGTGTCACTCCCGAAATCGGAAGCGGCAGAATACATTGCCTCTGCGATAGTTTCTCCCTGATCGTCCGCAAAGCCGAAAAGCCCGCCGCGAATAAAACGGATACGATTTGAGTTACACGAAAAACCGTCGTCGGCGTTGAGTGAAAAAACGGTTTTTCCCCATGTGTTTACGTAAATTAAGTTTCCCTGCATATCCCTGCATTTTGCAAGCATGTTGGAAAATGAATGTATTTCCTGAAAGATGAAATCGGTTAAAAGAATTCCATCTGTATTGATAATTGCCCAAATTTGCCGTTGATCCGCGATGGCGGCAACTTCATCATTGAAGTCAACAGTGTTGGAAATTTCTACCGTTACACTTTCACCCGAATACGTTTGTAAACGGCATATGTTAGATCCTTCGGCAAAATCAAACAGTTCATTCCCTTCTTTGTCAATAAAATTGAATTGCATCCCGTAGCCGTGGCGAAGCGTGATCCTTGAAAAATGATTTGAAAAGTCGACGGCCGAGTAATACCGCAGAGGAATGGCGGTCGAGCCGTCAAGATTTAAAAAACCGTATTTCCCAGCCTTTTCAACGCCGATAAGCCCCTCCGAAACACCCAAAATTTGATCGTAGCCCTCTTTTAAAACGGTATTTCCTTGCGTATCGATCAATTTTTCGCCGTTTTGATCGGAAACGACGGCATAACCTTCGCAAAACGGGCGGATTTGTTTAAAGTCGCCATCAAAGGCAAAAATGTTTTCGGTTGCAGACGCGCATCCGAAACAGGAAACAAAAAGTGTTGTGATCAGAACAGCGGTCGAGGCAATTTGTCTAAAAAAATTTTTCATAAGTTTCGTAGCTCTGTTTTGTTTTTTTCTATGATAACACAATCGACTTAGTCTGTCAATATATTAAATTGAGTTTAAAAATATTTTTAAAGTAAGTTTAAAAAAGGTATTGACAAAATGGAAGACCTGGGTTATACTATAACCAACCAAACCAAGAGGAGGAAACGTATGAAAAAATTTTTTGCGGCAATTCTTGCCTTTGCATGCTTATTCACCGTAGTCGGTTGCGGCAATCTTGAAAAAAGCGGAGATCCTAATCATATTTGGATCGCTTTTGCCGAAACGGGATTTGGAAGAGAATATTTGGAGGCGTGGATCGAAGAGTTTGAAGCCGCTTATCCGGATGAAGAATGGGAGTTTGAGTTGGAAGGGGATCCCCAGATGACGGGGCAAATCAATACGCGGTTGAGTACGAATAACGAAATTCCGGATCTCTTTTTTGGGCTTACGACCAATTGGCAACAGTGGGCGTCGCGCGGGTTGCTCGCCGACTTGGGGGAGGTTTATGAAGCTCCCGTGGACGACGAGGGTACGACGCTTTTAGAATTTATGCGGCCGGGTACGGAGAATTTCGGTAAAGTCAACGGAAAGTATTATGCGATCCCATGGAATGACAGTGCCGCGGGCTTTATTTACAACAAGGCGATTTTCGATCAGTATTCGTTGACAGTTCCGAAAACGGTGGACGATCTGTATGATCTTTGCGATACGATCAACGCACTGCCGGTCAATCAAGATTCAGATAAAAACAACGATATTGCGCCGTTCGCGTGGGGCGGACAGGTGATTTCCTATTGGGATTTTGTTGTGCAAACCTGGTGGGCGCAGTACGAAGGGGCGGAGAGATATTCCGAATTTTTCAAATATGAGACGGTAGAAGGATTTCAACAGGAAGGTCGCCTAAAAGCGCTGGAAGTTTTTGAAAACCTGGTAGTGGGCACAGACGGGGTGCCAAAGAACAGTTACTCGGGTGCCATGGGTGACTCGCATATCCTTTCACAGATGGCGTTTTTGCAGGGCAAGGCAGCTATGATTCCGATGGGGAGCTGGATGGAAACGGAAATGCGTAAATCCATCCCCGAAGGGTTCGAGATGTTGATGATGCCTACGCCGTTCATTAACGGGGCAAAGACGGATTCGGACGGGAACCCGATTCAGATCAACGCGTCGCAGGCGGGCGATTTCTTTATCGTGCCGAAAAATGCTCCGAATCTGGAAGGCGTTATGAAATTTTTAAAGTTTATTCATACGAAAGACATGACCTTGCTTTATACGCAAAAAACGGGATCCGCTCGACCGTTCGAGTATAATCCGCTCGAAGTGGATGGGTTGAGCGATTTCCAGAAATCCTGTTTGGAAATTTATGAAAACAGTGTGACCGTCTATGAGTTTTCGCAAAGCGTTCTTGCTTGGCAAAATCTTGTGAGCAAGTGGCCGGGGACCGGAACGCCGTATTCCAGAATGATTTTGGACAATGAGAAAGCCTCGGACCTGTACGCGGAGATGAATTCGTACGTTAGCCAAAAGTGGAGCGAATGGCAGCAGATCGTCAATATGTAAATAAAAGGGGAAAAGATGAAGAAAAAATTAATTTCTACGATGCTTGCTCTATGCATGTTTTTGCCTATCGTGGGTTGTGGGGGCAAGGAAGGAGACTACACAAAGGAAGAGCCTGATTATAATTCGTATGAAGATACGTTGCAGATGCATATCGGTGGTTGGGTATCGCCTCCGCCGGCGCAAAAAGAGGGCGAAACGGACTATTGCACGCAAGAGAATTATAATGACATCGCGGATTTCGGGATCAATACTATTTATGGGTTGTATGAGCCTTGGGGTATGACGATCGATGGAAAGAACGCAAATGAACGAGCGTTGGGTTATGCGGAAAAAGCGGGCATAGGATTTTATATTCGAGATTTTGCGGCGGGCGTTGCATTGCAAGAAGCCGACCAGACGACGTTTGACGAGGTTTTTGGGAAATACCTTGCCTATGATTCGTTTGCGGGGATCATGGCGACGGACGAACCGTCGACGGCAGCTTTTGCCGAGATCACGGCGATGCGGAAAGGTTGGGATAAATTTATCCCTGAAAAAGATTTTTATGTCAATCTCTTTCCAACGTATGCGATGCCCAATCAATTGGGTATCAGTGATACGGAAAACTATCGGGAGAATTATGTGCGTCGTTTCTTGGATGAAACGGGCGTCAAGTTCTTGTCCTATGACCACTATCCGCTTTTGGTGGACGGTTGGGGGAACGGATCGCTTACCGTCGATTATTTATTCAATTTAGAAGTTTGCGCGGAAGAAGCGCGGGATGCGGGCGTGCCGTTTTGGACGTTTTTGCAGGCCATGAGTTATGATAACGCAACCCGTTGTCCGACGGAGCAGGAGTTACGCTGGCAAGTTTTGTGTAGTATGGCTTTTGGTGCACAGGGGTATCAATATTTCTGTTACTGGACGCCTCCTGGGCAGGGCGATAATGTGGCTAAGTCTGCCTGCGTTACCGAATACGGGGAAAAGACGCCGGTGTGGTATGCCGGCCAAAAGATTAACCGCGAGATATTGAAGTTTGATCATGTTTATCTCAATTACGAATGGCAGGGGTTGATGCCCGTTCTCGGCGAAGAGAACACAAAGAACCGATTGTATAATATGATGGAGCATCCGCTTCAGTCGATTGATCGGATCCGTTCGGTAAAATCTGACCAAGACGTGATCATTGGCGCGTTCAAGGATAATGGGGGCAACGATGCTTTCATGGTCGTTAATTTTACCGACCCGGGAGAAAATCAGGTTTGTACGGCGGAAATTGAAATGAAAGGAACCTCTTCGGTAGTCCTGTATAGGGACGGAGAGCGCAGTGTCGTAGAAGCAAAGGGTGGTAAGCTATCGCTGGAAATGGAGGCCGGGAACGGGGCGTTCATCATACCGTTGCAGTAAGCAAGGAGTGTACTATGCAGAAAGAGAGAACAATTTCAGGCGTAAAGCAAATCGATGAGCCGTTGGTGCGCAAGAAAAAGATTAAGAACAATTTGAGCATGCCTCGTTCAAGAAAAATCTTTATTGCACTGATGCTTGCTTATCCGGTGTTGCATTTTTTGGTGTTTTGGCTTTACATCAACATCAATACATTTGTCATATCTTTCGAGCGGTTTTCGTTTACGGAAGGGAAGAATGTTTTTGTAGGGTTTATGAATTACGAAATGTTTTTCCGTAATTTCGCGTTGCCTTCTTCGGCCACGTTGCGGCATGCGATCGTGAATTCTATTTTGTATTTGCCCTTTAACAATTTTATCTTGTTGCCGCTTTCCGTCGTCTGTGCTTATTTTCTGTTTAAAAAAGTATTTGCGCACAGGGTATTTCGGGTCGTGTTCTTTTTTCCGTCTATTATCTCGATTGTTGTTCTGACAATGTGTTTTTCGTTTATGTTCAACACGCAATTCGGGCCGGTCGTTAAAGTCCTGCAGGCGCTTGGCTGGGAGTCGTTGATTCCGCCCAACGGATTTTTTGGTACGCCCGGACTGACGCAGGGTATGATTTTTCTGTATTGCCTGTGGGCGGGGATCGGTTATAACGTTGTGCTTTTAACGGGCGCGATCACACGCATACCAGAAGAAGTGCTTGAAGCGGGGAGATTAGACGGCATACCCATGCGGAAAGAATTGTTTATGGTCGTGGTGCCTTTGATTTTTCCTACGATATCGACTTTGTTTATCACCGGCAGTATGGTGGTCTTTACGCTCTTTTTGCAACCCATGCTTTTGGCGAACGGCGGGCCGAATGGGACCACCTATACCATAGCGTATTATATCGTTGACATGGTGAACAACAATCGCCTGGAAGAAGCGGCGACGGCCGGGATTGTTTTCAGCATTATCGGAATTCCGATCGTGCAATTGATTAAATGGTTAATGGAAAAAATCACCCCGCAGGTGGATTTTTAACCATAAAAATAAGGAGGAAGTATGAAGAGGAACAAAAAAGTTTTGTCTTGCGCTACATTGGCGCTTGCAGCAGCGATTTCGATCGGGGCGGCGGCTTTGGGGGCATCGGCGTCTGTCGGAAGTTATACCGATTTTATACGGGAAGATTTTAATTCTGGCGTTTTGAGCAGTGAAATTTGGCAAACCCCGGCCGACGGTATCTCTCTTATCAATGTGGAACCATCCATCAATTATCGGATTTACCATCAAAAATCAGTCTCTACAAAAGAAGAAGTGACGGTGGCGGACACGGATGTGCTCGTAGTGGAATATGACTTGAAGAGCATCGACGTGGAAGGCGGTTACTGGGGAATCACTTACGGCGCAGAAAGCACCGATCTGACGTTGGAAAACGCGATTTGTTTTTACGGAACCAGTCAGATGTTTTTCGGCGGCAATGAAGTCAACAATTTTGTTTATAACGCCGATCTGACAGGAACGCGTTGGGTTGCATGGTCGCGGGCTGCGGTCACGAGAGTGGTCATTTATCCCGACGGCGCGCAAAAATTGTACCAAAACGGTGCCTTAGTTGCGCAGGTTAAGGCGGAGGACGTCGGGGAAACACAGCGAGACAGGAACGGATATTTGGGCGTCGCTTTCAGTGGTTCGGGCGCAGAAGCGAATGTCACTTCAGTCTTTGGGTATTTTAAAGTAGGACATGCGGCAGTTGCAGATACCGTGGAAGAGAGTGCAATCACCTGGGACATAGTGGACGATACGGCCCAGACGCCCGGGTTGTCCGAGTATTTCGTGTCCAACCAAGCGGATATACAGGGTTGGGTAACAAGTGCGGCGTATATCGTATCAGGCGAAAACGGCGGAACGCTCTTGTCAAAACAAGAGATCCCCGAAGTCGATCCGAGAATACGAACGGCGCTTTCTGCAAGCGCTGATTTGAATACTGCGTCGATGGCAGGCGGCGTTGCAAAATTTGTTTTCGGCATTGATCAGGCTGATGCGGCGGCGGATGGAGCAGATACGGTTGCTGCAGGCGTTTATTGTAAAGACGGAAAATATTATCTTGCGATTTGGGAAGGCACGACGATAAAAACGGAACAAGAAGTGACTCCTGCGCAGGGACAGATCCGAATAACCTATGGGCAAGGTGTTTTTAATGCGACATATGTCGGAGCAACCGTTTCGGCTTCGGTCGAAAACACGCCGTTTGGATTGTTTGCATATGCATCGTCTGCAGGTGCGCAGAATGTGCAAGTCGATAATATTTACGTGCGTGTAGCGGGAGAGTATATTCAAAATAATGCGAAATCGGCCGCAATTAACTTTGATGGGATGACATCGCTCAACGATATCGACGAAACAGTTTGGCATACGGGTTCGGCCTCGGCCCCCGGTTACACGGATGGCGGAATCTTTGTCACGGATGGGAAACTGAGTTTCTTTAATGCTTCAGACGGATCGATGTTTACTTCCAAAGAAAAGTTCCAAAACTTTGTTTTACAGTTTGATGTTCCTTACATTGAACGGGAAGGACAGGAAAATGATGACGGAAATCTGACACGAGCCGTGTCTACCTGGTTGGGGATCACGTTCGGGATGGAAAATGCGGATACAATGTTCAGTGCGCAGGGACAAAAAATGATTTACCTCGGGCCGGGAACGATTGACCTTACCAATGCGAAATTTGATGACGGTTCTACTCGCGTTTGGGCCCCGAAAAATCTCTAGGAAACGGATTTGGTCGGAAAGACGATTACAATTCGCCTGACCGCACGGGATAATACCCTTTCGCTTGCATATAGAATTGTGGAAGACGAGGATATATCGGTCCTTGAAACACCCAAAGCGGTGATTTCGGAGATCGATACCTATGGACATGTCGGCATTCAGTGTACGGCTAACGGAAATTATGATATTGATAATATTACTCTGATCAATACGGACGAAACGGAAAACTACACCTGTGTGGAAAAAACCTTGTCGGATACAAATATCATGGTGTCTGCCGGTGGAAAAGAGACGGGCAGCATTGATTTGGGAGACATGAAGAATAAAACGGCTGTTTTTACTCCCATCGATCGAGACAATTTCAAGTTGAATGCGGATGGCACATACGAATATACAGCTCCGGAGACAAAACCGAATGAGGCGATTGAAATTTCATACACCGTCACGATCAACGATTGGGTGTTGGGCGGCTGGTATTCTCCGGTGGGTGACGCTTCGATTTACACGGCAACGGGTAAAGTAAGGATCGAAGTATCCGAAGTTACTTTGCGCGAAATTGTGGTTACGCCGCCTTCCAAAACGCAGTATACCGTAGGCGAAACGCTGGATCTGAGCGGAATGGTCGTCATGGCAAAAATGAGCGACGGGACGGAAAAGACGGTGGCGGCCGCCGATTATACGGTCGATACTTCCAAGTTCGACGGCGAAAAAGCAGGAACCTATGAAATTACCGTAACATACCAGTCCCAGACAGCTGTTTTCCGTGTGACGGTTGCGGAAAGTGTCAAGACAGGGTGTGGGGCGTCGGTTTCCTTGGCAGGCAGCGTTGTATTGGCAGCTGTAATTGCCGGAACGGCGATGCTTCTCTTCTGCCTCCGCAAGAAGGAAGATTGAGTTTAGCAAAGACGGGTGCGCGCCGACGCGCACCCGTCCCGAAAGGAGTATCGGGATGAAAAAAAGTAGAGCGGAAAGGATAACTCTTTGGGTCGTTTTTGTCGTGTTTTTTTTGTATGGGCTCAGCCTCGTGATGCCTCTTGTTTGGACGTTTATCAATTCCTTTAAAACAAATCGCGACTTTTTTGAAGATATTTGGGGATTGCCAGAGAAGTTGCTGACCGAAAACTATAGAAGCGCCTTTCAACTCGAAGTTGGCAGAACAAATCTTGCCGGCATGTTTTTAAATAGCGTGATCCTTGTTGTGGGCTGTACGTTTGCGAGTGTTTTTGTTTCCACATTATGCGCTTATGTGGTCAGCAAATTCAAATTCAAAGGCCGCAGTATTATTTATACGGTGGCCATCGCAACCATGCTGATCCCGACGGTCGGCACGCTCACGGCCACGTATAAACTGATGGTCAGCACGGGGCTGTATAATACATATATCGGTATTATCATTTTGTGCAGCGGTGGGTTTGGCATGAACTTTATTTTAATTTACGGCTATTTTAAAAGCATTTCTTGGTCTTATGCAGAATCGGCAATGATCGACGGGGCAAGCGACTTTCGTGTTTTTCTACAGATCATGTTGCCGCAGATCAAGCCTGCGTTGATTGCCGTATCGATTATTTCTGCGATCAATTACTGGAACGATTATTTTACGCCGTATATGTATCTTCGTGCGCATCCTACGGTTGCGGTCGGCTTGCAGTCGATCGTAAACCAGATGACGTCTCAGTCTGATTGGCCGAGATTGTTTGCAGCAATGATTGTTTCTATTATTCCGGTTATGATTTTGTTTATTGTTTTTCAAAAGACGATCATGGAGAACACGGTGGCAGGAGGATTGAAAGGATAGAGGAGGGAAATATGAGAGGATTGTGTAAAGCGATAATCGCGATACTGACGGCTGCATGTTTGATGTTGCCTGCCTTCGGATGCGCGCCTTCAGAAAAAGAAGACGGGGAACAAGAGGAAACTATGACGGAAGAAGAATATCAGCATTACGGGGCATATGCGTATTATTATTATCCACAGCTTGGGCGAGACGTTATGCCGATCGGTGCTTGGTGTGCTCCGCCAACGCCTGCGTTTGGAAATTTCAATAACCCGAATTATATAACGGATGAAAACTATAAGATCATGTCAGAAAGCGGGATCAACAGTATTTATGCGCTGTACGATACGCCGATTGATTATCCCGATTTGATTTTGCAGGCGTTAGATTATGCGGATAAATACGACATGGTTTACCTCGCGCGTGATAATCGAATGCTTGCGGCGGCAGAGGAGCCCGAATTATTTGAACTTTTTAAGGCGTATACGTCGAAACCTGCTTACGGGGGGAATTTGATCATCGATGAACCGGGCGTGAACTCTTTTCAGACGCTCGCCGATTTAAAGGAAAATTGGGACAAAGAATTCGGCAGCGGAAAAAACATGTACGTGAATATGTTGCCGATGTATGCGTCGGAAAATCAGCTTCTAAACGGCGCTGCCGGAGGAGAGGAAACGGGGTCTATAACTTATGAAGAATACGTGAGCCGCTATTTGAGTATGGTCAAACCGGACCTGTTCAGTGTGGACTATTATCCATTCAATGGTCGAAACCAGGATGTGCAACAGGAATTTTTTAAGCAACTTTCCATTATAAAACGGCGCGTGGAGCAGGTCAATATTCCATTTTGGATTTTTGCACAAGCTGGCTTTTTTGACGGAGAGGACACTCGTAAGCTGGAGGAATGCGAATTACAGTGGCAGGTGAACGCGGCGCTTAGTTACGGGGCAAAGGGAATACAGTATTTTAATTACTGGCATCCGCTGGAAATAGCCGGAAACAATTGCGGGTTTGTGGATCGCGAAGGAAACAAAACGTACATTTACGAATACGGGGTCCGTATGAATCGCCATATTGCTGCCGTAGATGAGGTTTTGATGAAGAGCGCCAACCGCGGGGTGATTTGCGCAGGGGATAGTCCGGCGCCTGTCCCGGAGGAAGACATCTTAGACGGGTACGAGTTGTTGGAATCCGTTTCCGGCGGAGATGCATTGATCGGGTGTTTCGATTATCGCGATAAAGTTGCCTATTATGTGACGGCAAATTCCTTGATAAAAGATGCAGAAGTCACGTTAAAGTTTTCCGAAAATATTTCTGCTTACTGTATCCAGGATGCGGTAAAAACGCAAAAAAGCGGGAATAGTATTCAGCTCTCTATCCCTAAGGGCGAGGGAGTTTTGGTCGTAATTGATTAAGGAGGATATAAAATGAAAAGGGTTTTTTCGGCGCTTTTAGCGGCAATTTTGGGGTTGGGTGTGTTTGTGTTTGCAGCGGGCTGCTTTACGGTTCAAGCAGAAGAAACATACATAGGGCCCAATTTCAGTGAGGATTTCGAAAGCTATAAAACGGAATCGGAGAGCGGCTATGACAGCAAACAGATTTCGGCAAAGTGGACAAACGGTTGGATCGATCCGCCGGCAGAAGGAAATGCGGATTCGGAAGGTGCGGACGACAAATATTCGATCGTGACAGACCCGAAAGATCCGTCAAATAAAGTTCTGCATATGGATACCGCCACGATGAACAGTTCGTTTTTCTATTTGACGATCAAGGACGAGAATGGCGAAGCAATCCGCGTAAAGAATTTTGAAGTTTCGTTCCGTTTCCTCTGTGCTCCGGGCGGAGAGGCTTATTGGTTTGGAATTGCAGCTCGAAAAGGGGAGGATACGCGTTACAACGGCACGAATTGCGTCATGATGAACGGCCGCGTTTGGAGCCAATCGGGATTCAGACCGGATGCTTACAGGCAGCTCGGGATGTCTGGCCTTCAGCTTTCTTTGAAAAATGAAGATCGCACCGGTGATTTTACGCCGATGGATATTGCGGACATTTATGCGGATTGGCATACCTATAAGCTGATTGTGCAGGATAATGAATTTGATATGTATGTGGATGACGTACATTTCGGCGGGGCGACTATTACGCAGACATCTGCAAATAAGCACGGATATCTCAGCTTAATTTCTACGGTTGCAAATGTGTATATCGATGATTTTCAGATGATAAACAAAGATACGGAAGCCCCCCCCAGCGAAGAAGATCCTGGTGAAACTGAACCCGTACCCGATCTGAGCCCCGTGTTAATGGGCGAGCAATCTTTTTCCGTGACGGCGGGTGAAGTGAAGGATCTTATTGTTGGAATCGATACGAAAGACCAGATCATTGTAAAAGTCGATGCAAATAATCGCGGCGTGATGAGTAAGTATTATTCCTATGCCAACAAGCAACTGACGATCAGCGGCGATTATTTGAGCGGACTGGATGTCGGCGAATATGAGTTTTTGGTCGGGACAGACGGTGGCGAAGTAACATTTAAAGTCATGGTCACAGAAGCGGCAGAAGAGGGGGGTTGTGGTTCTTCGATCACGGCCGGAAGCCTGGTTCTTGCCGGAGCGGGGTTGCTGGCGGCGTTCGTATTGACACTCAGGAAGAAAAGGGCATAAGATTCAAGAAGAGCGGCGGGATTGCGGTTCAATCCCGCCGGTTTTATAAACAGGCTTTACCGGAGGCAGAATATGGAAAGGGTGATTAGGTTTGCATATCAAGAACTGACGCGATATTTTCATTTAATGACGGGGGCAGATCCCAAAATTGTTTTGGGGGTGGAGGATTCGCTTTTTGAAACAGGACTGGATCCGGTTTTGGATGATAAATATGCGATCGAGGTGCATGACGGGGAAGGAAAGATCGTCGGCTTGAATGCGCGCAGCGTTCTGATCGGGGTCTACCGTTTTCTCCGTGAATGCGGATGCGCTTTTGTCCGTCCCGGCAAAGACGGCGAACGCATACCTTTTCGAAGAAAAGAATCCGTGAAAGTTTCTCTTGTCTGCCGCCCTCGGTACCGGTTTCGTACGATCACGATCGAAGGCTCAAATTCTCTCGGTACGGTGCTCGGGTTAATAGATTGGGCTATCAAGAATGGATTCAACTCCTATTTTACACAGTTTCGAGACAGTAACACTTTTTTCGAACGTTGGTATAACAGGGAAAGAAATGAGTTTGTGCCGCAGGGAAATCTGCAACCGGAGGAAGCGCGCGCGTTTGTGCGCCTAATTTCCGACGAGCTGAAAAAAAGAGGGATGCTTTATCATGCAGTCGGACACGGCTGGACGTGTGAAAGTATCGGTTATGAGCCGCGCGGCTGGTACAAAGTGCCTTCTTCTCGCGTGCCGAACCAGGATAGAAAATATTTGGCAGAATTGGATGGCTCGCGCAAATTTTATTTAAATACGCCTCTCTATACGCAACTGTGTTATTCCAACAAATTGGTAC
>CALVHT010000171.1 GCA_944328645.1 uncultured Clostridia bacterium
AAGTTCAACTTGCGCATATTCTTGCTCCAATCTTGAAAGAATCTGCTCACAATACGCAGCATCTCCTTCGTCAACCGCAGCAGTTCCCAAATATACGACCGCGTTATTCAAAAAGCGCGGAAATTCTATTTCATCCAAAGCAGAAAATGCCGTATCGATGGCAAGATCACCTTTACCGACCCGATATTGCGACTCTGCAACGATCCCCGAAAAATATTGCATCGAGGACAAATTTTGAATAATTCCAGAAGAGCTTGAGGCATCTCGATCCGTACAATATTTTGCAAAATCGTTGTTCTGCAAGAGCTCTTCCCCGCATTCTGCCGCATCATCATAATGCATTGCAAAATAACTGCGCTCTACCGCAACAGCCAAATCATCGATTTTACCGGTCTTCTTGTATTGTGCGACGCTGTACGAAGCACAAGGGCCCTCCATCCCCAATTGGTCGGTCAAAGAAACCATTACCGAAGGAATAAACAGACTAAATATTCCGAACAACACGAGCGCAACAACCAAAATACAGGCGAATGTAATCGCAGCTGTTTTTGCAATTAATTTTCCCAAAATGATCTCTCCGTTTCCGTTCGCACAAAAACAAACGGTTTTAGTAAAATCGAACAACGACGGGAAATGCGCCGTCACGCAATCACCCGTCGATTCGAACTTTATTTTGCTCATTTTATCACAGAAACAGAAAAAAAGCAACCGTTTCAAAAAAATATTCATTTTCTGTCATTGAAAAAAATACAATACATTAAAAAAACAAACAAAAGGAGTTGCCATGAAAAAAACGATTTATCTACTCTTTGTTATGACAGCATGTCCGCTTTTGCTCCTTCTTGCCGGATGCTCGCATACTCCAAACTGGAGCGATTATGTATCCGAATATCGAAGTCAAATTTTTGAAGGAACTGAAGGCGAATATAGCGTATTTGCAACTTTTTCGCGACGCGAATATCCCTACGAAGCCGATGGAAATGCCGGAACAATGCAAGACATTTTTGAAACGACCCTGACCGTTCCGGACAATACGAAACTTTATATGATTAAATATAGCGTAAATAATACTCCGTACCAAAGCGAACTGGCTTTCGACAGCGTCAACATGACACATTCCTGCTCGTTATCTCTGCCAGAACCAACCCAAAACGAAATTATTTTTCAAATTTTTGACGCTGAAAACACGGAGAACGAACTCTTATGTATTACAGCAACCAGCGTCCGTGCTGAAAATACCTTGCTATTAGATGAATTGTTGAACCGTGTATCGGCCGAAGACGATGAAAAATTTACCCAACTATCCTCCGGTAAAATATTTAACGGGGAAATTTACGTACGTCTATTAAATGAAGACGGATTAAACTATTTTTATGTCGGGCTCATCGATCGGGCTGGAAGCATTCGCTCATACCTGGTCGACGCACAAACAGGCAAAATCCTCGCCACACGTTAAAATGATCCTATTCAAATGTTTTATGTCATACGTACTACATTTTATATTTGAAGAAAATCAATGATAATCGTATTCTGAACATATAAATATTCATCGCGAATTTTAATCGAATTATCGCTCCATTCCAAATATGCGCTATTTTTTTGAATCGCGCTATGAAAGTCGACGAAAAAATCAGTGCCAAATTGCTTGCGATATTTGATTAAGTCTAAACCAACCGCGGTACGCAATGCCAGCATAACCGTTTCAAATTTAGCGTCTTCTTCCGACAACAAATCGTCTGCTACAACAGGATAATGATCCGTTAAAATACATTTGATGTATTCGTCCAGATCGCGCGTATTTGTAAACCGCCGATTGCCGAAAAACGAACACGCTGCAACACCAAATCCGACATATTCTCCGCGCCTCCAATAGTTCCAGTTATGACGAGATTCAAAACCTCTCTTCGCAAAGTTCGAAACTTCGTAACGCGAAAAACCAAGCGAAGAGAGGTACGTTTTTGCTTGATCGTAAAAGTCAGCCACTGTATCTTCGTCAGGCAATTCCCCATTCAAATAATCTGTATAAATCGGCGTATCTTCCTCCGGTGTCAACGCATACATTGAAATGTGCGAAACGCCACCCGAAACTGCGTAGTCGATCGTTTGCTGAATATCCTCCCACGATTGGTCTTTTAAGCCGATCAATATATCAGCGCTTTTATTGCCTTTTCCGATCCATTGACATGCGTTCAAAAAATCTTTTGCAGTATGGCAACGGCCTATCTCTTCCAAGATACGATTCTTTGACGACTGCAATCCGATTGAAAACCGGTTGATTCCCGCTTTTTTATAAGCGGCAATCTTGTTCAAATCAACGGTTCCAGGATTCATCTCAATCGTGACCTCAGCATCCGAAGAAATCGAATAACATTCACGAAGTCGATTCATACATCCGCTAATCCACTTTGCGTCCAAAAGCGAAGGGGTTCCGCCACCGAAATAGATTGAATCAAATTCTTTGTTTTGCAACTCCGGGGCACGTAATTTCATTTCTTTATAGACACAAGCCATATAGGCTTCGGCGTATCCGATTTTTCCAGGGTAAGATGTAAAATCACAATAACGGCACTTGGAACGACAAAACGGAATATGAATGTAAAGACCAGGCATCTCCTCCTCCAATTAACAATTTATCTGTAATATAGTACTATATATCGGCATGATTCCATAGATATTCACACAAATCAACGCAGTACTGACCTTCTTTTTGAAAAACAAGAACGCCTTCTTTTTCTAAAAGTTCTTTCTGAACATCCGCTCCGCCAAAGGCAAAGCCGGGAGCGAGGCGCCCCCATCGATTTACGACGCGATGGCAAGGGATTATCCCCGGCCGCGGGTTAACATGCAAGGCATACCCCACCACACGGGATGCTCGCGGGTTTCCGCATAATTTTGCAATTTGCCCATAGGTAGCAACTTTCCCGCAGGGTATTTTTTCAACAATCGCATACACCGTATCAAAAAAATTTTTATCCAAATTATATTTCCTCAGATAAAATAAGCAACAATTGCATCAATCCCGACACAGCCTTTACCCCTGTCGGTACCGCCGCATTTCTTCGATTGAGCCATATTGCGGAAATTCCGGCGCTGCTCGCGCCAAAATAGTCATTGCGTAATGAATCGCCAACATAGAGAGCCTCATTTGCCGAATATCCGAACTTTTGAAGTCCTTTTTTAAAGATACCCGAGCGCGGTTTGTATTCTCGCGCCTCTTCACTTGTGTAAATATCTTTCGGTTGCAGCCGATGGAGACGGATAATTTGTTGGAGCTCCTTTGTATCGATATTCGATACAATGTAATACGGAAAAGGACATTTTTCTAAAAACGGGCGCGTATCCTCCATCAAAGATGAATGGAGCGAAAAATCTATCACCTTTCTTTGCAGTTGCAAAATATCAATTTTTGCCCCAGTTATTCTAGCCATATTCGAAAAGGTTTTGATATAGAGTTCTTTTTGCGTCAAAAAATTTTCTCCATATGCGGAATCACACGCAGCAGAAAACTCGCTCCACCAAAGCTCCTGTATAGTCTCCGAAGTGGCTGTTGCTCCTCCCGCTTTAAATGTTTGTGCCACCTCTTTGAGAAATTCGTATGCCTCGTGTACAAGCGTTCCGTAAAAATCCAACAATACCACCTTCACCATAATACGTTTCCCTCGACATCCATTGGATCATTTAGCCATAAGCAGAAACTAACCGCGCAAGAGCTTTGTCATTTCTTTCCAGCGCAGAAGCAACCCCTCCGACTCTTCGCAACGTTCCCGTTCAACCTGATAACCTCGTTTCCGGTAAAATTCCTCCGCCGGCGATGATACATCGATCCATGCTCTCGCATATAATTTTTCAATTTTCTCTTCCGCGAAAGACAGCAGCGCGCTGCCATATCCTTGCTGGGAATACAACGGCAAGACAAATAAACGCGATAAGCTATCACCGCGAACCGTCACCGTTCCTACAACGGCATCTCCGCAGCACACGTAATAAACAAATCCTCGATCGATATCTGCAAAAATACTTTCAATGCTATGCCAACGAACAAACCACTCCACTTCCTGGGGCGAGTAAAACTTCGGATACTTTTGTAAAATCGTTGACCGAACCAAGCGGCAAATTTCTTCCCCGTGCCGACGATCAGCACAAAAAATTTCATTTTTCATAGAATTTTATTTATTGGTTTTTAAAATCGACATGAACACCTCGGACGGAACCTCGACCGAACCGATGCTGCGCATGCGTTTTTTCCCCTCCTTTTGTTTTTCCAAAAGCTTCTTTTTTCGCGTTATGTCTCCACCGTAACACTTGGCCAAGACATCCTTTCGAACCGCTTTAACGGTTTCCCGCGCAATAATCTTGCCGCCAACCGCGGCCTGTATCGGAATTTCGAACAATTGCCTTGGGATTGCCTCTTTTAAATTCTCTGCCAGTTCTCGCCCGCGCGGATAAGCCCTCTCCTTATGAACAATCATCGAAAGAGCATCGCAGACTTCTCCGTTTAACAATATATCCAGCTTGACCAGATCACTTTTTTCATAACCGATTATTTCGTAATCGAAACTTGCGTATCCACGTGTACGTGACTTGATTCCATCGAAAAAATCATAAATAATTTCGTTTAGCGGAAGCGAATATAATAATTTCACTCTTTTCGCATCCAGATAAGTCATATCTTTAAAGGTACCGCGCTTTTCTTGGCATAATTCCATAATCGAACCGATATAATCGGGCGGAGAATAGATTTCTGCTTTTACGATAGGCTCTTCCATATATTCAATATCTGTCGATTCCGGTAAATGAGACGGATTATCCACAAAAAATTCATCGCCGTCCGTCTTGTGTACTAAATACGATACACTGGGAGCTGTCGTTATAATGTCTAAATTAAACTCACGCTCGATTCGTTCTTGAATAATCTCCATATGAAGCAAGCCAAGAAAACCACAGCGGAAGCCAAAGCCAAGCGCTACCGAAGTATCCGGCTCAAAGATCAAGGCTGCATCATTCAGTTGTAATTTCAATAAAGCGTCCTTCAAATCATTGAATCGGCTTCCATCAAGAGGATAAATGCCGCAAAACACCACCGGCTGAACCTTTTTATAACCGGGCAATGGTTCAGCTGCCGGGTGATTTGCCCCTGTTACTGTATCTCCAACCGCAACATCTTGAATACTTTTGATACTTGCTGCAATATATCCTACCTCCCCGGCCCCCAAGGTCTCTTTGGGAGATAACTTTGGACTAAAAGCCCCCACCTCCGTCACATCGTATTGTTTATCCGAACGGAAGGTCCGAATTAAATCCCCAACCTTTACGCAGCCATCCTTGATGCGCACAAACAGTATGACCCCTTTATAATTATCATAATAACTGTCGAAAATCAGCGCCTTCAACGGTGCTTCGGTATCCCCCTCCGGCGCAGGGATTCTTTCAACTATTTTTTCCAAAATATCCGAGATGTTGGTCCCCTCCTTCGCGGATACACAGGGAGCATCCGACGCATCTAAACCGATCACTTCCTCGATCTCTTGTTTTGTTCCCGGTATATCTGCGGAGGCAAGGTCAATCTTATTGATGACAGGAACAATTTCCAAATCATTTTCCAAAGCCAGGTAAACGTTTGCCAGCGTCTGTGCCTCGATTCCCTGCGTAGCATCGACCACCAAAATCGCCCCCTCGCATGCAGCAAGCGAACGAGAAACTTCATAGGTAAAGTCCACATGTCCGGGCGTATCGATCAGGTTCAACTCATATTCATTTCCGTCTTTTGCGGTATAGTACATGCGCACGGGCGTTAACTTGATCGTAATTCCCCGTTCGCGCTCTAAGTCCATAGAGTCCAACAGTTGCTCCTCCATGTCTCGCTCAGAAACCTGCCCGGTCAGTTCCATTATTCTGTCCGCAATTGTACTTTTCCCGTGATCAATGTGCGCAATTATACAAAAATTTCGAATCAGTCTGCTTGGTTTTGCCATAAAATACTCCATTCCATAACGCGAGAAAACAATTGCTTGCCCTCGATATCGTTCTGTCTATTATTATAATAAAATTCCGAAAATTAAGCAAACAAATCACTGCGCAAACCCGAAGTTGAAAATGAAATTTGTTCGCTTATTGAATACCTTGTAAAAAAACGCCAACGGCCTTTCTTGAAGGAAAGGCCGTTGGCTGTATGCAGCGACAGAATATCGTAATGAAAAAAATCAATCTTGCCGGCAATTATATACGACCGGCGCTTGTTTACAATACAGATCCCCATGCACCGCATCCACAATGCACTGAGCCAAATTGTCCGCTGAAACACCCGCCTTGACCTTTTCACCACTTTGAGAAACCATATATCCGCACGATTTATTTTTTAAATATGGATTCATAAATCGCACGATCGTATAATTTAGCGAACTCTCCTGTATTAAAGCTGTTGCCTTGCAGGAATCACGATAAGCCTGCGGCGCAAAAGACCGAAAGAACCGACAAAAGGCCCGCAGCATCCCGCGTTCCGATTCAAATTTGCATACCGGACAAGTCAAGAATACCCTGTCTTTTTTCTGTTTGTTCATGACCGAAATAATATTGCTCAATCCATCAAAATATGGCGTCGCCGGATCTCTGCGGGCCCCCTCGCTCCGCGGGTCAAAACAACAAACAACAACATCTGCATTTAAAACAGCTCGTTCCATCCGTTCGGGTTCTCCCATTTTCCCGCGCTCAATCTCGTAATTTGTACTGTCAATTTTAATTTCGTCTGGCCGGTCTGTATACGCGTAAACGAAATCGCCGCATTTTGTAAACTTCTCTAACACAGCCTTGCCCACTTCACCGCAGGGCCAAAATAAAGCAACTTTCATCCTGCAAACCTCTTTATTTTATACAATTCTATTGTATACAATTTTTTTAAATAAGTCAATCTCTTACCTTGACTTTTTCAAAGAAATGAATTAAAATAAATGAAAAGTATACTTTTTCGCAGGGAAAATTTATGGGAAACGACGATGCTTTGAATTTAGAAAATGAAATCGGATTTGCCCTTTATGCTTGCTCCAAGGGATGGATTCAGAAATATAGTCCGGTTTTGGAACGGTTAAATTTGACCTATACCTCCTATTTGACTATGTTAGCCCTTTGGGAACAAGACAAAATCAGTGTTTCGGAGCTGGGTAAAAAACTATATTTGGATTCCGGAACAATGACCCCGTTACTAAAGAAAATGGAAAAACAGGGATTCATTTCGCGTGATCGCAGTGAATTTGACGAACGGGTTGTGTTCATCCAATTGACAGAAAAAGGCCGTGCTCTACACAAGCAAGCAACAAAACTTCTATCGACGTTAAAAGAATCCCTAGGAACTATGGAAAATAATTCTTGGGCAGAAGGATTAAAACAACTTCTCCCAAAACTATATTTAAAGTAGTACTATACAAAACCCCTTTTTAAACAGAAAACTCTGCTTTTCAAACAGTCGTGTTACACATCGGCTGTTTTTATTTTTTAATGTGGCCTGACGCCGATCAACACACTGAGCCAAAACTGATTCGCATTGTACGCCACGGGTTACTTGCTAAAGCATACACAAATGTAGTTTTTGTTAAAGGAATCCTCGGATCAGAAAATTTTGCCATAGAAATTCAGCCTGAAACAGTGATTCGATTTCCTTCCGGCTTTAAAAATCTTTATTCCGATATATTCGGACTGAACTGAAAATCGATACAATAAGAAAAAACATCGCCAAAAAAATAGAAACTATCATAAGCAAAAGATTTAACGAGTTAGTAATTTTATCAAAAAAGAATAACGCGCCGATCCCCAAAGCCACTATCATAAACAGGATTCCTATTGTCATAACCCTTGCCTTTTCTACGCCAAAATAAAAAATCAGGGGCAACGCCACGGACTCCGCGATAATTGCCATGGATATGGGCAACGGAAAATTAAACCATGTTAAACCTTCTTCCCTTTTTAAAAGAAATACTAAAAGATATAGTACTATGCCAATCGTCATAAAAATTATACCAAGCAGATATTTTTCCAAAACAATTATTTTACAATCAAGGCCGCTGGTAATTACAAATTTCTGCCAACTTTCCTTTTCTTCATATGCTAAGGCACTCAACGGAATGGAGATCGTAATCATAATCATCATCATCGATATAAATGCGATATTCTTTGTTGCAAGCGATACAACAAAAAAGATAAGCAGCATACTGCTATACCAAAGGATCTGTTTGCGTAAATTATAGAAATCTTTTAAGAGCAGTCCTTTCATAATCTTTCTCCTTTTGAATAAAACAACATAATATCCTCCAAAGATACTCGGCGATAAACAAAACCCTTGGGAATCTCTTTTTTCTTTGCCAGGACATCCACCCCAAACTCTCTCTTTATAAATCTTTCAACATTGGATGCGGGCAATTCCTTTAAAATCTTTTCTTCACAAGAAAATATAACATACGATTCTAAAATAGAATCTTTTTCCGCATCCAGTAAAACCCTCCCTCTATGAATATAAACAATCGAATCGCATAGCTTTTCTAAATCTGATGTAATATGCGAAGAAATTAAAATTGACCTTGCTCCATCTTGTATATAATCGTAAAGCAAGTCTAATATTTCTTCACGCACGACCGGATCCAACCCACTGGTTGGCTCATCCAACACAAGAAATTCACTATCATGAGCCAAGGCAACCGCAATGGCCGCTTTGGCCTTCATTCCCTTTGAAAACTCTTTAATCGGCTTATCCAACGGCAACTCCATTTTCAAAACTAAATCACGGAATTTTCTGCGATCCCATCGATCAAAAATGTTTGCCATAATACGATCAAGAATTTTTAAATCAACCTCCATCGGAAGTCCTGTATCGTCAAGCACAACGGCAATTTTTTGTTTTTCTGCAGCAGTTAATCGACTTTGCTCCTTACCCCATAGAAAAATACTTCCTTCGTCAGGATGCACGGCACCGACAATTGATTTGATGACGGTACTTTTTCCTGCTCCGTTTTCCCCGATCAATCCCACGATAGCCCCGCGTGGAACACAAAAAGAAACGTTCACAAGATCAAAATTGGTATAATGTTTGTTTAAATTCTTTACGACCAATGAATCCATCTTTACCCTCGAAATATTCTTTTAATAATATCGATCAGATCCGCTTCTTCGATTCCGCACCGATTCGCGATTTCGACCGCTTTGCGAAGATTTTCCTCCATCTCTTGATAGTTTCTTTCCCGCACAAAGGCATAATTCCGTTCCGCAACAAAACTCCCTTTTCCCACGATGGAATAAATATATCCGTCCCTTTCCAGATCCGCATAGGCACGAGAAGTCGTTATCACACTGATTTTCAGGTCTTTTGCAAGGCCACGGATCGTTGGCAAAGGCGCTCCTGCTTTTAATGTTCCTTCCAAAATCAACGTTTTTATCTGATCGTATATTTGCTCATACAGAGCCCTACCCGATGTGTTTGAGATGAAAATATTCATAATCGTTCCCTTTACGATTGTATATATTGATTATATACAATATATTATAATTTGTCAACAAAACAAGAGGTATCTCGTCAAAATTTTGACACTAAATTTTTTTAGATATAGATCGAAATTTGGTTTTTACACATCGATCAGGCACCGCTTCAGCAGGCTCTATGCAATCGAATCGAAGTTTTAACGTGTCTAATTTTAACTGCAAACGCAAAGAGGCGCCACGGCCTTGCGCCGTACCGCCTCTTTCCCTATAAATTAAGCATTCTATTATCAGCGAGCGAACAAATATTGTTCGAATCAGCACTCTTGTAAAGTATTCTTCATATTCGCCATATACTGCAAAATCTTTCCATCGGCTTGGCCATTCTCCCATGCATCCAACGCAATGTACGGACACAAAACAAACGCGCCGTCCGCAACCCATGCTGCCAATTTCGCTTGCTCGGGAATTCGGATGTCCAAATCAACAATCGCCGGAATTTTTGTTTCTTTGCGAATCCAAACCATTATTTTTTCCAACTCGCGTTCAAGCGCTATCCCAGTATACGCGTTGATTGCGGGAATGATATGCAAAAATCCAGTTGCTTCTTTAGCTATCTGTGCAATCCTTTTTTGTTTCGACGAGGCAATTACTGAGATGATATCCACCTCATTTTTTTTCGCGACCAACGAAACCTCTTCTTTTTCTTCAAAAGGCAGGTCTGCAATTTCAACGGCATCTACAGAAAGCTCGCCACAACGAGAAAAAAAACGCTCATATCCGTAATGGAAAACAGGATTTAAATAGGAATACAGCAGCAGCGGAACATTGCTCTTTTCCCGAATCTCTTTTATAACGGCAAACACTTCATCGACGGTCATTCCATTGCGCAAAGCACGGAGATTCGATTCCTGAATTTGTGTTTCCTCTGCCGTTGGGTCTGAAAAAGGAATGCCCAGTTGGATCAAATCTACCCCGGCCTGTTCCATAAGCAAAACACTTCGAATCGTCGCCTCTTTTGTCGGATCTCCTACCGTCAAAAAGGCAACTAACGCTTTTCCGTTTTGAAACGCACTCTGTATTCTACTCATCGATTTGAACCCCTCTATACCGTGCAATTGCAGCGACATCTTTATCACCTCGCCCGGAAAGACAAACGACGATGCATTCATCCTTTCTCATCTGCGGCGCCAAAAACCGTGCATATGCAACCGCATGCGCACTTTCGATTGCACAGATAATCCCTTCGGCGCGCGCTAAATATTCAAAAGCCGCTACAGCCTGATCATCCGTTATCGGGAAATATTCTGCGCGCCCGGAATCACGCAAGAAAGCATGTTCCGGCCCTATGCCTGGATAATCAAGTCCCGCCGAAATCGAGTAAACCGGAGCGATCTGTCCATTTTCGTCCTGGCAAAAATATGATTTCATGCCATGAAATATTCCAGGCACACCTCTCGCCATAGTTGCCGCATGCAATGGAGTATCCACGCCTTTCCCTCCGGCCTCACAACCAATCAGACGCACGTTTACATCCTGCACAAAAGCATAAAACATCCCCATCGCATTGCTCCCACCTCCGACACAGGCAAGAACTGCAGCCGGCAATTTCCCTTCTTTTTGCAAAATTTCTTGACGCGTTTCCTTACCGATTATACTTTGAAAGTCCCGCACAATCGTCGGAAACGGATGCGGCCCCATCACGGAGCCTAAAACGTAATGCGTATCCTGAAAACTGTTAGCCCATTCGCGCATCGTTTCATTGACAGCATCTTTTAACGTCTGGGTCCCACTGGTTACGGCATGCACTTTGGCTCCTAGCAACTCCATGCGATATACGTTCAAAGCCTGTCGATCTGTATCGACTTTCCCCATGAAAATTTCACATTCCATACCGAAAAGTGCCGCAACCGTTGCTGTCGCCACCCCATGTTGCCCGGCTCCCGTCTCCGCTATGACACGTTTCTTCCCCATTTTTTTCGCCAACAAGATCTGCCCTAAAACATTGTTAATTTTATGCGATCCCGTATGATTCAAGTCCTCTCGTTTTAAATAAATCTTCGCCCCTCCAAGATCCTTTGTCATGCGCTCGGCAAAGTATAACAACGACGGACGTCCCGCATATGTTTTCAAAAGATAATCCAATTCTTGCTGAAATCCCGGATCGCTTTGATAAAATTGATATTGCGCTTCCAAACAAAGAAGCTCGTCCATCAACTTCTCGGAAATGAATTGTCCTCCAAATTGGCCAAATCTTCCTTTTTGCATTCGTATCCTCCCACTTCATTCTTTTCCCTTCAGGGACAAAATAAGACCTCTCCCATCAAATCGTACGAAACCTTTTTTTAGACTACGAGCACATAAAAGATGCATCTGCAGTCTTGCGCGTTTTCTGAAAGCTGAAAAACACGGCCGCCCAAAAAAGGCGGCCGCAATCGTCAGGATTCTGAGTTTGATCTGTAAGCCGAGTTCTGTCTTGTACGGTCATCTATCTACACGGGCCGTTACCGGCGCGTTCTAGCGATATTCACGGTCATTGTCGAACGGGCAGCCCTTATGACAACAACCCAATCTTGCACCGGACGGGGTTTACACGGCGCGCCGTGTCACCACGGCGCCGGTGAGCTCTTACCTCCCCTTTCCATCCTTGCAGAAAATCTGCGGTCTGTTTCTGTTGCACTTTCCTTGGAGTCGCCTCCACCGGACGTTATCCGGCGTCCTGCCCTTCGGTGCTCGGACTTTCCTCATGGCCGAAGCCACGCGACCGTATAATCAACTCAGAATAGTTGTATTATATAGAAATTCAATAAATTTGTCAAATGGTTTCCACTGTGACCCGGCTCTGTATTTTTTTCGAAAACACTTGTTTTTTGTGCAAAAAAAATATATAATAAACATGTGAAGATTGAATATTAAGGAGGCACTCTATGAAAAAAACAAAGATCGTTTGCACGATCGGCCCGTCCTGTAGAGACGAAGAGACACTGACAAATATGGTTTTGGCTGGAATGAATGTTGCCCGATTAAACTTTTCGCACGGGGATTATCAGGAACACAAAAAAAATATTGAGCTGATCAAACATGTACGAGAAAAATTAAACGTGCCCCTGCCGATTTTACTGGATACAAAAGGACCTGAACTCCGAATAAAGACTTTTAAAAATCATAAAGTTCTGTTAAAAGAAGGTGACTGTTTCACCTTTACAACGGCGGATATCGAAGGAGATTCTTCGTGTGTTTCCGTCTCCTATAAGGGAATTGTCAACGACCTGCAACCCGGTGACACAATTTTGCTAAACAATGGGCTGTTGGTTTTTCAAGTTACAGACGTAGACGAAAAAAATGTTCAAACCAAGGTAGTGATTGGCGGCGAGCTTTCCGATAAAAAAAGCATGTTTTTCCCCGATAAGACCCTTAGCCTTAAATACTTGAGCGATCAAGACATCAACGACATTGTATTCGGGATTGAAAATGGAATCGATTTTATTGCTTGCTCTTTCACTTCAAAAGCGCAAGACATTATTGACATACGTGAATTACTCAAGCAGCATGGCAATCCTGATATTGATTTGATTGCTAAGATTGAAAGCCGCAGCGGCGTAAACAATATTGATGAAATCCTGCAGGTCTCCAACGGAATTATGGTTGCGCGCGGCGATTTGGGCGTAGAAATTCCCTACGAGGAACTTCCGCAAATCCAAAAAATGCTGATCAATAAATGTCGTTTGAGCGGAAAACGTTGCATTACAGCGACCGAAATGCTTGAATCAATGATTAACCAGCCTCGACCGACGCGTGCCGAAATATCCGATGTTGCCAACGCTGTTTACGATGGCACAAGCGCCATTATGCTTTCCGGGGAAACTGCCTCCGGAAAATATCCGGTCCAAGCGGTACAGGCAATGGCGAAAATCGCTCTGGAAACCGAAAAACATTTGGAAACAAAATACAACGATAAGAATATTACAATTCAAAATCCGATCGATGCTCTTTCTCACTCAGCATGCGTCTTGGCGGAGGATATTGGCGCAAAAGCAATCGTCGTTTGTTCCCGTTCCGGCGGAACTGCACGTCTCGTTTCTCGTTTTCGTCCGAAAATTGACATTATCGGCATGACAATCGAACCACAATCCTATCGAAAATTAGCTCTATCTTGGGGAGTAACCCCCATTCTTTCAGAAGAATTTACTTCCATGGATGTTTTATTTTATCATGCTAAGAGAGCCACTATTGAAATGGGGCTTGTAAAAAAGGGAGATCGGATTGTAATTACCGGCGGAAATCCGAACGGTAAAAGCGGAAATTCCAACGTCATCAATATTGAACAAATTTAATTGGTTTATTTTTACGCGAGATTGCTTCGCAATCTGTCTTTTTTGTATGGCAGATCGTTGCGCTTTACTCTCAAAAATCAAATAAATATCCACCGGCTAAGCCGGTGGATATTTATTTGCCTTATTTATTCTTTATACCCGTAAACGGGTCTATGTATTCGCTCATACTTATTTGCTCTTGCGTTCGGTCTT
>CALVHT010000172.1 GCA_944328645.1 uncultured Clostridia bacterium
AAATAGGAAAAATGATCTTCTCCAGTTTAGAGACCTCGCGCAACTGTTTCATTTTGATCTTGCGCTCTTTTTCCGTAGTCAACCACTTCATGATCGGTTTTTGAATAATCGGAATCAATGCCATATATGAATAAGCCGCAATGGCAATGGTCGCCAGCAAATCCTCGTGTGTGAACGTAGACAAAGACAGCGTCAGGTAAATCGCTGTCGGTCCATCCGCTCCTCCGATAATGGCAATCGAGGCAGCCGCTGCCGCATCAAATCCGATCAAAGCAGCCACAGCCAACGTAAAGAACACGCCTAACTGCGCCGCTGCGCCGATCAACATACTTTTCGGGTTGGCAATCAATGGGCCAAAGTCGGTCATCGCACCAATACCCAAAAAGATAAGCGGCGGATAGATCACCTTTTCCACGCCAAAATATAAATACCCTAACAGTCCTCGATCGCCTACAAATTCACCGGCTTCGTTTGTCTCTCCCCAAACAATTTCGCGTGCACCGGGAATGTTAATGATAAACATACCGAACGCTATCGGCAAAAGCAAAAGCGGCTCAAATTTTTTTACGATGGCGAGATACATCAAAATAAGCGAGATCGCGATCATGACATAGTTTTGCCATAATCCCTGCGCTAAGCCTGAAACTTCCCACAGATTCTGAAACATCTCGACGATATCAAAACCCGTCGATGTTAGTAACTGCATCATGGACCACCTGTTTAGCCGATCAAGGCAAGCACCGCATTCGTTTCGACATTATTACCCACTTCGGTTTTAAAGGAAACTTTTCCGTCGCAAGGAGCAGTAATGTCGTTATCCATTTTCATTGCCTCCAGCACCAATATCGGCTGATCTTTTTTCACCAGGGCACCTTCTTGAACAAGAAATTTTTTAATCAGTCCCGGAAACGGCGAAAGAACTTTCTCGCCCGCCGCGGTCGGAATCGATGCCGCTACTGCAGGCGCCGCAGGAGCCGATTCCACCGGGGAAGCATTGCTAACAGATTGTCCAGAGCCGACCTCTTCTACCCCAACTTCATAATTTTTTCCGTCAATCGTAACGATAAACTTACGCATTTTTCTATTCTCCTTGAGCTTATATTCTTTTTATACGCTTTACTTTGAATTCACAGCCGCGAGATTCGTCCGCATAATAGGCAGCAATCGCTGCAATGATCGCAACACGAATCTCCTCTTCGACGCGCTCCTCTTCGGCCGGCAATGCTGCCGTCTCTGCTGGCGGCAGTTTCGGCTTGTCGCCAACTTTTTTCATGCGAGCCTTGCCAATAATTTTTCCACAAATCCATACAAAAAGGATCAATATCGATATTCCGATAAAAGTGATGCAAAAGCCGACAAAAGCATACAACAGAGCCTCTAAAAACTTTCCGCTGCCATCCGCATTGCCAAAATACCGAATTCCCTCTTCGTCAATATACAACAATAAATTATTCAACATCGCAGCGCCTCACTTTAAAAGCATCTGCAACGATGCGATCAAATATTGTCTGACAAATTGCGGCTCAATGATATTATCGACATATCCGTTTTTGGCGGCATTCATTGGATCAGCTTTTTCTTCGGAATATCTTTGTGCAAGACGGGCGCGGTCCGCACCTGCCTCTCCTGCAAATTCGATCTCGGCTCCTTTAGCGCCCTCAAATAAGGAAATCTGTGCGTTCGCAAACGCATAGCTGTAATCAAACCCGGCCGACTTCGCCGCAAAAACCGTATACCCCAAACCGATTGCGCGACGATATACGACGGAAATCTTCGCGTTTTCCAAAAGGTCGTAGCTCTCCAATAATTTAAAGATACTCTTCAACACAAGGCTGTTATTATTTGACAAATCCGACCGTACCCCTTGCGCATCGACGAACGTAACAAACGGAAGATCGTAATATGCGGCAAATTCTACAAACGAGGTTATTTTTGCGACATTATATTGATCCAAAAGCACCCCGTTCTCCGCACCCAGCACAACGGCCGCGACTGAAATCCCACCGATACGACCAAGTACACAGCGGACTTCCGGCGAGCTTTCTTTTCCCGGCTCAATATAGGACTCCGGATCAAAAACTGCCTCGATCAGATCCTCGGCACCGCATAGCTCATTCAACGCCGGAAAAACCGCATTTAAATCGCTTCCGTTCTCGACAACGACGGCGCTGTAGTCGGGCAGGACATATAAGATCTTTTGAATCGTGTTGCGAACACAACCCAAATCCTCGGCTACAAATGAAACCAGGTTGGTTTTGTCCAAAGCCGCAGCTCCGCCTACCTGCTCTTTCAAAAGGTTTTGCCCGCTTTTAGCCGCAATGACTAGCGGACTATCGGCCGTAAGGACACCGTTCGGCAAGAAAAAAGTAAAATCCGCACAGGCTGCCAGCAATGCAGTTTGCCCATACACTTCTCCGCCTACAATTGCAAATTGCGGCACCACACCATGGAGTTTTGCCGCCGTTTTTAGCAACTGCGCAAATCCTTCCAACACCGTAACGCCTTCGCCAATTTGTACCCCATAACTATTCAGAAAGTAAACGACGGGCGTAGAATTTTTTTCCGCAAGCGTAAGACATTTTAAAATCTTGTCGCACCCCGCCTTGCTGACCCCGCCATGCATGACTGCAAAATTTTGTGCTGCTATATAAACGGGATAGCCTTCAATCGTGGCGAAACCAGTTACGACGCCATCTCCCTCCGCAGACTCTTCATAGAAATCATTTTTCGAAAAGCTGAATCCGGATAGTTCGACAAAACTTTCCGCATCGATCAACTCGGCGATCGCCTTCCGAACGGCCGTTCCCGCAGACAAAACTTTCTCACGCCTGGACTGAAGCAATGAAATCTTATCCATACAACCTCCCTAAATTTATTCCAAATCTAACCAATACCTATTATATATTATTTTTGTCAAAAAAGCAAATTTTATTTTGCTTTTCTCCGCCTCTGTTCCGTTTAATTTTTCGATCACGCTTTCAATTTTATCTCATTGTTTTTTTCTTTCATTCCATAGCGTTTTCCGCTTATATCCATAAAAAAAATTACGAGGATTCCGGCATAAAAGAATTGATTTTTTCTACGAAATATAGTAATATACATACACAAGCTTCCGTAGTTAAATGGATATAACAGCCCCCTCCTAAGGGGCCGTTCCGGGTTCGATTCCCAGCGGGAGTACCAAAGCGAAAGAGCCGAGCATATTATTGCTCGGCTCTTTCGCTTTGAACCCCTAAAATATACAATCGATATCCCACATTTTAGGATCGTAACGCAACAGCGATTTAATCATTCGCCGCTACATGTATGTTTGATAAAAGTCTGATTGGCTGCGGCAAGTTTTTCTGTAAAAACAGAAAGGCTCATTTTCCCTTCTTTTGCAAGTTGCTCTGCCACAGATTTTAGTGTTTGACTCTTCCACCAAAAATCCTTTCCTTCAAACAAAGTTCCGAACTCATCCTGAAAAGCCCGCCTTGCTTTCGGATTATCCTGAATCTCATTGACAAGACTATCTACCGTATACGGGTCGCAAGACAAATTCTCCGCCAACGGGCGTTCATAGGTGTATGTACCCGCCCCGACCATAATCGGCATTTCGTCCGGAAGAAGAATCTCCGCCGTGGTGTTGCTCGGAATCTGTATCCGATAGACAATTTTATCCTTCTCTTGTGTGTAGGCAACGCTTATTTTTCCACTTGTGCTTTCGTATTCCGCATGAACGCAAGGCAATCCTTTGCACGGATGCGGAGCAATTTTAATGGATCGAAAACCAGGTTCTATCAAATCAATACCGGCAATTCGACGGTAGACAAACTCCATCACCGAACCGTATGCGTAGTGATTATAACTGTTCATCCCGTCTGCATTGGGCAATCCGTCGGGGGTTAACGAATCCCACCGCTCCCATACAGTCGTTGCCCCCATATCCACCTCATATAGCCACCCGGGAAACGCGTTTTGCAACAAAACCCGACGTGCTGTTTCAAAATAGCCGTTGTCGGCCAAAGCAAACAGCAAGAACGGCGTTCCTGCGAATCCCGTCGAAACGCGATACCCGTGGCGAATAACGTTTTGATTTAACTCGTCCGCCAAACGAGCCCGAAACGCTTCCGATACGATGTTAAAATGCAATGCTAAAACTTGCGCCGTTACAGTATCCAAAGCTAAACGGCCGCGCGCAGTAAAATACTCGCGACGCATACATTCCACCAGGTGATCGTATTTTTTTCGGTAAATTATCGCATCCTTGTCTTCTTCAAGGATCTTTGCTGCATTGGCAACAATCTGAAGGGAAACAGCGTAGAAAACATTGGAAACATAATAGGCGTCCGTACGGCCAAACGGTGTTCCGCACAACATCTTTTCGTTGTCCATAGCCAACCAGTCCCCATATTCAAATCCCTTTGTCGTAATCCCGCCTTCTGTTTGCCTCTCGCGCGCAGCAAGAAATTTTTTCATGGCGCTGTAGTTATCACGCAAAAACGATATGTCCCCATACATCTCATACAATGTCCAAGGAACCATCGTAATGCAGTCACACCATAGTGCAGACGTATGTTTGCTATTCAACACGTCCGGCGCTACGTGCGGAATCTCACCGGTTTCTGCCTGGTCGTCTCGCAAACTCCGCAACCATTTTTTCATAAATCGGCGTATATCATAATTATACGCTGCCGTCCTGCAAAAAGCATTGATATCCCCCGTCCAACCAAGTCGCTCGTCACGTTGCGGACAGTCGGTCGGAATATCGACAAAATTATCCCTTTGCCCCCAAAAAACATTGCGGATCAAACGATCAAAACGCTTGTTTCCCGTCACAATCGAACCGATACAGCGCATGTCCGTATGCCGGACAATCGCCGTAATCGACGCAGGGGGAAGATCTGCCCCCTCTATTTTCATATACCGAAAGCCATGGAAAGTAAATTCCGGACACAGCGTATGCGCACCGCGTACGATAAAACGATCCGTCGCTTTGGCGGAGCGCAAATTTTCCGTATAAAAGTTCCCATCAACCAATATTTCGGCGAATTGCAAGGTTATCGTTCCATCAAATTCGTCGGGAACACGAATCCGTACGACGCCAGACATATTTTGCCCAAAATCATATACTTTTTCCCCTCGCGGCGTACAAATCAAACTGCAAACAGCAATCTCCTCAATGTTGCGAACCGGTTCGCTGTCCTGTTGAATCAACACACTTTTGTCAAAATCGACCTGACAAAGCGAAAACTCTCTTCTTGGCGACACAAAATCTTGCAGTTCCCCATCATAAAAGCTACTTTCGCGAATATAACTTTCCCTTGCCGACCAACTTCTGTCTGTACAACAAATCCATTCGCCGTCAGCCTCTAACGCTGCACAAACGGCCGGTCGTTCGCCATAGAAATTGGTTATATTATTCCAGGTTAGCTTTCCGCTGTACCATCCGGCATTGACGGTCAGTGCAATCCTGTTTTCTCCTTCCCGTAAAAAAGCAGAAACATCATATGCTTGAACTTGAAGCGTCTTTGTATAGGAGGTCCAGCCTGGTGTTAAATACCAATCCCCCACTCTCTTTCCGTTTATTTCGGCAAAGTACAGACCCAATGCCGTCGCATATAATGTCGCTCTGCCAAACTGCCGAAGCTGAAACTTTTTTTCCACTACAAACGTGTTTGCATTTTCCCGTACGCCAATGAATTCACCTTTCATGTCTGTGACTCTCCCCAAGATTATTTTGATGCGAGCGGATAAACTGAAAAAAAACCAAATACAAAAGAAAAAAGCAAAAGCGAAGCCCGCACCCAGCCCCGCTTTTACGAACTATTTTTCCAAAGCAGCAAAAAACTCTGCAAAATAATCGTTCTCGAACAACTCAATCAGTCCGCGGTCCGCACAGTTTGTTAAAGAACTGTCAAAAGGCAATTTGGCAATGTTTTGAACATTAAATTCTTTTGCGAGTTCTTCGACTTTGCTTTTTCCGAACACCTCGATCTTTTTTCCGCAATCCGGGCAAAGAACATAACTCATGTTTTCAACAATCCCCAAAATCGGAATATTCATCTTTTCCGCCATGCGAACTGCTTTTTGAACGATCATCGAGACCAACTCCTGCGGCGTCGAAACAATCACGATTCCATCCAAGGGGATCGACTGATAAATGCTCAAAGGAACGTCTCCGGTTCCCGGCGGCATATCCACAAACATATAGTCTACGTCGTTCCAAATAACATCCGTCCAAAACTGCAACACCGCTCCCGCAATGACCGGGCCGCGCCAAATTACCGGATCTGTATCCTCCTCGAGCAATACATTCATTGACATGATTTCAATGCCGGTTTTGCTGACTACCGGAAGAATCCCCATTTCGGTTCCCATTGCTTTTTCGGTAATCCCAAACATTTTTGGAATGGATGGACCCGTAATATCTGCGTCTAAAATCGCCGTCTGCAATCCGTTCCTTTGGGCCGTCACGGCCAATAAAGCGGTCGTAAGAGATTTTCCCACACCGCCTTTTCCGCTGATGACCCCTATCACCTTTTTAATCTTGCTCAATTCATGCGGCTTTTTCTGCATGTCGCGCCGAGAGCAGTCTTCGCCGCAACTGCCGCAGTCATGTGTACATTCTGACATTTTTCCCTCCTTGTTTCTTATAACAAACTTTTAGGATCGTACTCCGCTTTTTTGAAGATTTTTTCCTGCGGTTTTTCTGTAATCTCCCGGCGGAAAACCTCCTGCCATTCTTGCGCATCAAAATCTTCGATCGAGCATGTTACATACTGCGCAGAACAATGCAATTCTTCCGTCAAAGCATGGACCAGCGCCGCCGCCAACTTCTTTTTTTGTTCTTCGCTGCGCCCTTGCAACATTTTTACTGAGATATGCGGCATCGTTTGCCTCCTTATTTATTTAAATTCTTATATAGATTATAATACAAACCATGCTTTTTTAGCAACTGTTCATGCGTACCTTCTTCTGCAATTCCTTTATGTGCAATAAATAAAATTCTATCCGAATTACGGATCGTAGAGAGTCGGTGCGCTACAATAAATGAGGTTCTCCCGCGCAAAACGACCTCCAACGCACTCTGAATCAGTTTTTCCATATCCGACGAGATCGAACTGGTCGCTTCGTCCAAAATAATGACCGCCGGATTTTTAACGATAATACGAGCAAAACTAATCAACTGTTTTTCACCCGAAGAAAGCCCTTCTCCGCGTTCGGCCAACTCTTCGTAGTATCCATTTGCCAGCCTCTCGATACATTTATCCGCAAAAATCGTTTTTGCCGCTTGTATGCACTCTTCATCTGTTGCATCCGGCCGGCCGTATCGTATATTTTCAATGACCGTTCCTTTGAAGATAAACGGATCCTGCATCAAGACGCCAACTTTATCGCGCAATGACTTTAAATGAATATCACGAACATCCGTTCCATCAATTCTCACGGCACCCTCTTGGACATCATAAAACCTGGTCAGTAAATTTATCACCGTCGTCTTTCCGGCACCCGTAGGCCCAACCAACGCAATGCTTTCACCGGGGCGCACATGCAGATCGAAATGCTCTAAAATCGGGATCCCTTCCTCATATCCGAATGTAACATCGTAAAAATCAATTTGTCCCCGGACGTCTTGCAAATCAATGTTTGTCTCTTTATCTGTAATGTTGGACGGTGCGTCGATCGTCTCAAAAATACGCTCCAAATTCGCCGATACTTGCGAAAGGTTTTGGATAATCGCCGAAAGCTGCGTTAACGGCGTCGAAAAAAGCCCCATATAGCTTAGAAAGGCAATAACGATTCCAGGTGTAACGCCCAAATATCCATGCTGCGTCAATAAAAACGCAATAGCGTACAGCATGATTGTTCCGTAGTTCCAAAAAATACCAACAATCGGGGTATTCAATTCGTTGCGACGTACAATTTTCATCCAGGTATCGGCACTGTCTTTTTGCAGATCATGGTAAATTTGCTCATTGTAGGTGGTTCGGTTATAATTTTGAATAATCTTTTCGCCCATAATCGACTCGACAATATAAGCCGTACGATTGGAAACTTTGGCGCGGTGTCGACGAAACAATTTTCGAATGGATTTCCGAATCAAAAAAACACAGACCGTCAACGGCATGATCGCAGAATACACCACTGCCGTTAAAATCGGACTAAAAACCAGCATACAGACCGTAACTACGACAATCTTAACAATATTCAAAATAAAGTTGATCAAATAGTTGGTAAAAAACTCTGAAAGTTCCGTTATATATGTCGTCACGCAAACTACGATCTTACCCGCCGGACGATTGTCAAAATAATCAAAGGGCAGCTCTTGTAATTTATAAAAAATATCACGCCGAATGTCTGCGATGATCCCGTGCCCGGAACGCCCTAGGCCGCGCTGCTGATAATACGAAATAACGATCTCTGCCACACCGAAAAACAGAAAACCGCACATGACTAAGATAAACTTTGAATAATTCCCGTCCTTCCAAAATTCTGGCACAATGGAATCGATGATATATTTCAATAGCATCGGCGTAATCATTGATGAAACAACTGCCGCCAACAATAAAAAGAAAACAAGGATAAAGACTTTGCGATATGGAATAGCATATCGAAGCAACCGACGCAGATTTTTTATGTCGATTTTCTCTTGTTCAACGCTTTCATCCTGGTAATATGTATTTCGCTGCGCCATAATTACTTATCCTCCCCGCGTATCAGCGAAGTGGCATCCTCAATTGCCGACAAACTCTCCTCCTCGTCTGTCTCGGCTGTTTGCATGTGATAAATTTGGGCAAAAACCCCGCCTTTTGCGATCAAATCCGCAAATGTACCACGTTCAACAATCTCGCCATCTTGCATATACAAAATCTCGTCGCAGTCGGCAATGCTCGAAACGCGGTGGGCCGCAATCAAAATGGTGTGCTCTGGATAATTTTCCTTAATGGTGGACAGCAGTCGACGTTCTGTAGAGACATCTAACGCACTGGACGCATCGTCCAAAACCAAAATCGGCGCATTCTTTAGCAATGCACGGGCAATCGAAACGCGTTGCTTTTGTCCGCCCGAAAGCCCCAGCCCCTTTTCTCCGACAATCGTATTATATCCTGCCGGCAATCCCTCAATAAATTGGCTCGCTTGCGCCTGCGACGCGACACGGCGCACTGTCGATTTATCGATCCCCGGCGCGTAAAAAGCGATATTTGCATCTATCGTATCCGAAAATAGGAATACATCTTGGAATACATAGGCGAATTCGTTGCGCAGTTCGTTCAAATCGTAGGATCGTATATCCTTTCCGTTCATCTCAATACAACCCTGCGTTACATCATATATTCGCACAAGCGATTTGAGCAGAACGCTTTTTCCGGATCCGGTACCCCCCATAATTCCAATTTTTTTTCCGTATGGAATGCTCAAACTAACGTTTTTGACCAAAGGTTTTCCGTCTTCTGTAATGGAAATATTTTTCACCTCAATGTTGGGGACAGACGAAATTTTGTCTGGATGATCGGTCTCTGGTATTTTGGTTTTCCTCTCCAAAAACTCTTGAATGCGACTTCCGGAAACCAATCCGTACTGGATTTGATAAACGGAGTTGTTAATCTGCGTCAAATAATCCATAATCCGCAAAACATATGTTACGCAAGCCATTAAAATTCCGACGTCAAATTGATAGGAAAACACCATCAATGTGCCTACAACAATCGTAGTAATATAGGCAACTTGACGGATAATATTAAAAATCATCCCGAACTTTGCGGAAACGCCAACCTGCGCGTAATACGCGTCTTTTAATTTTTGATTGTTTCGATCAAACTTCTTCCTTTCGTAGTCCTCATTTGCAAAGGCACGAATCAATCGAACGGCGTTGATATTCTCCTGTACGTTCAAGTTCATGTCAGCATTACGATTTCGGATTTCCGTCGAAACACGTCGTGCCGCATGCATGTAATAATACAGCGCAACCAACAATACCGGCGATACGATTGCCGGTAAAATCAACATCAACGGACTTTGCAGCGCCAAAATGATACAGGTCAATATCAACACGAAAAAACCGTCACATAGCATCAGCAACTGTGAACTGTACATTTCTTTATAGGTGATAATGTCCGATGATAGCGTCGTCAAAAGATCGCCCGTATTGTAAGAAGAAACGGTCGAACTGTCTAAATCGACTAACTTTTTATACGTAATATCGCGCAATTCGTTTTCAAAACAGATGCCGTTGTATTGAAACAAAATATTACGCACATAAATTAACGTTTCGCGAATCAATACAAGACTCGCGAAAGCGATCGTTAAAACGGTAAAGAGACGCCATGTCTGCGGTTCCCCAAATTGTAACAAAAAAGAAAAAACGCCGTTACCGGATGCCGTCGAAGCGTTATAGTTCAAAATATAATCGACAAACATGGCACCGAGCAACGGCAAAAGCACGTCTATCGTCAGTCCGACAAATCCGATCAGTTGGCAAAAAACTGCGCAGGGTACATGCTTTTTCCAAAACCGCATTCCATAAAAGAATGTATTCATATTCAGCCCAAAACAATATGGTTTTTTTGTGTATTATTGTATACGTTTTTTTTATTTTGTCAATCCTTTTATCTCCCTTTTTTTCCTTTTTTTTGCAAATTTTTTTCATTAAAAACAGTTGCAAAAAAACGTTTTTTACGATACAATAATAAAGCTGTGCTAGGTGGGGAGTTAGCGGTGCCCTATATCTGCAATCCGCTATAGCAGAACCGAATGCCTCCTTCGGATCTATGCGTGGAAGGCTGCGCTCCGTAAGGAATGTTGATCGCAAGGTCTTATGCAACGCGCTGCCGTGAACCGTGTCAGGATAGGGATATAGCAGCACTAAGCGGATTTGCTCGTGTGCCATAAGGAAGCTTTGCGGGAGTCACCTGCGGTTTTTACGCTTCGGCGCGTATTTTCAACGGAGGATGCACAGTTTTTTCATAAAATTCCCCCTCGGCGAGTGCCGAGGGGTATTTTTTACTGACGATATATTTTTTTATTGAGATATTGCGCTGTTTTATCGGGGAGCATGCGTTTCGCAACAGCGCAAAACTTATTCCATCCGCCGCATTGCATCAGCAACGGCGGCTTTTTATCACATACAATATCCGCAACGGCCCGCGCCACTTCACCCGCGCTCATACCGCCTTGCTCCATACTCGCCAACACTGCTGTTGCTCGTTTTACCTTAACAGCATAATCCCCATTTTCGGCATCGTTGTAGACTTTCCGTTTAAATGTAAATCCCGTTGAAGTTCCGCCCGGCTGAACAGCGCTGACACGTATGCCATAGGGTTCCAATTCAATCGAAGCGCTTTTGACCAGCATATCGACAGCCGCTTTAGAACTGCTATAAAAACTATCAAACGCGACCGGAAATAACCCCGCCATCGAGCTGACCAAAACGATCCGTCCGCCTCGAGCTTTCAAATACGGCGTCACGCTACGAATGGCATGCAATGCCCCAAAATAGTTTACTTCGAACAAGTAACGGTAATCCTTTTCCTCCGCGTATTCGATGGGCGCCGCCATGGAAAATCCAGCACAGTAGATCAATCCATACATCGACTGTGCCTTTTTTGCTATTTCAGAAATCGCTTTTTCCAATGTTCCGCTTACCGCGACATCCGCCGCATAATTTGTTACCCGCTCCAATGGACAAGGCGTGCGTGAAATATTATATACTTCAAATCCACGCCCCACCAAACGCAAGGCTGTCTCATACCCAATCCCCGATGAGGCACCAATAATGATCACCGTACGTTTCCGGCCATCTTTTTCTTCCACAATTTCTTCGGATATTTCTGTTTTCTTTTCTGTCTGTTCCATACCTGCATTATTTGCAGATCAATGCATTTTATACGCAATAAAGAAACATTATCCTAATAAAACATCCAGCAACATCATCAATGCAAACCCAAACGTTACACCGCACAGTGCAGATACTTTGCCTTCTCGAACACAAGACGGAATCAGTTCCGAGCAAGACACGACGATCATCGCCCCTGCTGAAAACGCCAATGCCCAAGGCAACAACGAAGAGATCAAGCCCACGGCCACCGCCCCGAGCAGACCGGCACAAATTTCCACAATCCCCGACATCTGCCCCCAAAAAAATGCTTTTCCGGTCGAAAATCCCTGCCGCCGCAACGGAACAGCCACACACATTCCTTCCGGAAAATTTTGAATACCAATCCCAACAGCCAACATGACGGCAGCGATCCACGAACTTGCGTTCCCTGTCACGGAACCAAACGCAACCCCCACCGCAAAGCCTTCTGGAATATTGTGGAGCGTTATTGCAAAACAGGTAAGCACTCCGCTTCTCTTATTTTCGTCCCCAAAAAAATGATGCTTTGCCATCCATAATTCTGACAACAATATAAACGCGCCGCCAAACGAAAAACCTATTGCTAAAACCACGGCACAATACCATGCCGCGCCGGAAAGCTCCAAGCGCTCCTTTGCCGGCAACAACAAGGAAAAAAAGGCGGCGGCAATCATTATACCCGCGGAAGTTCCCTGCATTCCATTCAAAATTCCACGATGGAACTTCTTAGAAAAAAACACAAATGCAGCGCCGAGCGCAGTCATGGCATACGTAAACAGCGTCGCAAATCCTGCCTGTATCCATGCAGGCAATCCCATCAACCAACCCAAAATTCTTTTTCCTCCGTATAAATCCTCTCTGCAGTATATTCGGAAAAAGACCAAGGTTGTGACAGAATGGCGCTCGGCTCTCAATCAACTCTCTACGATTACAACAAAAAACATTGACAGGCAAAACATTTGCCGGGGTCAAAAAAAATTGCTGACACTCTGATCACCTGTTATCTTAATTGGGCCGATACATAATAATGCAGAGCCGCTCCCACATCGCTTTCTATATTGGCCGGGCATACCCGTATGACGCTCCAGTTTTTCACCTTTATAAACAATTTCCAATTCTTTGTCCGCCTTTAATTGGTTTGCTACATATTCTTGTATCGCTTTCCCCACCGTGTCAACATAGTATCCGCGACACCAAAATTGCCTGTTCCTGTACTTGAATTTCATGTTGTCCCATCTTTGATATATCATAAGGCTGCTCTCTCCTTTCAAAAACCCCATGAATCCTGATACGCTTATCTTTGGCGGTATTGATATCAACATGTGAATATGATCGGGCATACTTCGGCTTCTATGATTTCTACTCTTTTCCATCGCCACAATTGCCGAAGTATTGCCCCGATCTCCTGTCTTTTCTCTTCATAAAACACTTTCCGCCTGTATTTTGCTGCAAACACTACATGATACTTGCAATTCCGCTTTATATGTGCTAAACTGTTTACGATATTGTTTTGCTCCTGCATTATGATATCCTCCGATTGTGTTTTCTTTTTCTGACTGGCAGGTCTGTTAAATTTTACACAATCGGAGTTCTTTTTTCAAGACTCATCGGTTAACCTCAACCCAACCACGCGACTTTCGCGTGGTTTTTCTTTATATCAAATTCAAAACCACCAGTGAACTGGTGGTTTGCACATACCCTAAAAGGGTTTGTTGCCGGCGTACCCGTCAACGGGTA
>CALVHT010000173.1 GCA_944328645.1 uncultured Clostridia bacterium
AAACTGTCTGTATAAAAATCTATGGAAATAGTAGAGAGTCTTGTCTGCTCGTCCTATACCGGGACGGGCAAGACGAGGCTCGTTATTTGCATATGCAGCAGACCGCGGACGGTTGGACAACAACGCTTTTACTTCAAGAGCCGGGGCTGTATTTTTATTATTTTCAATTTGAGGGGCAAAATAAAGCGGGTTGCGGAAAGTTTCGCAATCTAGAATTTTCGGAAAAGGTGACACCGTATCAGATATTAGTCTATGCGGATGATTTTGTTACGCCGGACTGGTTTAAAGGGGGGATCATGTATCAAATCTTCCCGGACCGTTTTAATAAGAGCGGCAATGTAACTGTCTCCCCAGAAAAATGGCTTCATGCTGATTGGAATGAGTCACCAGAATATCGGATGAATTCCGAAGGAAAAGTCTTAAACAACGATTTTTTTGGTGGGAATATCCGCGGTATTTTGGATAAATTAGATTATTTGCAAGAGTTGCGCGTAACAATTCTGTATTTGAATCCAATTTTTCGTGCCTTTTCCAATCATCGCTATGATACCGGGGATTTCTTTGAGATTGATCCGACGTTTGGTACCAAAGAGGAATTCAAAATACTCTTGAGGGAATGTCAACGTAGGAATATACGTGTCGTGTTGGATGGTGTGTTCAACCATACCGGAGATGACAGCCGATATTTCAACAAATACAATCGATATCCAGATGTAGGGGCATATCAGTCCAAGGATTCGAAGTACTATGCGTGGTATAATTTCATAGAATATCCAAACAAATATGATTCTTGGTGGGGAATCGATAATCTTCCAGCTATCAATGAAAGTTGCTCTTCTTATATTGAATTCATTACGGGTGATAATGGCGTATTGCAATATTGGCTGAGTTATGGATTAGGCGGTTTTCGTTTGGATGTGGCGGACGAATTGCCGGATGAATTTATCGAAAAGATTCGCTACGCAGTCAAGGGTGCCTGCCCGGATGCAATTGTTTTAGGCGAGGTTTGGGAGGATGCAAGCAATAAAATAGCTTACAGTAAACGCAGGAAGTATTTTCAAGGTCATGAGTTAGACAGTGTGATGAATTATCCGCTGAAAGACGCAATTATACAATTTTTGCGCAGCAAAGATACGACCGTTTTTCGTCAAACTGTGGCGATGCTTCGAGACAACTATCCAAAGCAAGTTCTTGATTCTTTGATGAATATTCTTGGCACACATGATACTGCGAGAATTTTAACTGCATTGGGTGGAATTCCGGCATATGATAAAGATGAAATGAGCCGGACAACTATGGACGAAGAAACGCGTCGCGAGGCTACTTCTTTGTTAAAAGCGGCTTCGATTTTATTATTTACTTTATTTGGAGTTCCCTGTATTTATTATGGCGACGAGATTGGCATGGAAGGGTATTCGGACCCGTTTTGTCGAATGCCGTTTTGTTGGGATAAGATGGATTTCGAACTGCTGAACCATTATCGTCGTTTAGCGCAGATTCGCTCGTCGTTAAATGTTTTTCGTGAGGGGATCTATACTGAACTCTATGCGGATACAAACTGTTTGGTTTATGAACGCAGGCATTTAAACGAGGTTGCAATCGTTTATATGAATTTAGGTTATAATCGTTATGATCTAAATTTCCAGGGTACTTTATATGATCTTTTGAGTGAAAAAAAATTTGTTTCACATATCAGCATACAAGCGAAAAGCCATTCTATATTAAGCAACCATTTTATATAATATGCATTGTATTATGAATGACAAGGATTGCGACTTATAATTTTAAATCGGTGTAGGTTTTTCAATGTTCGTGTTTAGAAAAAAAAGAAATTTTCTTGCTATTATTTTGGCTATATGTTTTTTGTTTCTTTTCGTGGGGTGCTCTGGGTTTGTTTTTGACAGAGCGCCGGAACCAACGATGGTTTGTTTAGAAAAAAACGCGGATGTTATTGACTCTCCAATGCAACGGGCTAACGCATCGGTTGTTTCAATTGTTTCAATCGGATACGTGCGATCTATGGCTGGGTTCGGAACGATTGTTCAGGTTTCCTCGGGGCTGTTGATCAATTCGGAAGGATATGTATTGTCTTTATCGGATGCCTACAGTTTATCCGCTATGGACGAAAGCGGAAAAACTTATCAAACCAATGCGACTACCGTTTTTGCTGTTTTTTCACAACAGTTCCAAACCAGGCAGCATTTTCGTTTAGATCTTGTCGATTGTGATCAATCCGCAGGGCTTGCGCTGTTTCATTTTTACGATCGTTTTTATTATTATGAGGATAGCGCAAAGACGGAACAGGTGCATGGCATCGAAGATTACGTTATTTTTTCTACAAAATCCGTTCAAACCGGCAACGACTGCTTTGCGTTCGGCAATTCACTGGGGAATATACTCAATGATTTTTACGTTCCGTCGCAAATGCAGTATTTTGATATAACTGCTTCAAAGGGCGTTATTGCAAATGATCGTGCCGATCCGAAATACTTTCCCGAAAAGTTTGTTGAAGAGCAGTCTTTTTCTTCTTTTTTAGTCACTTCGTCGGTTAATTATGACATGAACGGTGGCGGACTATTTGATGAAAACGGATATTTGATCGGGTTGTTGGCTTCAAAGTTGGTTTCAGACAATGCTTCGGGTGATCAAAATTCGATGAACTATACGTATTACAACCGACTTGCGCAGGTGTATCGCGGAAGCCATGCCATGGCTTATATTGATTTTGTTTCGAAAAAGATGCAGATAACGATCCCGTATACCATCGGAAATCTTTCGACGGAGGCTGAGTTTGCAGATGAATAAGGGATTTATGCGGCGGTTTTTTTTAAGTCTAATGATTATAAGCGTCTTACTGGTGGGAACAGGTTGCGAATTTACTGCCAGTAAAGTTGAGTCTGTTTATTTTGAAAATAACCATCATACGGTCGAGTATCTCGAAGATGCTTCAAATGAATCGACCGATTACTCCGTTTTGTATGCTGATACAGTTGATTCTGTTGTCTCGGTCGAAGTTGTCCAAGAAGATCAGATTGCTGTCGGCAGCGGTTATATCGTTGATGCAGAAAATGGTTTGATCATTACGGCAACATCCTTATTTTTTGATATTCAAACTATTTTTTGTACGGTGCAATTTTCCGACGGCGGACGCGCAAACGGGGAGTTGATCGGCTATGATGCGGTTTATGCCCCCACGTTAACCGGGTATTTTGCGTTGCAAACGGATGCGTCAATTGATTTTGCCGAGCTGGAGCCGGCCGCAAATTCAGACATTGCGCTAATCCAAATTGAACTGCAACGTCCGGGCGTTTATTGGGATTTGAGCAAAAATCAAGATGAAAATATCCCGAAAAGCGTTTCCTTCGCTGATTCGGAGGGACTTTCATACGGGGAAAATTGTTACTCGATCGGTTCCTTATGTACAGAAGATGGTTCGGTTTTGTATTCCTTGCTTTCGGAAGGGATTATTGCAAAGCCATATAATACACATTCATCGGTTTTTTATAATCAGGACACCCAAGGACATTTAACGGACTTTTTCGACGCATCTTTTCCATATTTAATTCAGACAGGCGTCACAACGAATTCTGGTAATGCCGGTGCTCCGTTATTTAACGCGCAGGGAAAGGTAATTGGCTCCATAAATTTATTGGCAGAGCAAACCGTCCGATATATGGAAAACGATACCTTTGGCATATCCTTTGCAGTGCCTTCGGTCAAAGTTATACAGCTTTTGGAAGAGGCTGGGATACATCCGGTCTATGAAGCGGCTACGCAATCAGGTGCGCGTAATAGTATTTTTTCGAATCGATCGACAATTCGCAAAGCGACGGACTTGACTAGCCAAATTCTAATGAATGAACGACTTCCTGTGAATTCATCGCAATATGTTGGCAGTGATGATTATTATGTCGCAGATAAAAATTCGACAATTTGTTTTAAAGATTTAGATTCGACCTGGAACGCCTCAGAACAAATGAAACCGATTTCACAGCAAATCGTGGAAAACAATTTAGATAGTTGTATAAAAATTATTGTTTATTTTGATTTCGTTGGCGGGCAAAAAACAATCGGGCTCGGCGAAGGTTCCGGTTTTATTATAGATCGTACTTCCGGTTATGTTATTACGAATTTACATGTAATCAATAAACTTGCAGAAATCAATCAAACGAATTCCGGGCAGGCGAATTCCCGTGTGGAAATCGATGGGATTTCGGTCTACGGCGTATTTGAACGAGGAACAACTGCGTTTGGCGAATTCGTTTTGTTGCCGATGGATGTAATCGCATATCATCAGGCGGGTGATTTGGCAATTTTACAATTTGTCAATCCAATCTATCATGAAACAGAAGAAGGCGTTTTGGAAGGATTTCCGGGAAATTGTAAATTTCAAAGTTTTTTGCCGTCGCAATGTGATCATGTTTTTGCTTTGGGAAACGGTATTGGTTATGGAATCGCTGTGTCTACAGGAATTGTTTCTTTGAATCGCTTTCCGGAATATTTTGAATATTATGGATATGATATGATTCAAACCGACTGTCCGATTAACAGCGGAAATTCCGGTGGACCGTTGTTTGATAAATACGGAAATGTGATTGGTGTCAACACATTAGGCTTAGGCGGCGAGGCTGTCCTGGAATATGGATACGAAAATATCAGTTGGGCAATTCCTTCGGATTTTGTAATCGGTTTTATTGACGATGTAAATGCAAAAACTTTCGACGATCCCAATATAAAGATTTTTGATCAGTCCGTAAAAATCAATTATCAGGTCGGTTAAAATTTAAGGTTTAGAAAGTTACGTTTTACGTAACTTTTCTCCTTATGTATGCGTAAAAGCCGTGTTTTACGCATAGTTTTAGATCTGTTATCTTTGGGTTTCTCCCCCTATCAAGGCCGTTTTCATGTTGCGCTATACGAAGAAAACAGGAATTGATTGCTTTTTTTTCTTTTATACGATATAATAGATTCATGGATTCAAAGAATTTTTTTTCAAGCCGGAACTTAAAAAATATTAAAAGAATTAATCAACTTTTGTTGGAATTGCCCCCGTTTGTCGAGGAGTATTTTATTGGTATTGAAAATCAGACCAGCCCTCTTACACGGCTAAATTATGCCTATGATTTGCGTATTTTCTTTGATTTTTTGAAAAAAACAAAATATATTGGAAAGGAAATTACTGCTTTCTCTTTGTCCGATTTAGAGAATGTTAGCGGAACCGATATAGAAAGATTCTTAAATTATTTAAATCATTATGAATATCGCGGAACGGTCGAAAGTTGTAACGAACGTGCAAAGGCCAGAAAATTGTCCACTGTTCGTGCGCTATTTAAATATTTCTTCAAAAAAGATAAAATCAAAGTAGACAACGCAGCAAAAGTATCAATGCCAAAACTGCATGAGAAAGAAATCATTCGATTGGAAACCGACGAAATAGCCCGTCTATTAAACTGTGCAGACTCTGGATCCGGTATGAGCAACCACCAGATGGCTTTTCACGAAAAAACAAAGATCCGAGATGTCGCTATTTTAACGCTTTTCTTGGGAACAGGAATTCGAATCAGTGAATTGGTCGGATTGAATAACGAAGATATCGATTTTCGAACCAATAGTTTTAAAATAACTCGTAAAGGCGGAAATCAGGCGATCCTCTATTTTTCGGATGAGGTCGCGGATGCTTTGGCGCGCTACGTTGCTTATAAAGAAGAAGCGGAAAATCTGCCACAAGGAGAACATGCATTATTTTTATCGCTCAAAAATCAGCGAATCAGTATTCGTGCGGTTGAAAATCTTGTCAAAAAATATAGTAAAATTGTTACGCCTTTAAAAAAAATTTCGCCCCATAAATTGCGGAGTACCTATGGTACACAACTTTATCGGGAAACTCAGGATATTTACGTCGTTGCAGATGTTTTGGGCCATAAAGATGTGAATACAACCAAAAAACATTATGCGGCGATCAGTGATGATATTCGTAAATCTGTAGCGGGACGAGTGAAACTACGCTCCTCCGATCAAGACCATCAAGAATGAGTAAACTTGACTCATTTTCTATTTATCTGTAACATATTACTCTTCAAAACATTAAAATGCAAGAGATACAAAAATTTATTTCAGAAAGAATTTACATTGTTCAGCCATATTTTACGGAAGAAGACCGTGTTATGCTTGAAGAAGCAGTCGCCTTGGTAAACAGTACAGACGCTGTATGTGCCGGAACAATGCTTTGTAAAATCCGTGAGATATCCCCTGCAACCTTTATAGGAAAAGGCTATCTACAGAAGATACAGGAACGGTTGTTGGGCTTAGATGTCACTATTTTATTCAACGGCGACCTCTCCCCTTCACAAATGATCAATATTTCCGATGCCTTAGACGGAAAAAAAGTAATTGACCGTACGTTATTGATTTTGGATATTTTCGCTAAAAACGCTCAAAGCAATGAAGGGAAATTGCAAGTAGAACTAGCTCAATTAAAATATATGTATCCCAGACTTAAAGGCAAGGGCGAATCATTGTCCCGTTTGGGGGGCGGGATCGGAACGCGCGGGCCTGGTGAATCAAAACTTGAGACGGATCGCCGACGCATCCGTGAACGTATTGCATATTTAGAAAACCATCTACAAGCGGTCAAGAATCGACGCAGTCTGATTAATGATCGACGAATCAAACGGGCTACACGTCGAATCTCGCTCATTGGTTATACAAATGCCGGTAAGTCTACGTTATTAAATTTATTAACGCAGTCCGACGTGATGGCAGAAGATCGGCTGTTTGCAACGTTGGATCCAACCTCTCGTTTGTTGGAAATCGATCATGTTCCATTCCTGTTGGCCGATACGGTTGGATTTTTGCGCAATCTGCCCCATCATTTGATTTCAGCCTTCCATTCCACACTAGAAAGCGCGCTGAGCTGCGATCTTGCCTTGATCGTTTGCGATGCTACCTCAGATTATTCCATGCAATTGCAGACAACTTTTGCTGTTTTAAAAGAATTAAATGCGCAAATCCCCTATCTGATTGTCATGAACAAGTGTGAAGCAATCCAATCATTTGAAGGTTTCCCTCCAAACAGTATTTTTATATCGGCCAAACAAAATATAGGAATTGAATATTTAAAAAATAAAATTTTGCAATTTTTTTCCAAAGATTTTTGTGCGATAACTTTGCAGATCTGTTATGATAAGATGCCAGAGTATAACCGTCTTCGCCTGTATTTTACGGAAATTTCCGTCAAATATATGGATGAATATTTTGTTGCAGTGATACGAATCGAACAGATCCACCTTGGAAAACTTAAAAAACTTCTTGCTACCGAATTGGAAATCAGCGAGACTGAGTACCACTCATAAATCCCCCGCGCATACCATCGGCAAGATAGAAAAGGAGGAACGACGATTGAATCGTTCCTCTTTTTGCACTCTGTTCGTTTAAATTTTACGAAAATCGTCTTTCCCTGGATCGTAATTTTCCGTTGCAATTAAATCAGTTCCTTCTCCATCAATGTTGGTTGCGATCACATCTCCGATTTGAATTTCGCGGTCAATTTCTATCGTGCGGATTTTTTTCATCAATAAAAGCATTTTCTCTTTTTTTACTTCTCCTCGCGTTTTAACGGGTATTCTCCCATGTAAAGCGCGAACGGTAGTTGTTAAAATCCGGCGCGGTTCCGTTAGTTCGCATTCTGCATATTTTTTTCCACGCAAACAGCGATAACCGGTGATAATCCAACCATTTTCTGTCGGTGCCGCCTGTAAATCACATCCACGCGGACATTCAATGCAGATCATTGTCTTATTTTCCATCTTTTTCCCTCTCTTTTGTTACGGAGATTATTACTTTTTCCGCAGAAGAAAATACTTCAGGTTGTAAAATAATACTTTCCATTTCTCCCGGAGCGACCGCGATTCGTCGATAATCCTGTTGATAATCCCCGGCTTGAATTCGTATTACAGCATCGCGCATCGCGTGTTTTACTCGAAAATAAACTTTTTGTTGTTGCATCTCATCCTTTTGTAACCGCTGCGGCAGAATGTATGCCACGTTGTCTCCAGCAATCATCGGAATGGACAAACCGTTGGAAACCTTTATTCCTTGCAGGTAGTTTGCAGCAGCGCGACCGGCAATCTCGGCTTCTTCCGACACGAAGTCCACAAGGTCATGCACATGCAAAACATTTCCGCAAGCAAAGATGCCGGGGATTTCTGTTTCGCGGGATCCGTTAACAGTACAACCTTTTGTATGAGGATCCAACGGAATGCCTGCGCCTTTGGATAATTCATTTTCTGGGATCAGACCTACCGAAAACAGCACTGTATCACAAGAAATTTGTTTTTCTGTTCCCGGAATAGGTCGTTTATTTTTATCGACTTGAGCAATCACAACACCCGATACGCGTTCTTTCCCTTGAATTTCAACAATGGTGTGTTCTAAATAAAGCGGAATTCCGAAATCATCCAAACATTGTGCAATATTTCGTTTGAGACCACTGGAATGCTCCATAATTTCACAAACGCATAAAACGGTTGCTCCCTCCAACGTCAGTCGGCGTGCCATTATCAGGCCGATATCTCCTGAACCAAGAATCACAACGCGCTTGCCCGGTAAATATCCTTCGATATTAACAAATTTTTGTGCTGTACCCGCACTAAACAGGCCGGCCGGCCGGGTCCCCGCGATGTTTAAGGCCCCCTTGCTTCGTTCGCGACAGCCCATTGCCAGAATAATCGCTTTTGCTTGTATATTATGTATCCCGGTTTCATTGACGCATGTCAGTTTTTTTTCTTGCGTGAGAGCGGTAACGGTCGTTCCCAAGAGTACTTCGATTTTTCTTGTTTTTATCTCATCAACAAACCTTTGGGCATATTCTGGCCCCGTCATACTTTCTTTAAAACGTGTCAAGCCAAATCCGCTATGGATACATTGTTTTAGTATTCCGCCCAACCGTGATTCTCGCTCAATGATAACAATATCTCGAATTCCACAATCGTACGCCGCAACGGCAGCCGCCATTCCAGCCGGTCCCCCACCGATGATTACAAGTTCCCTCTCCATGTCAAATGTCGCCTCCAACAATTATATACGATTTTCCGCCGTTTTTTGTAATTTCTTTTGCTTGAATTCCGTATTCTTTCATAATTGTATTAAAGACAGACGGCAAACAGAAACCTCCCTGACACCGCCCCATACCTGCACGAGTACGGAGCTTGACTCCGTCAATGGTATGCGCCGGCGGATTGTTGTGCAAAGCCTCGAAAATTTCGCCTAAAGTAACCTCTTCACAGCGACAGATTACCTTTCCAAAAGCAGGCTTTTGTTGAATGACTTTATTTTTCTCAGTCAAATTCAATGCGTGAAACCAATGTTGCGGTTTGCGAATGGGGTTAAAGTTACAATTTTTCTTCGCTTGCAGTGAATGGGAAATTTTATTTGCAACAAACTCTCCGATTGCCGGCGCGCTCGTCAATCCGGGCGACTCGATACCGACTACATGAAATAGTCCGGCTGCTTTCTTGCTCCAGTCAATCAAAAAATCATGGCGATCACAATAAGCCCGAACTCCGGCAAAAGAAGTGATTGTTTCTGAAAAAGGAATATCACGCATGAGCTTGGATGCTTTTTGCCGAATTTCTTCAAATCCATCCCGTCGTATGGATGTATCATATTCTCTCTCTTCAACGGATGTCGGCCCGACGATTATGTTTCCGTCAACAGTCGGGGATAGCAAGACTCCTTTACCGGCCGCCGTGGGAACAGAAAAAATTGTATGAGAAACATAATTTCCGACCGCTTTATCGAGAAGAAGGTATTCCCCTTTTCGAGCCCCGATTTGAAAGGTATCGTCATTA
>CALVHT010000174.1 GCA_944328645.1 uncultured Clostridia bacterium
CATCTAAATTATCCAGTTTACCTTCTTTTTTTAATTTTTTTACCGCAATCGTTGCAATATCCATTAAACACGGATATTTTTCCGCTCGATTTCCGTTGAATTCTGCAAATAGATCTTTGTAAAGAGCGTATGCTTTTTGGATATGCGGATTGTCGGAATGAATATCGACACTTTGAATTTCTGTCGAAAAGGTGGTATGACGGCAATGGTCTGACCAGTAGGTATCGATCACTTTTACCTCGGTCTCCGTCGGATTTCTGCCTTCTTTTTTGAAATAATCCCGAACAAAGACAAGGTCTTCTACGCTCATTGCAAACCCATTGGCTTTATGATAGTCCGCAATTTCAGCGACGTTCATATCAATAAAACCATCAACAATTGACACATCGTGTGTTTCCATCTTCGCGCGAGCAAGTGTATCGGGCTTTTCCAAAGAAACTTCTGCACACTCAACAGGATTGATCAAGTGTTTTTTAATGCGCGATAGTTCTTTTTCTGTAACTCCTTTTACGGCAATAATCCGAGCACATTTAATCAGAGGACGCTTTTTTTGTGTCAAAAGCTGAATGCATTGAGCTGCGCTGTCCGCACGCTGATCATATTGCCCGTCTAAAAATGCGATTGCGAAAACTTTATAATCCGAATCGGAATCGATGGGCAATTTTTCCCGATATACAAAATCGACAGGAGGTTCCGAAAAAACGTTAACAATTGCGCCCTCCAATTCGTCAGCAGAAAGGCCTTCCGCATCATAGCGGATCAATTCACGAAGCTCCTCCACGCCAATCCCCAGCTGAACTTCTAAATCGGCCCGAATTTTATTTGCCTGTATATTATCTTTTTTTTCAACATAAACTCTGTATATCATATGCGTTTAACCCTTTGCGTTATATTTTATTCCTATATCGTTTCGATACTGCATCCCGTCGAAATGAATCTTTTTGACATTGCGGTAAGCCTTTTCTCGCGCTTCTGCGATCGATTCACCTTTTGCACAAATGCCCAAAACACGACCACCGTTTGTTTTCAGGACCCCATTCTCACGTTTTGTTCCTGCATGATAAACAATAATATCATCGTCCAATGTTCCGATCTCAATGGGCATACCCTTAGCATAATGTTGCGGATAGCCGCCACTTGCCAAAACCACGCATACGCAGGCTCCGGCCTCCCATTCAATCTTTATATCCGACAAACGCTCATCTGTTATGGCTTGGAAAATTTCCATCAAATCTGTTTTTAACATTGGAAGGATCACCTGTGTTTCCGGATCCCCAAAACGCGCATTATACTCAACGACTTTCATCCCATCCGGCGTACGCATCAACCCAAAATATAATACCCCTTTAAACGGACGCCCTTCTGCATTCATGGCCTGAACCGTTGGGATTAAAATACGCTCATATACTTCCCGCGCAGCGGCTTCATCGTAAAACGGACAAGGAGTGAATGTCCCCATACCGCCAGTATTTAAACCGCGGTCTCCATCCAGCACGCGTTTATGGTCGCAACTTGGAATCATCGGAATAATTGTTTTTCCATCTGTAAAGGTCAAGATAGAGACTTCTTCCCCGGGAACAAACTCCTTCCCCTGTAAAAATTCTTCCACCACAACAACGTTTCCGGCCGCGCCGAAAGCTTTATCCAACATAATCTGTTTAAGCCCCGCCTTTGCTTCCTCCAAACTTTCGCAAATCAAAACCCCTTTGCCAAGAGCAAGACCATCCGCCTTTAAAACGATCGGAAACCTTCCCTTCTGAATATATTGAAGAGCGTCATCATAATTATCAAAGATTTCATATGCCGCAGTCGGAATTTTATATTTTTTCATAAGAGCTTTTGCAAAAGCTTTGCTCGACTCAATTTGAGCAGCACGTTGATTCGGACCAAATACACGATGTCCCCGCGCCTCCAGTTCATCGGCAAGGCCAAGTGCTAACGGGTCGTCCGGCGCGATCACAGTATACTCCACATCCGGATGCGAATCGACCCATTCTCCGACCGCCGTACGGTCACAATAATCAACATCCACACATTCTGCCAAATCCGCAATCCCTGCGTTTCCCTTCATGCAATAAATTTTATCGACCAAAGGACTTTTGGCGATCGCCATGATAATGGCATGTTCACGCCCTCCGTTTCCAATCACAAGTACATTCATGAGAAATCTCCAATCTTTATCTTATGCCACATATAGTACATCGAAAAACCTTGAAAAATGCGAAAGTGAAGCGCACACTTTCGCATTACAATATCAATGGTGAAATAAACGCATGCCTGTAAAAGCCATGACCATGTTATATTTATCACAAGCCTCAATAACAAGATCATCACGCACCGAGCCGCCAGGCTGTGCAATATAGCGAACGCCGCTTTTCTTCGCGCGTTCAATATTATCAGAAAACGGGAAAAAGGCATCGCTGCCCAAAGAAACCCCATCGATCTTAGAGAGATACTCTTTTTGTTCTTCTTTGGAAAAAACAGGTGGCCGCACGGCAAAATAACGACGCCAAACATTGTCCCCCAAAACATCTTCCCATTCATCCGATAAATAAATGTCGATAATATTATTTTTATCCGGACGGCTTACCCCCTCGGCAAACTGTAGAGCAAGAACTTTATCATGCTGCCGCAGATGCCACAAGTCAGCCTTTGTTCCGGCAAGTCTTGTGCAATGAATTCGAGACTGTTGGCCGGCCCCAACGCCGATAGCTTGTCCGTCGACCGCATAACATACTGAGTTTGATTGCGTGTATTTTAAAGTAATTAACGCAATGATCAGATCTGTAACCGCTTCTGAAGGTAATTGTTGATTTCGCGTCACAATATTTTCCAAAAGCTGAGCGTTGATCGTAAATTCGTTACGCCCTTGTTCAAAGGTCACGCCGAATACCTGTTTCTTTTCAATCGGATTCGGACGATAGTTCGGATCAATACGAACGATATTATAACCGCCCTTTCTTTTTCCTTTTAAAATTTCCAACGCACCGCGAGAATAGGCCGGGGCAATAATACCGTCAGAAACTTCTCGCGCGATTATTTTTGCCGTAATTTCATCGCATTCATCGGACAATGCAATCCAGTCTCCAAACGAAGACATGCGATCTGTTCCGCGAGCGCGCGCATAAGCACATGCCAACGGAGAATCGTCTAAACCATCAATATCGTCCACAAAACAAGCCATCTTTAAACGATCCGAGAGCTTTCTTCCGACTGCAGCAGAAGTCGGGCTAACATGTTTAAAAGAAGTGGCGCAAACCATGCCTGTGTTTTCTCGGATTTCTTTAACCAACTGCCAGCTATTGAGCGCATCCAAAAAGTTGATATACCCCGGTTTTCCGTTCAATATTTCGATTGGGAGATCTGCTCCGCTTTCCATAAAAATACGAGACGGCTTTTGGTTAGGGTTGCAACCGTATTTCAATTGAAATTCTTTCATGCTTTTACGCGCTCCTTATTTGTTTTTGTTTCTTAAAATCCGATCAAAAGATCCCGTTTGAAGATTTGTATAACGAACATATAGAGAAATCTTATTGTTCTCGTTTAAATTGCTCCATAAATCGTCGCTGAACTCTTGGATATTATCCGGAATTCGTACGCGTTCCGGCTCACCGGTAAAAGTAGGAATCGGATTCCCGTCACAATTATAGGTATGGATGAAATGCCCCAGCCCGCATAGAGGCGAATCGTATGAAAAAGTATATCGGTTGCAAGCACTTCCTTTTTCGTCAGCACTCTTTAAAATACTTAGTTTATAAGAAAAATCATTCGCCGTAAAGTTCAGTATTCCGCTGATACGTGGCGTAAAATTGGGAGAGTCCGGCTCAAAGCAGCGCGTTTCAAGAGCTTGTTCAAATGTTTTCCCCTGCTGTAAATAATCGTAAACCGTATCCGTTTGATCCCCATTGGTAACAATCACTGAGTTTTTATATCGACGAATCGGAGAGTAAATGATCAATGACGGATCTTGCACTTTGCTCTCATCAAAAGGATAAATCGTCACTGTATCACCGTCTTCAGAAAACACCCGATTGCGACTGTTTTCACTTCTGCCCATAATAAAATAAGCAAAAACCGCATGATTACCGTCCTCGCTTTTTCCGATTACAATACCTCTGCCGACATAATCGTTGCCGCGAATCAGCGAACCAATTTTTTGAACCGAATAGATACCCATTTGCCTTTGACCTCCATTTCTATTTTCCGTCAATCCATTATTCGGAAACAATCAGGACCTTCCGTCCTGTTTTTTGAATTTTACCCGTCGTAAGAAGTTTTACTACTTCCGGCAAGACCCGATGTTCTTCCTCTAAAATACGCAATTGCAAACTTTCCGCGGTATCGTCGTCCCGCACCGGCACCGCCTGCTGCAGGATAATGGCACCATTGTCATACTGTTCATCCACAAAGTGAACTGTCAAGCCAGATACCTTAACCCCGTATTCAATTGCCGCACGATGAACATTGATGCCAAAAAATCCCTTTCCGCTAAAACTGGGAATCAAGGAAGGGTGTATATTGATAATTCGATCCTGGAATGCGCCAATAAGATTTTCCGGAATGCGAGATAGATATCCGGCAAGCACAATATAATCAACTTCGTGCGCGCGCAATTCACGTATTAATTGTGCCCCGAACTCTTCTTGCGAAGAAAAATCGTGTGCATTACAAACGATTGATTCAATTCCATGTTTTTTTGCACGTTCTATGGCAAAAATCCCAGCCTTCGATGCAACGAGCAACGCAATTTCGCAAAAGTGTTCTCGGGTATTCGCATCAATAATGGACTGAAAATCACTACCGGATCCGCTCGCAAATACAGCAATTTTTTTCACAAAAGCGTCACTCCCTTTCCTTGAATCGTTTCTCCGATCAAATAGGCATCCTCACCATTTGCCCGTAAAACTTCGAGCGCCGTGGAAACATCTTTTTGCGAGACGCAGACCACCATTCCGATCCCCATGTTGAAAGTATTATAAATTTGACGATCATCCAGCTCAGACTTTTCGCGCAGAATCTGAAAGATCGGCGGCAAGGGATACGCATCTTTTTGAATCTTACAGCCAATTCCGTCCGGAAACATGCGCGGAACATTTTCGATAAATCCGCCCCCGGTAATATGAGCAATTCCTAGGACTTTGACCTGCGAAATCAAACGCAGAATGCTTTTGACATAAATCTTTGTTGGCGTCAATAGCACGTTCAAAATCTTATCTTTCAACCGATCGTCATATCGATCCAAATCATGCGAGTTGTTATTGTCTCCAAATAATTTTCGAACCAACGAATAACCATTGGAATGAATGCCGCTTGCCGCAAGTCCGATCAACGCATCCCCTTCTCGGATCCCATTCCCGTTGATTATATTTTTCTTGTCGACAATTCCGACAGCAAAGCCGGCGATGTCGTATTCCCCATCAGCGTAAAAGCCGGGCATCTCTGCCGTTTCTCCGCCGATTAAGGCACAGCCTGCTTGCCGGCATCCTTCAGCAACACCGGAAACGACTGTCGCCACCGTCTCAGGCGAAAGTTTCCCCGTCGCAAAATAATCCAAAAAAAACAATGGTTTTGCACCTTGGCATACAATATCGTTTACGCACATTGCAACAGCATCGATTCCGATCGTATCATGTTTATTGGCAAGGAATGCATATTTCAGTTTTGTGCCAACGCCGTCTGTACCGGCAACCAAAACCGGCTCGGCCATCTTTTCGCCCGCTATTGAATAAAAGCCGCCAAAAGAGCCGATATCCCCTAAAACATTCTGGTTAAAAGTGCTCTGCACATGCTTTTTCATCAACTCGACCGCTTTATATCCTCTTTCGACATCAACACCACTGTCTTGATATGAAATCGCCATCTTTTTAGAACTCCTTAAGAATCAATCATTCGAATTTATATTTATCTGCTTGAAAATCTGCCAGTGAGTACGGATACTCGCCATCAAAGCAACCGGTACAAAACTGAAGACAACCTGTTTTGCAGGTTTGTCGCAGTTGGGCGACCGTTAGGTAATGCAATGAATCCGCTCCGATGAATTGCCCAATTTCCTCCTGTGTGCGATACGCCCCGATCAACTGAGATCTCGTCTGCATATCAATACCCAAATGACATGGATACTTTACGATCGGCGAGCAGATCATCATATGCACTTCCTTCGCCCCGGCTTCACGCAACATTTTAACAATTTGGCGACTGGTTGTACCTCGAACGATTGAATCATCCACGATGATTAAACGTTTTCCACAGATATTCGCCCGCAAAGCATTCATCTTGACGCTGACAGAATTTTCACGAGTTGTTTGGTCTGGTTGAATAAAGGTCCGACCCAGATAACGATTTTTCGCCAATGCTTCCACATACGGTATGCCCGAAACTTCAGAATAGCCACGCGCAGCCACCACTGCGGAATCCGGTACACCGCTGACAATATCCGCATCGATAGGCGCATGTTTCGCCAGCAATCTCCCGGCCTCTTTACGCGCCTCGTATACGCTACAGCCATCAATCACACTGTCTGGCCGAGCAAAATAAACATATTCAAAAATACAGGATGCCGTTTTTTTCTGCTGCTCCAAAAAATAAGACTGAACTCCCTTTGCATCGATTACAACGATCTCTCCTGGTTTAATATCACGAATACAGTTTCCCCCGACCGCATCGATCGCACAGGACTCACTCGCAATGATCGTATCGTCTAGGCATTTTCCCAAGATTAACGGCCGAATACCGTAGGGATCCCGCACTGCAATCAGCTTATCGGCCGCCATGATCACCAACGCATAAGAACCTTGCACTCGATTGCACGCCTGTATTACACCGCGAACAATATCTCCGTCACTGTATTTATTGATCAGCAGAGCCAAAACTTCTGAATCAATGCTCGTTTGGAAAACAGCATTATCTTGAATAAGTTCTTCGCGCAACTGTTTGGTGTTGGTCAGATTGCCGTTGTGCGCCAAAGCCATTTTTCCGCATTTTCCGGTAAAAACAATAGGCTGCGCATTTAAAGGCGAACTCGCTCCCGTTGTTGAATAGCGAACATGCCCGATCGCGATGTCCCCTTCCGGCAGACGGGCAAGCCCCTCGCCAGAAAAAACTTCCGGCACAAGCCCCATCCCTTTATAATACTGAATCTTGTTTGCATACGTGACCGCGATACCACAACTTTCTTGCCCTCGATGCTGCAACGCATATAACCCTAGATAAGCGGTATATGCTACATCGCGCGTCTCCGTACTGTAAACTCCAAATACTCCGCATTCTTCGTGCATTCCGTCCAGCGGAAGTTTTTTGCTACGCAAAAACATGCCAAACCTCTGCGTTATTTGGATGTTAGGCGGGAAAATACTTCTTTATATGCATCTTCTACTCCGCCCATATCCCGACGGAAACGATCCTTATCCAATTTTTCGCCCGTCGTCATATCCCAAAAACGACAAGTATCCGGCGAGATTTCGTCCGCTAAAATAATTTGTCCTTTATATCGCCCAAACTCCAATTTAAAGTCAATTAAATCAATATTGAGCGTCTTGAAAAAAGCGACCATGATTTCATTGACCTTAAAAGCCATCTTCTGAATCGTGTCGATTTCTTCGCGTGTAGCTAACTCCATTGCCAATGCATGATAATCGTTAATCAACGGGTCGCCCAAATCATCATTTTTATAACTAAACTCTAATACGGTAACCGGGAGTTTTTTCCCTTCCGGAACGCCGTAACGCTTAGAAAAGCTGCCCGCCGCCGTATTTCGAATAATCACCTCCAACGGAACAATGGAAACACGCTTCACGGCGGTTTCTCGATCGGAAAGTTCCTCCACAAAGTGCGTCGGGATTCCGTGCTGCTCCATCAGACGGAACATCATGTTGCTCATTTTATTGTTGATCACGCCTTTCCCGGCAATCGTCCCTTTTTTTAATCCGTTAAATGCCGTAGCATCGTCTTTATAGTCTACAATAACAATATCAGGATCGTCCGTTTCAAATACTTTTTTCGCCTTTCCTTCGTACATTTGACCAAGTTTTTTCATTTTATGGGTACCTCCAATGTTTTTTGACGAATTCTTTTTATTCTCGAAAAATAAATCACTGTAAGTCTTTCAGTTCTTCCTGCAAGGCCTGATCATCCGCAGCAATCTTTGCAGCCATTTGGCGTTTAAATTCCTTTAATTTTACGGCGATATCGGGATAACGGATACTTAATATTTGCAGAGCCAGCAGACCGGCGTTTTCACCGCCATTAACCCCGACCGTAGCTACCGGAATGCCGGAAGGCATCTGCACAATCGAAAGAAGGCTGTCAAGCCCACCCATCATATCGGTCTTCACCGGAAGCCCGATGACCGGCAACGTCGTATACGCCGCGATTACGCCACCCAAATGAGCCGCTTTCCCAGCCGCACAGATGATCGTTTCAATGCCACGCTTTTCTGCATCTGCCGCAAAGTGATGTGCTTCTTCCGGCGTTCTATGAGCCGAGATAACGCGGACCTCCGTTTCAACCCCAAAGCGTTTCAAAACAACGATCGCTGGCTTGACAACCGAAAAATCCGATTTGCTGCCCATAATTATCGCTACTTTTGCCATGTAAAAAACCTCCCGCGGATCAACCGCAAAAACTTTCGTTTAAATGTCACAACTTACGCACATACTGAAGCGTAAGGAGATAAAACCATGCTCTTTCTGTATATTCTCGCTATTGTATATTGGTTGGCGATCAATTTTTACACATTTTTGTTGATCAAAAAACAGAAAAAAGAAGCGACCGAGCGCAACGCAATCCCCCCGAACAGAAATGCTAAAATAATTCTTGCCGGCATTTTGGGGGGCGCCGCAACAGCCTACATTACGTTGCTATTTTTGCGATATAAAACAGACAATCTGCTTTTGATGATTTTACTCCCGCTCCTGACGGCATTGAACATTTTTATCGTTATCTTGACGATAAGAGGAAGTATATACCTTTTCTCATAAGTAAAAAGACAGGCTCTTTGTTTCCGCGATTCATCGCTTTCGAACCTGTCTATTCTATAAATGCGTTAAAGCGCAGAAAGGGTATACTACTCCGTCCGCACCTATGTCTGTCTGCCACGACAAGCGGATGCGAACATCTTTTACGCTCTCATTTTTCCGCGCTTTATCCTTCATGAATTGTTCCTCATTCAATCTCTGCAACCCTAACGCCCGATTGCTTCATCCATCCGCGAGCCGCCAAATACACTCGCCTTTTTAGTATATCATAAAGTCAAAATTTTCGAAACTGTTTCAAGCCCTTTTTTTAAATTTCTGTCTGAAAATTTTTGCCGGCTTTTTTACGACAAAAATCAGAAACAAAGCGTCCTTATAAAAAGGACGCTTTGTTTCTATTTCGATTCATTTTTCGGTTCGGGATCAGGTTCGATATTCCCTCTTTGCTTATCTTCCTTTAAAAGATCGCGAATTTCTGAAAGCAATTCTTCAACCGTAGGTTTCGCAGGTACGGGGGCAGTCACAACAACCGGTTGCGCCGCAACTGCATTTTTAGCAGCTTCTTCCTCTTCCAATTCTTTCTGCTTTTTTGCAAACATGTCTTTAATCTTTTCGCTTTCTTCACGCATGCGCGCCTGCGCCTTCCGCATAAACCGAACAACCGTGAAAATGACAATCGCATCAATCAAAAACGTTATGATCGCCATAATCAGATTTCCATAATTTAGAGTGATCGCCTCTTTAACCAATACGTCTCCCTCATAAACCGGATCTGACAAAACGATGACCAATCCACTTAAATTTCCATCAACCAGCATAGAAATCAACGGTGTAATAATATCATTGACGAGGCTGTTTACGATTGCAGTAAATGCGGCACCGATCACAACGGCAACCGCGAGATCAACTATATTTCCGCGCGCGATAAAAGCTTTGAAATCCTTCCAAAACGTGCTTTTTTTCTTTTCTTTTTTCATTGGAATCTCCTTTTTATATTGCATTATCAAACATATTTATCTAAATTTTCTTCAATAAATTTGGCTACTGCATCCTCCTCAGAATACCCAATTACGCCTGTGGCGATTTCTTTCAAAGCACCATCCGCATTTTGAACGGCATAACCTTCGTCCGCAGCAAAAAACATCTCCCGGTCGTTCAAAGCATCCCCAAACACAACCAATTTTTCTGCGCCGAGAATTCGCTTCAGTTCTAATGCCGCAGCACCCTTGGACGTATTGGACGGCATAATTTCACACCAATAGTCCGTTTGATAAGTTTCCTGCTGAAAAATACACTTTAACGAGGAGTTCTCCTCGATCGCCCCGCGAACGTTGACCAAATCTTCCCAGCGCCCGATGCACGTAAAATAAAAAATGTCGTCTTCTTTCAGTTCCGACTCGTCTTTTACAGGACGCAACCGTTTATCCTCGCGGCGTCTCTCCAAGTACCGCAAAACGCCGGGCGTTTCCGCGCCCTCAAGCCATGACACATGCTCTGCGGCCCCTCGAAACGAATACACCAAGGGCCAAACGTGAAAGCGAGCAAGTATCTCTTTTATAAACAATAGTTGGTCCCGTGTAAAATGGTTATTATAGAGCATCCGCCCGCTCCAGGGTTCCATAATCAGCGCGCCATTATAAAGGATTACCGGTAAATTTTGGCGCAGACCCCAACAGGCCTTTGCGGCCGAATTCAATGACCTGGCCGTCGCATATGTAAAGCGAACGTTCTTTTCATCGATTAGCTGATTTAATTGTTGTAAACTATATTCCGAAATCGTTTCACGAGACGTCAGCAATGTTCCGTCCAAATCGGAGATAAAAAGCACATTCAAAGCCAATGCCTTCCTTTTTGTTTTATACAGTATAGCATATCGCTTTCTTTTTTTCAAGACAATTTAAACAATCCGCCATGGTTTAAAATAAAAAGATATGCGTCTCGCAAGGGAAAGGCGACTTTTGCAAGCCGCCTCTAACAGTATATGAGCTTTAGACCCTGATTATTCCGCCCTTTTTTCCAAAAGCTCATCTAAGATTCTTTGACGAAATTGCGAGGCGGCACCATATTCACGGGGAA
>CALVHT010000175.1 GCA_944328645.1 uncultured Clostridia bacterium
GAAATAATCGGAAGAGCACCGGTTTAAGCACCTGTACCGATGCAGGCGCGGTTGTCGTTTGCAAGTTGTCGCATGTTTGTCACCTCGAGAAAATTATTATTATATTATAGTGCTTTATCCGCGGCTTGTCAAGCAATGGAGCGTTTGTTTTCCGAACGATATGGGAGAGGCGAGATATGTTTGGATGGTTGACTTATTAAGTGCCCTTATGTTAGAATAAAAACAAAAAAGGGAGCTTCCCATGACTATTCACCATGATAAAATGGCTTATGGAAAATTATCGCCGGTGGAGGAAAATTTTTCCGAAGCACAATTGGTAGCGATGGTTCGTTCGTTGGAAAGTCAACCACTGGATGAAGAGGATGCAAAGATTGTTGCTTCCGCCGATCCGCGGAAGGGTACATTTGCAAAAGAACAAGCAACAAAGAAATAATTAGAAACGCTTATTTTGGATTCCAAGGTGCATTGGGAAGGAACCGGATTCAATGAAAACAACGGGTGAATGTTCGTATTCGTTTATTAGTGGAGCGACGGGTGGATTAGGGCGTGCTTTTACTTTTGCGTGTGCGCCGGACGGGGCTTTGTTTTTGACCGGCAGAAATTGGGAGCGGTTAGATAAGCTTCGGCAGGAGGTTTTACAAAAGTATCCGTCATGCAGAATTGACTGTTTCGCATGCGACTTGACCGATGCCGGCGCGCGTACGCGTTTGTTCAACTACTTGGATCAAAAAGGTTATCGGTTTCACAGGCTTTGTAACGTAGCAGGGGTGGATATTCAGAAGGCGTTTGAGCGCTACACGCAGGAAAAAATTGTGTTGCAATGTCGGGTCAATTTTGAGGCAACGCTATCGCTGACTCGGTTTATTTTAGAACGTCGTGCGCAGAGGATGGAGATTATTACCATTGGAAGTATATCCGGTGTATACCCGATGCCTTTTTTTGCTTTGTACAGCGCCTCAAAGGCTGCGTTAGAGAGTTTTTTTTCTTCACTTCGAGTGGAATTAAAAGACTCAGGTGTGCATGTTACGGTTGTTGAGCCGGGTGGAATTTATACTCGGCCTGATATCTGCAAAGATATCGCGGGCCAAGGATTATGGGGGAAATTGTCAGCAAAGACGCCTGAGTACGTTGCGCAAAAAAGCCTTCATGCGGTACGGCGCAATCGGCGCGTGGTGCGGCCGGGTTTTTGGAATCAATGGATTGCTGTGGTGCCGCGCTTGCTACCGCTTGGGGTCCGTATGCGTTTTATTGCGTGGCGTTGGCGGAAACTGGAAAAAGATGCGTTTTAAAGATACGAGGGGGAAGCGGAAATGAAGAAATATATTGCTGCATTGGATCAAGGGACGACCAGCTCTCGAACAATTTTATTTGATCGGAAAGGACAGATTGTCGCCAAAGCCATGCAAGAATTTCCGCAGGTTTATCCGAAACCTGGATGGGTTGAGCATGACCCGCGCGACATAGTTGAATCCCAAATCGAATCCTTTCGGAAAGCATTGCTTGCAGGCGGGATTTCGTTGCAAGATATTTGTGCGATTGGGGTTGCCAATCAGCGGGAAACGGTGGTGGTTTGGGATCGGTTCACAGGAAAGCCGGTTTACAATGCGATTGTTTGGCAATGTCGACGTACTTCCGCAATTTGCGAGCGAATCAAAGAAAAACATGCGGAGATGATTTATCAACGGACAGGGTTGCCGGTCGATGCATATTTTTCAGCCTCCAAGATTCAATGGATTTTAGATAATGTTCCATTTGCGCGAAGACGTGCGGAGAAGGGGGATTTGTTTTTCGGTACCATCGACACATATTTAATTTGGCGTTTAACAGGCGGAAAAACGTTTGCTACGGATTATTCCAACGCATCCAGGACAATGCTTTTTAATATTCATACATTGCAATGGGACGAAGAGTTGTGCGCGCTTTTTAACGTTCCCCGCGGGATGTTGCCCAAAGTAATGCCTTCCGGCGCAGACTACGGAAAGACCGATCCATCGATTTTGGGGGCCGAAATTCCGATCTGCGCCGCAGTTGGCGACCAGCAGAGCGCGTTGTTCGGTCAGCTATGCGTCAAGCCTGGCGATGTGAAAAATACATACGGAACCGGCTGCTTTCTGCTTATGAATACCGGGGATCAACCGATTTGTTCGCAGAACGGCTTGATCACGACTTTGACCGCGTCGTTAAAAAAACCGGATTATGCTTTGGAGGGAAGCGTTTTTGTGGCCGGCGCAGTCGTGCAATGGTTGCGTGACGGATTGGGCTTTCTTTCAACAGCAGCGGAATCGGAGGCTTTGGCGCTTTCGGTGGAAGATACGGACGGAGTTTCGGTCGTTCCTGCTTTTGTCGGCTTGGGTGCGCCTCACTGGGATTCGGAGTGTCGTGGTTTGATCAGTGGGATTACACGCGGCACTACGCGTGCGCATATCGTGCGGGCAGCTTTAGAATCGGTTGCGTTGCAGACGTTTGATGTCGTTCACGCAATGGAACAGGATTTGCATGTAAATATATCACGTTTGTGCGTCGATGGCGGTGCGAGTGCAAATCAATTTTTGATGCAATTCCAGGCGGATATTTTAGGTGCGGAGGTCCTTCGGCCAAAGGTAATGGAAACGACTGCTTTGGGCGCGGCTTACTTGGCAGGGCTTTATTGCGGATATTTTTCTTCGCTCGAGGAACTTTGCGGAAATGTCGGGCAGGCAACAGTTTTTTTCCCGCATATGGAAGAGGCCTTTCGTGCAGAAAAGCTTCGGCGTTGGGAAGAAGCTCTTAATCGAACGATGTATCGAACGGAATTATAAGGAGGAGGAGTTTATGAGCCGAGCGGATGAGGTTTTTATTCGGAATTGCACAGATATTTTGGAGAATGGGGTTTGGGACACGGATCGTGAAGTACGGCCGCGTTGGGCGGATGGAACTCCGGCGCATACAATTAAAAAGTTTGGACAAGTATCGCGTTATGATTTGCGAGAAGAGTTTCCGATCCTAACAATCCGGCGGACATATTTAAAATCGGCAATTGATGAAATTTTATGGATTTGGCAGAAGAAAAGCAACAATATTCATGACCTTTCTTCACATATTTGGGACAGCTGGGCGGATGACACCGGCTCCATCGGGAAAGCATATGGTTATCAATTGGGGAAGCGCTATTCGTTTCCGGAAGGAGAATTCGATCAGGTCGATAAGGTTTTGTATGATTTAAAGCATAATCCAGCAAGTCGCCGTATTATCGCACATATGTATAACGTGGCTGATTTAAAGGACATGCACCTATATCCCTGCGCCTATTCGATGACGTTCAATGTCAGCGGCAATACTTTGAATGGTATTTTAAACCAACGCAGTCAAGACATGCTCGCAGCAAGTAACTGGAATGTTGTACAATACAGTATTCTTCTATTGATGTTTGCGCGTGCTGCCGGATTGGAGGCCGGTGAATTGGTGCATGTAGTTGCCGATGCTCATATTTATGATCGCCATGTGCCGATTGTGGAGCGTATTATGCAAAATCCGCAGTATCCGGCACCGAAGCTGATTGTGGAGGAGACCCAAAAAGATTTTTACGCGTTTTCCAAAGACAGCTTTCGGTTGGAAAATTACCGTTATACAGATTTAACCGAAAAAATACCAGTTGCAATTTGAACGGTGTGGTTTGCAGTTTACTATGCCAGACATATATTAAAGAAAACAAGGAGTTTTTTGCATGCGTGCGATCGTTGTTGTGGATGAAAAATGGGGGATTGGGAAAAAGAATGACTTATTGTTCCGATTGCCGGCAGATATGAAGCATTTTCGCGAGCAGACAGACGGTAAAGTGGTCGTTATGGGTAGTAATACCTTACTTTCTTTCCCTGGAGGAAAAGCATTGAAAAATCGTATCAATATTGTGCTTTGGCCGGGAGGAACGAAGCGGGAGGATTGTATTGTTGTTTCTTCGTTAAATGAATTATTCCAACAGATCCATCCATATCGGCAGGATGAGGTTTATGTTGTCGGGGGTGCCATGTTGTATCATACATTGTTGCCATATTGTGAGTCTGCAATTGTGACAAAAGTGTTTGCGGACGGCGGAGCGGAAGTTTTTTTCGACAATCTGGATGCATTATCCAATTGGCACTGTGTTCGGCAAAGCGAGCCGCTTGAAACAAACGGATATAGGATTTCCTTCTGCGAATATCGCAATGACGCCCCTTTGTTGTACAGAGTCGAACTTTAAGGTGAACCATGTGGACAATTGCGATTGTGGAAGATGATGTGTATATCGGCAATATGCTTGCAGAATTGTTACAGGAAAACGGATATAAAATCATTCGGGCCTATTCAGGCAGTGAGGCACTTTTGTTGTTTTCTCGTGAAAAGCCGGATCTTGTTTTATTGGATCTTATGTTGCCTGGCGTAAGCGGTGAAGAGGTGCTGGCGTGTGTTTCCGATGTATGCCCGGTCATTATTTTATCCGCGAAGGCAGAAGTCGGAGGGAAGGTTCGAAATTTAAATGCCGGTGCGGCAGATTATATTACCAAGCCTTTTGATAATGAGGAGCTTTTGGCGCGAATTCGGGTACAATTACGTCGTCGTGACACTGGCGCAAAAAGTGAATTGATTTTGGGCGGAATTGTTATGAATTTGGATACGTATACAGTAACGGTAAATGACAGGCCGATCCGTCTTACGAAAACAGAGTTCGCAATTTTGCGCGCTTTTTTGGAAAATCCGCGAAAAGTTTTTTCACGGTCGGCACTTCTTGATTATATCGAAGATTTTGCGCCGGACGGGGAAGAATCTTCGCTCAGTGTACATATCAGTAATTTACGAAAAAAGCTGGAAGAAGTATCCGAACAAAGCTATATTGAGACGGTTTGGGGGATTGGTTTTAAACTTTCTGCCTGTGTTGTAGGGGGATGATTTTAATTGAAAATCCTAAAAAAGTCGGGATCTGGCCCGACTTTTTTCGCCTACGCAAGACGTTGATGGAAATTTAAAGTTTTCTTTGAAAGATTTTAAAAAACTTGTTGTACAATGATTCCGGAGGTGGGTTGTGGAACATGTTTTACAAACATACGGATTGACAAAATTTTATAAAAGAAATTGTGTCGTCGATCACGTATCTATGAATATTCGTCGAGGTGAAATATACGGTTTTGTCGGAAGAAACGGGGCGGGTAAGACCACCGTCATGCGGTTGATTTGCGGTCTGATTCAAAAATCAAGCGGATCTTATGAACTTTTTGGAAAACGAGATGACGATGCCCGGCTTGACGCGGTACGCAGACGAATAGGCGCTATTATCGAAACGCCCTCCGTTTACCCGGATATGACAGCCGTTCAGAATTTGCGGGAGCAGTGTTTTGTGTTAGGAATTACCGACCCCAATGTCGTTCCGGAGGTCCTAGAATATGTTGGATTGCAAGATACGGGCAAAAAGCGCGTTCGCAATTTTTCATTGGGCATGCGGCAACGCCTGGGTATTGCGATGTCGTTGGTTGGAAGTCCGGATTTTATTATATTGGACGAACCGGTTAATGGGCTGGATCCGCAGGGAATCGTGGAAATTCGGGAATTGCTGTTGCGTCTCAATCGTGAGAAATCCATAACGATTTTGATTTCCAGCCATATTTTAGGAGAGTTGAGCAAGCTGGCTACCTGTTATGGATTTATTGAAAAAGGTAGGCTTTTGAAAGAGATTACGGCAGCCGAATTGGAGGAAGCCTGCCGTAAAAGTATTCGAATCCAAGTGAATACAACCGACTCATTGGCTTGTGTTTTAGAGCGTGAATTCAGCCTTTTCGGTTTTAAAATCATATCGGAACATGAAGCTGAAATTTACGATGAAATTCCGATCGGGAAACTGGCGCTTGCGTTGCATGCGGCAGGGATCGAGCTATATCGTGTGCTGGAAAAAGAAGAAAATTTGGAAGGTTATTTTTTAAATTTAGTGGGAGGCGCAAGTCAATGATTCAGCTGTTGCGTGCCGATTTGTATCGTGGAAGTCGATGCCTTGTCTTTTATGTGTTTCTTATACTCAATGCCCTTCTTTTTTTGAGCCAGTTTTATAATCTTTACTCCTTCCAAGCCAGCGGAATCAGTGTTTCGATGCGAGATCTTTTTGTTGGCGGGATGGGAGGCGGAATTGGGTTTTTAGGGATCGGATCGGCTGTCATTTCCGGGGTTTTTGTCGGACGAGAGTATGCGAGTGGGGCGATACGCAATAAAATGATAGTCGGGGGCGGGCGGAGCAGAATTTATCTTTCAAAGTTAATCGTATGCTCATTGATGAACAGCGCTTTTTATCTTGTTTACCCGATCGGCTGCCTTTTCATTGGAGGTTTTGCTTTTGCTTGGGGAAGCAATCCGCTTGAACTGCTTTTCTTGGTTCTTGCGGGCTTGTTTATGGTTTTAGCATACAGCGCAATTTTTACGGGGATTTCGATGTTTTCCCAAAATACGGTCCTAAATCTGGTGGGAGGTATTTTGGGGGTCATTATTGTGTCGGCCGTTGCCAATATTTTACAAATCGAATTGCAAGGAGCATATGTGACTGCTCCGTCCGATCCCGAAACATGGCTGTTTGTTCCATGTCAATGGCCGCATTGGGTACAAAATCTAGTGAACGGTTTTATTCGGCTAATGCCCTCCGGACAATCCACTCTATTGGTCGATAAATCCGCGAACTATGGCGTGCTTGTTGCATTGTCCTGTGGGTGGATTGTCTTATCGGGAGCGGGCGGCGCGATCTTATTTCGCCGCGTGGATATAAAATAGTGATTGAATATTTACATGCCTCTTTCACTTTCCATGGGCGGTCTCTCTACCGTGTTTTTTGAAAATTTTACTGACAAGTTTTTCTATGGAAGAAACGCGTTATGAGTGTGGTGGCTTGGTTTGGAAGTGGAAAAATACTTTGTCATTCATATTTGTAAGTATGTTAATAGCTTGAAAGATGATTCAGGAGATTGCCATGACTGTTATTTATATTTTATTGCTTGTATTGATGGTGATTTTTGTATTATTTTTGTTTTTAAAAATCTGCCTCATGAAGCTATCTTTGCGAAAACTTCTTTCGCAAGCCAAAGAAAAAATACAAAACGATTCGAATATTCCTTTGACGTCTCCTTCGCATGACCAGGATATTTTGCGGATTGCCGCATTTTTAACGACGGAACTGGATTCGGTTTTGAGGGCAGGCAGACAATATACGGAGGGTAATCAGAAAATAAAGCGTGCGGTCATGAATGTGTCGCATGATTTGCGAACGCCGCTCACTTCAGCAGCCGGATATCTTGGGTTGTTGCAAAAAAGCGGCTTAAATGAAAGACAACTTGAATATGTGCGTATTTTAGAAGGCAGGATTCGTGCAATGAAGAATTTAACGGAGGAACTGCTGACTTTTTCCGTTGTTGCATCCGAAGAAGAAAATATCCCTTTAGAAAGAACATGTATCAACGATTGTTTGGAAGAATCTTTGATGCAGTTTTATTTGGCGCTGAATGAGCGAGGGATCGAACCAAAGATTTCAATTAGCGAAAAGCGCGTCTACCGCTATACAAATCGGGAGACGCTTTCGCGTATTTTCGATAATATTCTGAATAATGCAGTACGTTATTCCGACGGGGATTTGTTTGTTGATTTGTGTGAAGAAGGAAAGATCGTTTTCAAAAATACGGCTTCCAAATTGGATGAGGTAAGTGTGGCGAAATTGTTTGATCGTTTTTTTACAGTAGAAAATGCACGCGGGGCCACGGGGTTAGGGCTTTCGATCGCAAAAATATTGACAGAAAAAATGAATGGGGTCATCTCCGCCGGTTGGTGTAACGGTCAATTAGAGATTTGTTTATATTTTCCGGATCAAGCTGAGCCCAAATAACTTTTGGGAAGCCTTTTCGAGCGACGGTTGGCTGGGCAGTAGGGGGATTGTTGGCAAGAAGGAATTTGTTCGTAAACTCGTTTTTTGAAAATTTCAAAGCGCACTTCGGTCTTTTGCTTGCAATTTTTCTTGTAAAATATTACAATAAAAGAAATAAAAAAAACGAGGATAGCTCATGGAAAAAATAGACGGCAATATCTCCAATGGCTGCATAGAATATAGGGATTTCCCTTTGTATGTCAATCAAGTTATATCCATTAAAGGGATGATTCATCGTATCCGTGAAATGACGGGTTTTTCTTTTGTGATCATCCGTACCGCGCGCGATGTGGTGCAATGTGTTTATTCGCCGGATTTCTCGGCGTATCGCATGGATGAGCGCGTGGTTGAAGGTTGTGCTGTTAAGATAAGCGGTAAAGTGGTGAAAGATGAAACGCGGGAAGATCGGTTTGAGTTACAAATCCACGGGATTGAGGTTTTATCTTCTCCGGCGGAGCAAATGCCGATTGTCATTAATAAAAAACAGTTGGATAATATTCCGCTGGATCTAAATTTAAATTTGCGTCCAGTTACACTTCGTAACCCTAAGGAACGCGCTGTTTTTAAAATTCAAGAGGGAATCGCAAGAGGTTTTCGTGAGTTTTTACTGTCGCAGGGATTTACGGAAATACGTACTCCGAAGATCAACGCACAAGGGGCAGAAGGCGGCGCAAATATCTTTAAATTGGATTATTTTGGCAAGTCGGTCTTCCTTGCGCAGAGCCCGCAGTTTTATAAACAGATGTTAGTTCCGATTTATGAACGGGTTTTTGAAGTCGGTCCTGTTTTTCGTGCGGAACATCACGATACCTCGCGCCATCTGAATGAATATATCAGTATGGATTTTGAGATGGGGTTTATAGACAGTTTCTATGATATCATGAATATGGAAACCGGGACGCTTCTGTATATCATGGATCTGTTGCAGAGAGAATACGCACCGGAAGTTGCACTGCTAAATGTTTCTTTGCCGCAAATTGATCAAATTCCGGTCGTAAAATTCATGGACGCGAAAGAGATAATCACAAAGAAGTTTAAGAAGAAAATTACGGATTATCGTGATTTTGAGCCGGAAGAAGAGCAATTGCTTGGGAAATGGGCCAAGCAAGAGTTCAATAGCGACTTTCTGTTTGTTACGCATTATCCTTCCGAAAAAAGGCCATTCTATGCAATGGATGATCCGGCTGATCCAACCTATACACTCAGTTTTGACCTTCTGTTCCGAGGTATAGAAATTACCACAGGAGGCCAACGTATTCATGATTATCACCAGCAGATTGCGAAAATGATGGCCAGGAACATGAATCCTGCCGATTTTGAAAGCTATTTGATGGCACACAAATACGGGATGCCGCCACATGGGGGATTAGGCTTGGGGTTAGAACGTATCACGATGCATCTTTTAGGCTTTAAAAACGTGCGCTCAGCTTCTATGTTCCCACGCGATATCAATCGTGTTACGCCTTAACTGGTTTGTATTTACCGCAGAGATGGATTTACCCTCTGCGGTTTTTTTATGCAAAGGTGCAACGAAAGGCATCATTACATAAAGTTGATGGGATTTTACAGGGAAACGTGGGACAAGTATACCGTATGCGCAATCAAAGGAAAGCAGAATGAAATCGACGGCAGGTCGAATGTATGCGAGCCTTTTGGAAATCAAAAGATAAAAAACGCTTCGTTTTTTTTGCGGGCGTATGAACATTTTAGAATAGGAAAAGCAATCGGAAATGCGGGGGCGTCAGAGTATCAGATAACAGACGTGACTTTAGTATGCCTGCATCCTTTCTGGTGCGGTATTTTTAAGGGAATAGTTGTCAACCGTTTTTGAAAATTTGGTTGACAATTTTTTTATGGTCTGGTAAGATAAGTGGCATGAAGCTGAAAGAAAA
>CALVHT010000176.1 GCA_944328645.1 uncultured Clostridia bacterium
GGAGACAGGCGCTTTTGTGACCGGAAAATCGAACAAACTGATGACCGCATGTTCCAGTGCTATTCTGAACGCGGTAAAAACTCTTTCGAAAATTGATGATGATATGCTCTTGCTTTCACCGATTGTTTTGGCGCCGATCATCCAACTCAAAAAGGATGTTTTGCGGGAAGACAAGGTGAAGTTGAGCTTGGGAGACGTCTTAACGGCGCTTTCGATCTGTGCAGCGACAAATCCGATTGCAGAGAAAGCGATGAGCATGCTTGTTCGGTTGCGTAACTGCGATGCGCATTCGTCGTGCATTTTGCCCGAATCGGATCTTTCCGTTATGCGGAAGCTGGGGATCAACCTGACATGCGAGCCAGAGTACGGTAGCAAAGATCTGTATGGCTTTTAAATTTGTTTGAAGTCACCGGCGAAAAAGCCTGTGGTTTCTTGTGAATGAGGTATTGAAGTATGTTAGTAAATGCAGTGACCATCATCGTTGCAATCGGACTTGCCGGATTGGGTATCGCGCTAGGGTTCGGAAGGGTTTTGCGCTTTTTTACGCAAGGCGTTTTCGGCTTCTTTATTTCGATCTTTTTCTGTGTTTCTTTCGGGGGGGCGATTGCGGGAATTCCCGCCATTCGAGAGTTGATCGATACATTGAACACAAAACTGGGAGAGGCTTGGGAATTTTTAGCTACAATTCGATTGGCGACAATTATTTACTATGTTGTTTTATTCCTGATCTTCCAGTTGATACGTAAACTGATCGTTTTCTGTATATCCGGTATTTTTTCCGCGAATGTGTTGCCGATGCGCTTAATCAATCGTTTGTTTGGTGCGATTTTTTTGGTTGCGGTTGTATTTTTGTTAGTCCTTCTGGTCTTTGCGATTCTTGCGTTGTTTGACGAGATGCAGGCAATACAAACGTTCACGGAAAATATACAAGGAACTTTTTTAGGTACCTTGTATACGAATAATCCGATTTCATTCCAGTAAGAATTCAAGGAAAAGACCTCCGGCCGCATATGCGGCGGGAGGTCTTTTCCGATTCGTAGCGCTTGCCGATTGCAATGATTGGAGCTTGCAAATTTTGAAGGCATATTACAGTCTTGCGCGAAAATCCTCATAGCTGAATGTACGAAGAGTTTCCATACGACCGTCGATATGTTCGATGCAGATGCTTGGCAAAGGCATGCCGTTAAAAGTATTGGTTTTGACCATCGTATATAAAGCCATATCCTCAAAAATCAGTTCATCGCCTTCTCGCAGCGGTGCATCAAAGGAATATTCGCCGATGATGTCTCCGGCCAAGCAGGTAGGGCCGCACAAGCGATAGGTGTAGGGCTTTTCATGCGGCAGCGCACCGTTTCGAAGCGGGGGGCGATAAGGCATTTCCAAAACATCCGGCATGTGACATGCGGCCGAGGTGTCTAAAATAGCAAGGTTTACTCCGTTTTGGAAGGTATCTAAAACGCGCGTATGCAGCGTGCCGGCATAATAGACGATTGCTTCGCCGGGTTCTAAGTAAATTTGCGCGTTGAACTGTTCGCTTAGCTCTTGGATAATGCGGATCAGCCGCGCGCGGTCGTAATCGTCTCGGGTAATATGATGACCGCCGCCGAGATTAAGCCATTGCATCTTAGCCGCGTATTTTCCGAATTTTTGGAGAAAGGCATGTACGGTCGTTTCCAAATCGTCGGAGTTTTGTTCGCATAAAGTATGAAAATGTAGGCCGTTTAAATAAGGCAGGATGCTATCTTCAAAATTGGCTATCGTTGTCCCCAAACGGGAAAACGGGGCGCACGGATCATAAATCGTATGCCCGGACTGCGTCGAACATTCCGGATTGACGCGTAAGCCTATGGAGACACCGGCCTTTTGGCACATCGAGGCATACTTTTTTACCTGGCCGGGTGTGTTAAACAAAATATGATCGCAGATTGGAAGGAGTTGCGTGATTTCTTCGGCGCGATAAGCCGGGGAGAAAACATGGACTTCACCCGGAAAATATTCACGTCCCAATTTGGCTTCAAAAAGGCCGCTTGCTGTTGTGCCGGCGAGATATTTAGCTAAAAGAGGATACGTTTGGTAAATTGAGTAAGCCTTTTGTGCTAACAAGATCTTACAACCGGCGCGTGTAGCCACGTCTCGTAGAATTCCAAGATTTTCAAGCAACTTTTTCTCATCGATCAAGAAATAGGGCGTTTGCATCAGTCAACTGGAACGGGGTTAAAATTCTCTTTCCAGGGGAGGCCCCAACGGTTAAGTGCTTCCATAAAAGGATCAGGGTCAAATTCCTCGATATTGTAGACGCCTGGCTTTGTCCATGTACCATTCATGATCAGCATGGCACCGATCATAGCAGGAACACCCGTGGTATAGGAAATTGCTTGTGAGCCGACCTCTCGGAAGCATTCCTGGTGATCACAAATGTTATATAAATAATAACTCTTTTCTTTTCCGTCTTTTTTGCCGTGGAAAATGCACCCGATGTTCGTTTTACCGACCGTGCGAGGACCAAGAGTGGCGGGATCCGGCAATACCGCCTTTAGAAATTGCAAAGGGACGATTTCTTTTCCTTCATACAGGATAGGCTGAATCGATGTCATCCCGACATTTTCTAAACATTTTAAATGGGTAAGATAGCTCTGCCCAAATGTCATGAAAAAGCGAATACGGCGGATTCCAGGGATATTTTGGGCCAGGCTTTCGATCTCCTCATGGTGCAATAAATACATATCTTTGCGGCCCACTCCGTCAAAATCATATTCTCTTTTGATTTCCATGGGCTTTGTTTCGATCCAATGGCCATTCTCCCAATAGGATCCATTGGCAGAAACTTCTCGGATATTGATCTCAGGATTAAAATTTGTGGCAAAGGGATAACCATGATCGCCGCCGTTGCAATCGAGAATATCGATCTCATTGATTTCATCAAAGTGGTGCTTGAGGGCGTAGGCGGAGAAAACGCCGGTAACGCCCGGATCGAATCCGCTGCCGAGAAGTGCACAGATTCCGGCTTCTCGGAATTTTTCACGGTATGCCCACTGCCACTTATATTCAAACTTTGCTGTGTCTTCGGGTTCATAATTTGCTGTATCGACATAATGTACCCTTGTCTGCAAGCAGGCCTCCATGATGGTCAAATCCTGATAGGGAAGCGCAAGGTTTAACACGACGTCCGGATGAAAACTGCGGATGAGTTGGACAAGATCTTCCACTTTGTTCGCGTCTACCTGCGCAGTTTGAATCTTTGTTTTTGTCGAATTCTGCAACTGATCACGCAGCTTATCACATTTGGATTTTGTGCGGCTGGCAATCATGATTTCGCTGAATTGTTCACTGTTTTGACAGCATTTGTGGATCGCGACAGAGGCGACTCCGCCACATCCGATGATCAATGCTTTTCCCATTATAACTTCCTCCGAGCGGCGCAGAAATTTGCGCCTTTATTTTTTAGCAGTGCGATCAACATTTCACGCACAATTTTACAGGCTGTTGCCGTTGAGATCCCAGACGGGTCGTAGTGCGGCGATAATTCGTTGACGTCTGCGCCAATGATTTGCAAGTGTTCGCATGCGGCCGTAACAGCGCATCGCAATTCCTCAAAGGATACGCCGCCTGGTTCCGGCGTTCCAGTTCCGGGGAAAACAGAAGGATCCAATACATCCAAATCGACTGTCAAATAGACAGGTTTTCCGTCAAGAACATCCAAAGTGTTTTCGAGGCCAGAAAAGTTAAACCGATGGGTGAATACTTTACCGTTTGCCCACTTAAATTCATGTTGGTCCCCCGAGCGAATCCCATACTGGAATATTTTATCCTTACCGAGCAATTCATAGCATCGCCGTAGGACGCAAGCATGGGAAAGGGAAGCTCCGAGATATTCGTCGCGCAGATCTGCATGTGCGTCGAAATGCAAGATGTGTAAATCTGAAAAGTGCATGGCTGCGGCGCGTACAGAACCGAGAGTGACTAAATGCTCTCCCCCCAATAAAAACGGGATCTTATTGTCTTGCAGGATGCTTGCGCTGGCTGTTTGTATTTGCTCAAGAGCAGGACTTGGATCGCCAAACGGTAATTCCAAATCCCCTCCGTCAAAGATCGAGAAATCGGTTATGTCGTGGTCTTGGTAAGGGGAATAGCTTTCCAGTCCGTATGATTCATGGCGAATTGCGCTGGAACCGAATCGAGTGCCGGGCCGAAACGATGTTGTAGAATCGAAAGGTGCACCGAACAGAACGACGGAGGCCTCGGCATAATCCGCATCGCATCCTAAAAAAGTTTCAATGTTTTTTTTCCACATTTTTGAGCATTTCCTCCACATAAGCGGGTAAATAGAACGCCCCCCGGTGCAGCGTTGTTGTATAATATTGGCATGGCAGATTTCGAGCATTCCAGCGTTCCGCGTTTAGATCGCGCAACGGATGGTATTTTTTGGATGAAAAACCAAACAACCAGTGTCCGGACGGATAGGTAGGGATGTGTGCCTGATATATGCGAGAGAAAGGAAAGGACTCTATGATTCGTTTGTGTGCACGTTGCATTGCCATAGCGTCTTGTTCGTAAAAAGGACTTTCGTGCTGGTTAACCATTATGCCGTCATCGCGAAGCGCTTTAAAACAACTTCCATAAAATTCACGGGAAAACAGCCCTTCGCCCGGACCGAAAGGATCCGTTGAATCGACAATGATTAAGTCATATTCATTTTGTTTGCGGCGAACGAATTTTAATCCGTCTTCAATAAAAATACGAACGCGTGGATCGGAAAGGTTCTTTGCCGTAAAGGGCAAATATTTTTGGCTGACTTCAATAACTTGGCCGTCAATCTCTGCCATGTCGATGCGTTCGATCTCCGGATAACGAGCTAATTCACGAACAACGCCACCGTCTCCGGCTCCGATAACAAGAACTTTTCGTACATTGGGATGCACAGCCATCGGAACATGTGTAATCATTTCGTGGTAAATAAACTCGTCTTTTTCGGTTAGCATCAAATAACCGTCCAAAACAAGCATGCGGCCGAAAGCGGGAGTCTCAAAGACATCGATGCGCTGAAACTCGCTTTTTCCGCTATAGATCTGTCGATCGACGCGAATGCTGAGTTTCACGTCTTTTGTGTGTTTTTCAGAAAACCAGAAATCCATAGTATCAGTTTGACTCCTTCTTGTGCTTCGAATAAAAAGCAGTGCACTTGAATCACTTTGGCTGGCATAGGACGTTTAAGCGTTCAATCTTGGCATCTTCGGGTCCAGTCAGTTGGCAACCTTTTTCTTTTGCATAGCGGATATAGTAGAGTATTTTTTCCGTTACTCGTTCGCCGGGGGATAGGATCGGGATACCGGGCGGGTAGCACATCACAAATTCACTGCAGATGCGGCCGCAGGTTTGGGCAAGGGGCAAACTTTCTTTGGGGGCATAAAACGCGAATTGGGGAGTCACGGCGACATCGGGGGTAATGTATTCGTTGTCCATCAGCCCCGCTTTGTTGCGCGCATACAGCCGTCGAATTTCGCTTAAAGCGCTGACCAGGCGCTCAATGTCGCGTTTTCTGTCTCCGATGGACAAATAGGCTAAAATATTGCCGAGGTCGCCAAATTCGATCTGAATGTCGTACTCATCGCGCAAAATATCGTATACCTCAATTCCCGCTAACCCGACGTCCAGCGTATGTACCGATAATTTTGTTCGGTCGAAGTCGTAAATGCTGTCTCCGTTGATCAGTTCGTCGGAAAAGGCATACCAGTCGCCGAGATCGTTGATCTCTTCGCGGGCGTAGTCGGCCATCTGTACGACGGTGGCAAAGGCTTCTTTTCCGCGCAAAGCAAGATTGCGGCGCGAGATGTCTAGGCTGGATAATAAAAGATAGGAGGCGCTGGTTGTTTGCGTGAGGTTGATGATTTGCCGCACATGCTCAGCGTTGACGCGCGGGCCTGTTAAAAGTAGAGAGCTCTGTGTCAGGCTCCCGCCCGATTTATGCATCGATACGGCCGCGAAGTCGGCTCCGGCTTGCATGGCTGAAACAGGCAAGCCGTCTCCAAAATAAAAGTGCGTCCCGTGTGCTTCGTCTGCAATGACATACATTCCATATTCGTGGGCGATTTGCACGATCGAGCGCATGTCCGAACAGATTCCGTAGTAAGTTGGGTTATTGACTAGAATGGCTTTTGCGTCCGGGGTTCGTTCAATGGTTTTACGGAGCTGAGCAAGGCTCATCCCGAGAGGAATTCCAAGCTTAGGATCACATTCGGGATTGACATAAACGGGGATCGCTCCGCAAAGGACCAATGCACCCATCACGCTTCGATGTACGTTGCGCGGCAGGATAATTTTTTCACCGCTTTGCACAACAGACATAACCATGCTCTGTACGGCAGAGGTCGTTCCGCCAACCATTAAGAATGCATTTGCGGCGCCAAAAGCGTCAGCCGCAAGTTGTTCTGCTTCGCGGATTACAGAAACCGGATGGCATAAATTATCCAAAGGTTTCATGGAATTGACATCCATGCCGACGCATTTTTCGCCCAGCAGTTTGGCGAGTTCTGGATTTCCGCGACCGCGTTTGTGTCCCGGTACATCAAAAGGAACGACGCGCATCTTTCCAAATTTTTCGAGCGCTTCAAAAACAGGAGCGCGTTCCTGTGCTTCCAAATTCATGAAAAATCCCTCGTCTGTCAGTAAATATTTCTGCCGTTAAAAATTTCGATCATCTCTTTTCGTAAGCTGTCAATGATTTCCTGCCTTTTTGGGGGAGGTAGAGATTCTTCGTTTTGGTTAAATAGATAGTTTTTTAAATCAATTTCCCGCAGTAACATTTTTGTGTGGAAAATATTGGCCGAATACACGTTGACATCAATGGCGTCGTATTTTTGCAGAGTCTCGTCGGAAATGAAATTTTGGATGGAATTGATCTTGAGATCATTAAATATCTTTTTTCCGTCGATGCTGCGTGTAAATCCCCGTACGCGGTAATCCATCGTAATAATATCCGAATCAAAAGATCCGATCAGATAATCCAGTGTTGAAAGCGGCGAAATAGTGCCGCATGTTGCAACATCGATGTCAACGCGAAAAGTGGCAAGCGCTGTTTCCGGATGATACTCGGGATAAGTATGCACAGTGACATGGCTCTTGTCTAAATGCGCTACTTGTGTGTTGCCGTGCGCGGGAATCATTGAAAGATCGGAAATCAATAGCGTCACCGAAGCGCCTTGCGGATCGTAGTCTTGTCCGGATATGTGGAGGACGCGTGCGCCGATCATCCGCGTTAAATTGGTTAAAATTTCCGTCAGCCGCTTAGAATTGTATTGCTCGTCAATGTATGCGAGATAATCCATGCGTTCTTGCAAAGATTTGGCATAGCAAAGGTCATAGATATTAAAGCTCAGCGATTTTGTTAAATTGTTAAACCCATAAAGTTTCAGCTTTTTCATTCGAAGACCATCCAAAAAAAGAAAAAGAACGGAACAGCAAACCGCTTTTCCGCTCAAAAAGGTCGAAAATACTCCTTCGTACTTTCCATACAATCGCAGTAATCCCGAAGAAAACCGTTGACTGATGAAGGCAAATACATATGCGCTTATTGACCGTTTCACAAGTTTTGTGCGGATTGCACCGGTTATAAAGGAACCAACTTATAAAATTTGAGCTTTTAACTCAATCAATAAGGCGGCAAAGCCGCCAATCGGCATTCGACCCGGCTGTCCGTATGGCCTTAACTTCAAACAGAAGTGGTCGGTATTTGCATGCGACTTCCTTCGCAGTCCTTCAATCGATTATTCGGAAAGATTGTCCATTGCAATTTCGATTATACGAAATTTCGATCGCGAAGTCAATCGGATGAAATGGATATTTAAAAAATTTTTTCGGATGCATGTAAAAATCTTTCTTTTTGTGCTTTTTTTTGATATACTGAGAACATAAATGAATATGATCGATAGCACACGAGAAATGTTTAGCGGAAAAAACCGGAAAGATATATCTTTATCTTTTCGCCGCGTTCGATCTATCGAATGGGATGACGATTTTACAACGACCGAATTTACGATGTGCGCGCATAACGAAACACATATCATCGCACCGTCTCATGTTCGTTGCTGAGGAAAAACGTCCAGCAGATAGATTTACCGCTGTGCATGGAACGTGGTACATGGATTCGTTTTTCCGGATAAATCCAAGCATCGGATTTGATGGGGCTGTTGGTCAAACGGTTATTGTGGCGCGGCAACTGTATGCGGACGTAAGATGCAGCCTTGTTTTTGCGAGTGTTTTGCTTTTTTGACTGGCGTGCAGTTGTAGTTAGTTGAAAATAAACAAGCGTATGCCTTGCTTTTCGAAAAGAAGTGGTTTTTGTCGGAACGTTTGCGACTATCGGAAGTAACTGACGAAAATGGCAAATGGTCGTTTTATCGATCCGGTTATGGGGCAGATGGGGCAACGGTTCTCGCAATTTTATAGACGGGTTGAGGGGGCAGCAAAATGAAAATTGGACTGATCGTCTATTGTTTTACGCTGGGCGTTCTTTCGCTGATAGCCTTTATGCTGTATGGCATCGACAAGGTGAAAGCAAAACGACGGGCTTGGCGGATTCCGGAAAAGGTTTTACTAGGGATTTCCTTGTTTGGTGGTGCCGTCGGAGGCTTGCTGGGGATGATTGCATTTCGGCACAAGACAAGACATTGGTATTTTTGGTTTTTAAATTTGGTCGGATTGATTTGGCAAGTGGCTGTTTTGTTTATTTTATGGATTTGACTTTGTTAAATTCTATATCAATCAGTTTGCATAGTATTCTGTTTAAAATAATTGCATACAAAGGAGGTTTTTTATGCGTTGTGCAATATACGGGGCCGGAGCGATGGGAACGGTTCTTGGCGCTTATATTTCTCGGGCCGGCGTAGATATTGACCTGATCAATCGAAATCGCGCGCATATTGATGCCATGCGTCAAAACGGGGCAAGGATTAACGGGACAGTTAATTTTACTCAAAAAGTCAATGCACTTTTGCCATCGGAAATGCAAGGGAAATATGACGTTATTCTGTTAATGACAAAACAAAGGCAGAACGCGGAAATCGCCGAATTTCTTTCTTCATTTTTGGCAGAGGACGGGGCTCTTTGTACCTGTCAAAATGGTCTTCCGGAGCCGAAACTCGCGCAGATTTTGGGAGATGATCGCATTTTAGGTTGTGCGATTGCTTGGGGGGCGACCTTTCGAGGAGAAGGAGTTTCAGAATTGACATCCGATCCGTCAGCATTAACCTTTTCATTAGGAGCCTATGGGAGAGGGAACCATTTGCAGGAAGTAAAAGAGTTGATGGAGTGTATGGGCACTGTCGTCATAGAAAAAAATTTTATCGGTGCTCGATGGTCAAAATTGCTGATTAACAGCGCTTTTTCAGGCCTTTCGACGGTGACGGGCGCTACGTTCGGGGAGATTTCTCGCAATCGTGCTTCGCGTCGAGTTGCGCAAGCGATTATGAAAGAGTGCATTGATGTAGCAAAAGCGGCGGACATACGTATTGAACCGGT
>CALVHT010000177.1 GCA_944328645.1 uncultured Clostridia bacterium
CCCCGGGGTGGAGGCTCACACGCATCATTTTATTCAAACGGCAAAAACAGACAGTAAATTTGGTTTTTCCTTTGCAGACGGTACGGCCAAAAGCGTGACGCAATATGCGCTGGGAAAAAGTAATTTGCAGCTTTTGGGATATCATTGTCATATCGGGTCGCAGATTTTTGAAAAGCAGTCTTTTCAAAAAGCGGTTGATCGAATGATCCGCTTTATCGCGCAAATGAAAGAGGAATGCGGGTTTGAAGCTTCTGTTCTCAATCTTGGCGGAGGATATGGAATTTGGTACACGGATGACGATGCAAAGATTGCAAGCGAGGGGTATGCGGAATATCTGCGCGCTATTATTTCGGAAATCAAACAGAAAGCGGATGAATTTCGTGTTAATCGACCATTTTTGTTGATTGAGCCGGGGCGATCGATTGTCGGGGAAGCCGGGGTAACTTTGTATACGGTTGGGGCGATCAAAGAGATCCCTGGCCTAAAAAAGTATGTTGCTGTTGACGGGGGTATGTTTGAAAATCCCCGATATGCACTGTACCAGGCAAAATATACGCCAATTCTTGCAAATCGCGCGAATGAAAAGGCAGATGACGTTGTTTCAATAGCCGGAAAATGTTGTGAAAGCGGGGATATTTTGTGTGCAGATGTTTGTATCCCGACGGCAAAGACCGGAGATATTTTGGCGATTCTTTCGACGGGTGCCTATAATTACTCGATGGCGAGCAACTATAACCGTAATGTCATTCCGCCGGTGGTTTTGGTCGCAAACGGGGAGGCTGAATATATTGTCAAACCGCAAACGTGGGACGACTTGTTGCGAAACGACGTTGTGCCGGAGCGTTTGAAATAGGGAAAATGCGTGGAAACAAGTCGGAAGAGCGTGGTTTTCTTCCGGCTTTTTTCAAGGGGAAATGTGCAGCATATGGTTTTTTAGAAATGCGTGGCGATTGCCTTGCAATTTCAAGGTAAATATAGTATAATTTCAGCATGTTTGATTTAGGAGATATTTTTTATTTAATTGCGAGCCTTTTGGCTGTTGCGGTAGTCTTGACATTACACGAATTTTCGCACGCGTTTGTCGCTTATAAGTGCGGAGATCCAACCGCTAAAATGAACGGAAGGCTCACGCTGAATCCGGTGGCGCATTTTGATCTTTTGGGGCTGGTGATGTTTACACTGGCCGGTTTCGGCTGGGCAAAACCGGTTCCGATCAATCCGAATAATTTTCGACACTATAAGAGCGGCTTGGCGTTTACGGCAATGGCCGGAATTGTTATGAACTACTTGTCGGCGTTTTTGTTTTATTTGCTGTTTTTGGTAGCGCAAGTTTATTTCATAACGCCGTACGAATATTTGAACCTTTTTATTAGGGCATTTACGGGCTGTTTATATTTTTATTCTATTTCTTTTGCTGTATTTAATTTGATCCCGTTGCCACCTTTGGACGGCTGGAGGCTGGTGGAGGCTTTGAACCGGCGACGAGGAAAGGTGTTTCGTTTTTTTCAAAGATATGGCAACTTGATTTTAATTATTTTGATTGGAATTCATTTTTTGGTGGAATTCACGGCGCAGTTTGCCGTGTTTCAAATCGCTTCGCAAATTTTTAGCTATATTGATCTGCTCGGATGGGTTTTGTCATATGTGACGACATGGGTTGGTTGGCCGATTTATCGCCTATGGGGGTTGGTATTCCATGCCTAAAGATCCGGCTGAAAATTTTGAATCGAGCGTCGATTATACGACAGTTTTGGAAAATTTCGAAGGTCCGCTGGATTTATTGCTTTTTTTAATCAAACAGGAGCGGATCAAGATACAGGATATTTTTGTTTCAAAAGTAACGGAACAATTTTTGCAATATATGCAGGCTTTACCTTACATCGACATCGATAAGGCGAGCGAGTATTTAAACATTGCATCTACGATATTAGAGATAAAGGCAAAGAGCTTGGTTCCGGCCATTGTTGAGCCGGAAGTCGAGGAGGAGGATGCAGAGACCGTTTTAATCCGGGCGTTGGAAGAATACAAATTACTGAAAGAAGAAAGCACGAAGCTCAAAGAGCTGGAAACGATCGGGTACTATTTCAAAGAACCGGATAAAAGTGTGGGGGAAACGAAAATCGTCTATAAGGATTTTAACTTAGACGGACTTCTCAAGGCTTTTACGGATCTGATGTTGCGGCAAGAGGCAAAACAGCGTGAGGAGGGAATTCAGCGCGAGATACCCAAAGATGTATACACAATACCCGATCGGGCTGCCTATATTTGTCAGGCTGTGGATACGCGCGGAGCAGTATCCTTTGCGAATTTGCTTTCAAAAAACGCTACGCGTGGCGAGATAATAACGACGTTTCAAGCATTGCTGGAACTTTTGAAACATCAGTTTGTTCGTGTAGAACAGGGGGCGGCATTTGATGAAATTGTCATCACATACAATCCCGACCATGACGAGGAGGAACTTCTTGGAGATTTTGGAGAATTTATGTAATATATTAGAAAGCATCTTGTTCGTATCCGGTAACCCTGTACCGATTGACAGCATCGCGGAAAAATTAGGAGTCGGTGAAAGAGATGTTTTGAAAGCAGCAAAATTACTGCAGGAACAATATGGCGAGCAGGGCGGGTTAAAGCTGTTGATTTTTAATAAAAAGCTGCAACTTTCCAGCAATCCGGCCTATAAAGATTTTGTTTCCTCCGTTTTAAATCCGATTAAAGAAAGAGAGTTCACGAAAACGATTTTAGAGTGCTCGGCGATCATTGCTTATAAACAGCCGATTACAAAAGGTGAATTAGAGGCGCTGCGCGGATTAAATTGTGATTATGCGATCCACACATTGTTAGACCTGAAGATGATTGAACCGGTCGGACGAAAGGATGCTGTAGGGCGGCCGATTTTGTACGGAACAACCGACAATTTTTTAAAGCGTTTCCGCTTGAACCGTATTGAAGATCTTCCGGATTACGATACGTTAATGGAGAATATCGCGAAATTGCATTCAGAAGAGGAGCCGGATGCCTATTTGTACGCAAATCATCTCTACGTCGATGCAGAGTCGGATGGACAGCCGTCAGAAACCGCGCCCAAAATGAATTCAGACGGAGACGCATCGAAAAGAACTTCACAAGAATCGGACTTTGATCCGGATCTTCCGGATTTCTTGCAAGATTTGTCGGAGGATGAGATTATAAAAATTGAATAGATTTGCTTATAAGGCTGTTCAATAACAGAGCCCGTCTACACTTCTTATAGACGGGCTCCGTTGTTTTATTGGAAAGTTTGCTTTTTTTACCATTCGTTTGGGAAAGGGGGACGTACATTCTGCCACCAATCCTCATAAAAGCGAATGTAATTGGAACAATTTATGTTGATCTCATCCGTTAGGGGAAGCTCGCTTTGTTTCCAAAAAGCCTGAACGAAGCGCTCGCAATTCTCAACCGAGATATCTTTTAAAAAGGTTTGCCCGAGGGAAAGAATGTCGGGCGGCCTATTCGTGCATTCAAAGACGGCTTCTTCCAAACGTCGATTGCAGGGGAATAATTTTCGATTCTCTGCAAGGATCAAGCGATAAACACTGTAGACGATTTCGGTTGCGAGGTGGGTTCGCATATATATGTTTGTTTCAGGAACGCAATGTAAAAAATATCCGCGGTTTAATTGTAAATTTGCGTTGAAACAACGGATTTTTTCAGGCCGATCATGTTCCGGGTATGTTGCGATTGCCCGGACCAGGGATTGAATTTCTGGATCTTTCGTGTAAAGGACTTCCGCTTGAAGATATGCATTGCGTGTCGGTTCACTGGCATATTGGGCTGCCTGCTGTAAAAACTCCTTTGTCTTATATTTTATATCGAAATATCCTTCCGGATAAGTACAATAACCGTAAATTACTTCGCCAAGGCGGTTTTGTTTTGCGCAAGTATCGTAAAACTCTTTTTCGACAATAAGGATGGCGTCTATGTCAGAATTCGGCCGTGCCGTGCCTTTTACGATCGAACCGTCCAATATAATGGCAACGACTTCGTTATGATCCGCAAAATGATCTTTTAGCTTTTTAATCGATTCAAGATGGTGTTGCAACATATGACTTCCTCCTCGTATAGTATAGCATAAAAGGCTCGGTAAGTCAAAAATAATTTAAATTTTAGAGTAATTTGCCTGACATGCTTTGCGTTTTTCGGTGTGACGGGATCCGAATTGCAGTCAATTGTGGGGTGGTTTTGTTTCGCGCATGCGTTTTATTGACAATATTCTCAAAAATGCGTTATAATAATTGCAACTTAGTAAGTAGGATTTTGGGGTTATGGTTCAAAAATTTCACGTAATGGGGATGACCTGTGCAGCCTGTGCGGCCGGCATTCAAAAAACTGTCAGTCAGTTGCCAGGTGTTCAAAAGGCGGAGGTCAGCTTGATGGGCGAATGCATGACCGTCGATTATGACGCCGCGCAGATGGATGCCTCCAAACTGATTGCCTCCGTTGAATCGTTGGGGTATGGTGCTATGCCCGAAGAGGGTATGACGAGCCAAGCGGTCGCATCGGTAAGATCGGCGGCGGATGGACAAGCAACGCAAGCGCATAAATTAAAAGTCCGTTTTTTTGCGTCGCTATGTTTTTTAGTCCCGTTGTTATATTTTACTATGGCGCATATGTTCGGAGCACCTTTGCCGTGGTTTTGGGAGATCCCTTCCAACTTTGGGTTGGTGCAATTGCTTCTTTCGACGCCGATCGTTTGTATTAACTTTGCTTTTTTTCGAAGCGGCGTAAAGGCGGCACTGAAAAAAGTACCGAACATGGACACCTTGGTCAGCCTTGGTTCGGCCGTCGCCTATATATATAGTATTGTGGTACTGTTTCTTTTGCCGATCCAGGAGAATGGCATGGCCTTTGCTATGGATTCCCTGTTCTTTGAGTCGGCATCGATGGTGCTGACGCTCGTAACGCTTGGGAAATGGTTGGAGGCTCGTTCCAAGAAAAAAACAGGTGAAGAGATTGAAAAGTTGTTGAAACTGGCACCAGAATCTGTTTTGGTCGAGCGGGGCACAGAGACGGTAACGGTTGCTTTACAGGAGATTCGTCCGGGGGATATCATGATTGTCAAGCAGGGAGACAGTATACCGGCAGACGGCGAAATCGTGTTTGGAGAATCTTTTATCGACAAATCGGCGATTACGGGGGAAAGTTTGCCGGTGGAGGTCGGTCCGGGCGACTATGTAACCAGTGCGAGCGTCAACCAAGGGAACGTGATCAAGGTCCAAGCAAAAAAAGTTGGAGAAGATACGGTTTTATCCAAAATTATTAAAATGGTCCGTACGGCCGGTACTTCCAAAGCGCCGATTGAAAAAGCTGTTGACAAAATTGCGGCGGTATTTGTGCCGATCGTCTTGTTAATCGCTTGTTTGACATTTTGCATATGGACGATCCTTTGGGCGACGGGCAGTGTAAATATTCGCTTTTTTGATGTCATTAGCATGTCGATCAGTGTGTTGGTGATTTCTTGTCCCTGCGCGCTGGGTCTGGCTACGCCGGTTGCGGTCATGGCGGCGACTGGGCGAGGTGCCAAATGGGGGATTTTATTTAAAGATGCGGAGGCCTTGCAAAAGACAAAAGATATTCATGCAGTTTTACTGGATAAAACGGCAACTTTGACGGAGGGAAAGCCCCGCGTGACGGATATGTTTTTTTGTAACGGGGCAAAAGAAGAGGAGTATTTGTCAATCTTAGGCGGAATCGAGAGCAATGCAAATCATCCGCTTGCGTCGTGCATTGTCGAGTATGTACGGGAGAAGAAGATTGCATTGACTCCCGTTGCTTCGTTCGAATATTTAAGCGGGATGGGTGCGCGCGCGCGACTGGAGGAAGATATATATTCGATCGGGAACGAGTTATTTATGCAAAAGCAAGGGGTTTCTCTGGTTGCTTTTGAGGAGAAAGCGGCCGAATTATCCGTTCAGGGTAAAACTGTTTTGTATTGCGCGAAGAATACAAACTTGTTTGGGATATTAGCCGTTGCGGACACGCTAAAAGAAGGAAGCATTGCGGCCGTTGCGGCGTTACGGTCGCGTGGAATATGTCCTGTAATGCTGACGGGGGATAGCCGTGGCTCAGCTGAAGCGATTGCGGCGCAGGTCGGGATTTCCAATGTATATTCGGATGTATTGCCGGAGGATAAGTTGCGGATCGTACAGGAAAGTCGTTTGCGGGAAGTGACAGCTATGGTGGGCGACGGGATCAACGACTCACCCGCTCTCAAAGAGGCTGATGTCGGGATTGCCATGGGAACTGGTACGGACATTGCGATTGATTCGGCCGACATTGTGCTTATGGGCGGTGATTTACGGCTATTAAACGATGCAATTGATTTAAGCAAGGCAACGGTCCGTAATATCCATGAAAATTTATTTTGGGCATTTATTTATAACGTGCTCTGCATCCCAATCGCTGCCGGCGCATTGTTTTTTGCGGGTTTAGTATTGGATCCCATGTTTGGCGCGGCAGCGATGAGTTTAAGTTCCGTGTTTGTCGTTTCGAATGCGTTGCGATTGATGCGCTTTCGTTCAAAGCGTGGGGTTGTATCAAATTTATCGGATAAGGAATCTAAAAAAGAAAACGGAGGAATTGCAATGAAAAAGATTTTGATGATTGACGGCATGAGTTGCGGGCACTGCAGCGCCCGCGTGGAGGCAGCTTTAAATGCCATTGCGGGGGTACAGGCGACGGTTGAATTAAAGAAAAAGCGAGCCGTTGTAGAAACGGAGGTGGAGAATTCAATTCTAATTCATGCTGTAGAAGAGGCCGGTTATTCTGTCACCAAAATAAAAGAATAGAAGTCCGGTCGGCGTGAACGTAGAGTTTGCCGATGAATTGATTTGAAATACAAGCACAAAACAGACTTTTCATCGAATTATACAAAGTGTTCGTATTTGTAACAGGATTCGTCAAAGATTGTCGTTGACATACATCCGTATAAGGATATATAATGAAACGGAAGATGGCGAGGAATGAGGAAGGAAATGAACACAGAAACATTGTTGTTGGACAAAAGAACGCAGACTCTAGTTGAACAATGTATCCCAGACAACGATACGCTGGAATCGCTTGTTAATTTCTTTTCAATTTTTGCAGATGGCACACGTTTGCGGATTTTATCCGCACTTTCGATCACAGAAATGTGCGTGACTGATCTTTCGCGTGTGCTTTGTATCAATCAAACGACCGTTTCGCACCAGTTGCGGCTGTTGAAAAACGCGGGTATGGTCAAATGCAATCGTCTCGGGAAAGTGATTTTTTATAGCTTGCGGAATGAGACCGTGAACGAAGTGATGTTAAAGGGAGTGGAATTTCTCGGATACTGAGTAAAAAAAGGGCGACGCGAAGGTGTCTTTCATAGGGAATTTTAAAAATAAGCGGTTTGGCGGTTTGCCGAGCCGCTTATTCTATGTTCCTGCTTCCTCTGCGGAAGGCCGTTTTTGCCCGTCGAAATGACAGCCTATGCCGTGGTGTCGCTTTCTGTAAGAGTTGGAATGACTCCCACGCAGTTGTAGATAATCTCCACGGCTTGTACCTTCTTGCCGTCGAGCTTCTGCTTTTCGTGCACAACGACCTTTTCGATGAACTCCCGCACGATATCCGGCGTCAGCGTTTCGATCTCCGTGTACTTGCGGATTAGGCGCATGAAGCGCGATACATTATCGGACTGTTCCTTCGCCTTCGATAAGATCTCCTGCAACTTGCGGATGCGCTCGGTGAGCGCCGCTTGCTCCCGCTCGTACTCCTGCGAGAGTTTGCGGAACCGCTCGTCCGAAAGCGTGCCGTTCACCTTATCCTCGTAGAGGTTGCGGATGATGTTATCGAGCGCCTGCACCCGCCGCTCGGCTGTTTCTTTCTCCAGCCTTTGCGCCGCAAGCTGTTTTCTACCCTCTTTTTCGGCATTGCTTTGAAGAAGGGAAAGGAAATCTTTTTCTCGCTCCTTTGCCATCGCAAATACCCGCCGCAAGTCGGAAAGCACGATCTTCTCCACGGCGTCCACCGTAATCTGATGCGAAGAACACAGATGCTTGGTCTTCTTTCTGTAAGTCGAGCAGTTAAAGTACGGCTTTTGCTTGCTTGTCGTGCAGCGGCACAGATACATCTTCTTCCCGCAGTCAGCGCAGTAAACGAGCCCCGAAAACACGCTCATTTCGCCCATGCGCGTCGGTCTGCGCTTTGCCGAACGGATGCGCTGCACCGTCTCATACGTCTCTTCATCGACGATCGCCTCATGCGTATCGCGGAAAATGAGCCAATCCTCGCGCGGCAGCCGCACCTTCTTCTTACTCTTATACGATTTCTTCTTCGTCGTGAAGTTGACCGTATGCCCGCAGTATTGCAGGTTTTCAAGAATGTGCTTGACCGTCTCGGTATCCCATATTTCGGGAGCTTGCAGTTTCAGCGAGGTGGCGGGCAGCCCGCATTTGCGGTTATGTACGGTGGGCGTGTCGATGCCCCGTTCCGTGAGGAGCCTTGCAATCTGCGTCGGACCGAAGCCCTTGATACAGAGGGAGAAGATCTCTCGTACTGTTTTCGCGGCTTCCTCGTCTATGAGCCATTTCTGCTTGTCCTTCTCATCCTTCTTGTACCCGTAGGGCGGGCAGGTGCAGAGGTGTTTCCCCGCATTGCCTTTGGCTTTGAACACGGCGCGGATCTTTTTGCTCGTATCCTTTGCATACCACTCGTTGATGATGTTGCGGAAGGGCGTGAAGTCGTTGTCCGCGCCGCTCTCGCTGTCTACGCCGTCGTTGATGGTGATAAACCGTACCCCCGCATCGGGGAAGGCGATCTCCGTATAGAAACCGACTTTAAGATAATCTCTCCCCAAACGGCTCATGTCCTTGACGATGACCGCCCCGATGCACCCTGCGTTTACATCGTCCATCATTCGCTGAAAGGCGGGGCGCTCGAAGTTGGTGCCCGAATACCCGTCGTCCACATAGAACTGCGGAGAAGGGAAGCCTTTGTCGCTTGCATACTTACTTAGAATTGCCTTTTGATTTACGATACTGTTGCTGTCGCCCTCGTTGTCGTCGTCCCGTGACAGACGGCAATAGAGGGCAGTCCTTTTTTCACCTCCGATATTTGTTTTGTTATATGGTTGCGCTGTCAAATATGTTTTCATAGATTATCTCCTTTGAACGCACATTCTTGGCGCGAGTCTCTGAGCATCGCTCTTTCGAGCTTTCTGAAAACCGTCTCTTTCGCGGTTTCGCCTTCTCGGATCATGACGGTATAGATCGTATTCCCGATTTCTGTTTGATAACTAAATTTTCCCTGTCTCAATTCTCCTTATTTTTGTTTGTGCCGGTTACAATGTTCTCTCACCATTCCACAAAGCCCCTCTCCTTTATGAAATAATAAGTCCGCCGGGCCGTGCGGAGCGCTTGTTCAGGCTCACCCGCTTTGCCCCGACGGACGGTTCATGGTATTCAGTTGTCCGTTTTCTTCCTTGACTTTTTC
>CALVHT010000178.1 GCA_944328645.1 uncultured Clostridia bacterium
ATGGAATTTGGGCCGAGAGCGGGGTGCGGTTGAGTTCTCTGTTGCATGTTGCTGCAGAAAACGGATTCGGTGGGATTTCTTTTTTAGCCGGGATTCCCGCTACTCTTGGTGGCGCATTATTTATGAACGCAGGGGCGCAGGGTAAATTTTTATCTTGCTGCGTTCGCCGCGTCGCGGCTTTGTATCGCGGCGAGGCGGTTCTCCTCTCTGCGCAAGAATGCGGTTTTTCCTATAAAAAGACGCGTTTTATGGAAGGCGATTGGGTGGTTATGGCAGCGGAATTAGAGCTTCCACGCCAAGAAAGGAACAGCGTTTTGGAAGAGGTTCGGTCGACGCTCCTTTGGCGGAGGCGATTGCCGCGCGGAAAAAGTATGGGGTGTATTTTTAAAAATCCGCCGGGGGATTCAGCGGGCCGACTAATCGAAAAGTGCGGCTGGAAGGGCGCTTCGTGCGGGGATGCGTACGTTTCGGAAGCTCATGCAAATTTTATTATCAACCGAGCGAACGCGTCGAGCGAGGATTTTAAAACGCTGATTCGGAAAATTCGGGAAAGCGTTTTGAGGAATACGGGAATTGTGCTTTCGGAAGAAATACGATATATAGGGGAGAGCTGAATGCTTTTAACGGGCGATTATCATACGCATACAATTTACAGTCACGGAAAAGGAACGGTATTGCAAAATGCCGAACGTGCCAAGGAGATCGGGCTGCAAGAAATTGCGATTACGGATCATGGATTTGAGCAGATGGCATTCGGATTGCGGCATGAACGCATGCCTCAGCTGGTTGCCGACTGCCGCGAGGCCTCGCGAAAAACCGGAATCAATGTTTATGTCGGTATTGAAGCAAATCTTTGTGACGAAAATGGGCGTACAGATCTGCGGGAAGAGGATTATAAAGACTTTGATATTTATTTAATGGGGATTCATCGCTTTGTCAAGTTCACGCATTTTCGTGATTTTTGGTATATGCTCGTATTAAATTCTTTGGATACGACATTGCATCTGCATCCCGGAAAGAGTTTGATTCGCTACAACACAAATGCCTATATTCGAAGCATTCAAAAATATCCGATTGATGCGATTACACATATGAATTTTCTATGTTTCTGTGATGTCGTTGAAGTTGCGAAAGCGGCGCGTGATTACGGAACTTATATTGAATTAAATTCAAAGAAAGTACATTTGCGCGACGAGGAGTTGGCAAAGGTGTGCGATACGGGTGTCCGTTTTATCGTGGATTCAGATGCTCATTCGGTCGATCGGATCGGGGATACAGCGCTGGTGGACAAGTTGCTTACCCGTGTCAATATCCCGCGGGAGAGGATCGACAATATAGACGGGAGAAAGCCGAACTTTCGATTTCGGGAATTCAAAGAGAGAAACATATAGTGGCAAACATCAATTTTACGGGTGAAATTAAAAAAGAAATCGTTCGTGCCAGTTTTGAAAATGCCTGTTGCAAGACGGCGGCTTTATCGGCTTTTTTGCGCGTTACGGGCAGTATCTTGCGCCGAGGGGCATGGGTCGGCTTTGAATTCATAACCGAAAGTGAAAGGACGGCCGAGTACATTTTGGGGCTTTTGGAGGATCTATACGGGGCAGAATTGCAAGTTGTGCGGGCGGAAACAGACGCCAGAAATGGACATGAGCGGCTGGTGTTTCAATGTCTTTCGGAAAAGTCTCTATATATTTTGATGGAATTGGGGATAATAGCCAGGGAGGGCGAAACGTTCTCCTTGAGAACGAACATCGATCGCTATTTGATCGAGAATGACTGTTGCAAACGAGCGTATATCATTGGAGCGTTCCTTGGCAGCGGAAGTTGTACTCTCCCGAAACTGGAGGAAGCGCGTTCGGGTTATCATTGGGAGGTCGTTTTTTCAGGGCGTGATATAGCCGAGGACTATCGAGAGATCTTGTCCGAATACGAAATTTTGGCAAAATGTGTGGAACGGAAAGGGACGACGGTCGTCTATCTCAAATCACGTGAAAGTATATCCGATATTTTGGCATTGATCGGGGCAGAAAATTCATTGCAAAAATTAGACCGTTTGGCAATTCGAAAAGACGAGCGTAACCAAATCAATCGCGTTGCAAATTGTTTGCAGAAAAATTTTGATAAAAGTGTTTTAGCTTCCGTACGGCAAATACGAGCGATCGAATCGATTCGCGACCGAGTCGGCCTACAGGAACTGGAACCGTCGTTGCGAGAAACAGCGACGGCGCGCATTCGAGATCGAGAAGCATCCTTAAAAGAATTGGCCGAGCGCCTTGGTATATCAAAAAGTTGTTTGAATCACCGTTTACGTCGGTTGGAAAAAATAGCAGAAGAATTGTCGGGGGATCCTTTGCATGGAGAAAACTAATTTTATTTTTCAAAAAGAGACATATAACGCTTACGATGCGCAGAGAATCGTATTCGAGGCGGCTAAATATAAGAGCGAAATAATTCTCGAAGACGGCAATAAGCGGGCGAACGCAAAGAGTATCATCGGCCTTTTATCGATGAAATTTTTAGCGGGTGACGAGTATGGTGTGTCGGCAGAGGGGGTAGACGCTAAACAAGCGGCAAAGGGCTTGGCGGAATTTATCGCAAATTTATAAAACGGACGAAGTACGACAGGAAAATTTATGAGTGATTTTATTCATCTGCATGTACATACTGAATACAGTTTGCTGGACGGGGCCTGCAAGGTTAAAGAACTCGTGTCGCACTGCGTTCGAAACAATATACGCGCAATTGCAATCACGGATCATGGAAACATGTATGCGACATTGCAATTTGCGGAGCAATGCCGCAAAAACAATATTCAAGCGATCATCGGATGCGAAATGTATATGACGCACGATCTGCGCGTCAAGGACAGTACGAGCGAGTTTGAACACCTGATCTTGCTTGCCAAAAACAAGACCGGTTATAAAAATTTAGTTAAGCTGGATTCGATTGCGTTCGTAGACGGTTTCTATTATAAACCCCGGATCGACTATACGGTTTTGCGCCAGCACAGCGAGGGCTTGGTTTGTTTGTCTGCTTGTTTGGCGGGGCGCATTCCACGCCTTCTGTTGCGCGGAGATTATGAGGGGGCGAAGAGAACAGCCCTGGAATTAAAGGAAATCTTCGGGGATGACTTTTATATTGAAATCCAGGATCACGGAATTGCAGATCAAAAGCGGGTTCTTCCGCTTCTTTTGCGATTGGCGAAAGAATTAAACATACCGCCTGTTGCGACCAACGACGTACATTACATTAATCCAGAAGACTGGGAAATGCAAGATATTTTAATGTGTATCCAAACAAAGCGGACAATCGATGATCCGAAGCGCATGAAGTTTGAAACACATGAATTTTATCTGAAATCGCCACAGGAAATGGCTGCGTTGTTCGATTATGTACCGGAGGCGATCGCAAATACAGTTCGCATTGCTGAAAAGTGCAACGAGGAACCGTGTTTTGACCTAAAAGAGAATGGGGATCCCATTAAAGACAAATCTCTGATTCCAGGCTATACGCCCGAAGACGGTTCAGATCCGAAAGATTATTTGACAAAACTGACTTGGGACGGCCTGAGACGTCGTTATGGAGAGATCACCCAAGCGGTCAAGCAAAGAGCGGACTATGAACTGGGTATCATATTGGGAATGGGCTTTGCAGAGTACTACTTGATCGTAATGGATTTTATCCAATGGTCAAAACAGCGCGGTATTCCGGTCGGGCCGGGGCGTGGAAGCGGTGCGGCGAGTATCGTTGCCTATGCAATTGGGATAACTGATATTGATCCGTTGAAGTATGATCTGTTCTTTGAACGTTTTTTAAATCCTGATCGCGTAACGATGCCGGATTTTGACGTGGATTTTTGCAATGAGCGTCGGCCGGAAACCATTGAGTATGTTCGGAAAAAATATCATCCTGAAAATGTTGCTCAAATAGTAACGTTTGGTACTTTAGCCAGTAAAGCGGCAATCAAAGATGTTGGCAGAGTACTTCGCGTGCCATATTCAGAAACAGATCGTGTCACGAAACTGATGGATGGAAAATCCACCATCAGTGAATTGCTGGGCAGAAACATCGCCGGACTCAAAAAGAAAGCGGATGCCGAGCCAGACGAGGATAAACGAATCGAATTACTCAAAAAGATCGATGAGCAAGAGAAAAAGAGGAATCCAGACTTTATTCAGCTATATGAGACGGACGAACAACTGCATCGTGTGATCGATATGTCTCTCAAGTTGGAGGGGATGCCGCGCAATACTTCGATGCACGCGGCCGGCGTTGTGATTTGTCGAAAACCGATTGCAGAAGCTGTGCCGCTCTCGCGCAACGGAGAGGATGTTACAACGCAGTTCAACATGAAAGAGGTGGAGTCCATTGGAATGCTGAAAATGGACTTTTTGGCGTTGACCACCCTGACAGACATAAAAAAAGCTTGCGACTATATACAAGAGGATACCGGGCGGATCATCGATTGGGATGCGATCGGCTATGAAAACAAAGAAGCATATGAGTTGATTTCAGAAGGCGACACGGATGCCGTGTTTCAGTTGGAACAAGGCGGCATGAAGAAGTTTATGAAGGAGCTCAAACCGGATTGTTTGGAAGACATTATTGCAGGTGTGGCACTGTATCGTCCGGGTCCCATGGCTTATATTCCGACCTACATTGCGAATAAATTAAATCCTTCACAGGTGAAATACGATGCTCCGCAACTGGAACATATCTTAAAAGTTACCTATGGGGTTATTGTTTATCAAGAACAAGTCATGCAGATCTTTCAAGATCTTGCCGGGTTCTCTCTTGGGCAGGCCGATTTAGTTCGCCGTGCAATGGGTAAAAAGAACAAGGCCGAATTGATGGCGCAAAAAGATAAATTTATCTTCGGAAATCGAAAGGATGGCGGAAATATTGATGGTGCGGTCAGTCGTGGGATTTCCAAAGAGGTTGCGGCAAAAATTTTCGGAGACATGGAAAGTTTTGCCAGCTATGCTTTTAATAAGGCGCATGCGACCTGTTATGCTGTTCTGGCCTATCGAACGGCATATTTAAAGCGATTTTATCCGAAAGAATTTTTGGCAGCGATCCTGAACAACCGCATTGATAAAATTGACGAAGTATCCAAGTATATTGTTTACCTAAAAGAAAAAAACATCTTAGTTCTTCAACCTGATGTCAATCGGAGTAAAACCTATTTTTCCGTACAAGGCGACGGCGTACGTTTTGGATTGAGCGCGCTCAAAGGGGTCGGTATCAATGCGACGCAAGCGATCATCGGCGAGAGGGAGTCAAACGGTGAATTCAAAAATTTTGCGGATTTCGTATTCCGTTGTGCGCCTTTTTTGAATAAACGCATGTTGGAGGGCTTGATTTGCGCGGGAGCGTTCGATTGTTTCGGTATCAATCGCGCGCAGCTTTTGGCTGTTTATGAGAGCGTTTTGGATCGAGCCAATAAAATTTCGAAACAGAAACAAAGCATGCAAATGAGTTTGTTCGGCAGCATTATCGAAGAGGATGTGACGGAGGTACAATTTCCGAATATACCGGAATTGGAAACAAATGAAAAATTGGCGAAGGAAAAAGCGGTTTTGGGTGTGTACGTCAGCGGCCATCCTTTTGAAAAATATTTATCATCTTTTCAAGATTGCACTTTTTCCTGCTTGAAAACACAAAACTATGAAGAGGACGAGGACGGGGTTAGATCGTATCCGGAGTTGACGGACGGTGGGGTCGTCACGATGGGCGGAATTATTGGAGGGTTTAAAAAGATCAATACCCGTTCCGGCTCATCCATGGCTTTTATTTCGGTCGAGGATTTGTACGGAAGCATTGAATGTGTTGCTTTTCCGAACGTATACGAAAAAATACGGGATTTTGTTGCGGTGGATAAAATTGTTCGACTGTCTGGTAAAATTCAACTGGAAGACGGAAAGGCGCCGGTAATTATTTTAGATAAGATGCAGGAATTTAATGCACAAGCCGAAGCGGGAAGTTCCGGAGGAACATCGGAGCATACAGAAAGAGCGCGAGAGCATGCATTATGGCTCAATGCATCCGCTTTGACCGAGGAGGACTTTGATGAATTGATCGACGTTTTTTCGCATTATATGGGGGGTAAAACGACGGTTAAGATTAAACGCGGCGGGAAATTATTCAAAATGTCATCCATCAATGATTGCCGCGGCTTACGCGACGAGCTTATGCTCTTCTTGCGTGAAAATGAGATTGTCAGTACATGATTTGACTTCTTTTGATGGTAGGTATCGTTGAGATTGACAAAAAATGTTAGAAATGATACAGAAATATCGCGTTTTCACGTGTAAGGGTAAAAATGTTTTGCTTTTTGAATTGTTTTTGATATAATAGTCGCGCAGTCGGATAAAGTTTTCGGTGTTTGGAGGATTGTTATGAAAAGGATCGGTGTATTGACGAGCGGTGGTGATGCGCCCGGCATGAACGCCTGCATTCGCGCGGTCGTTCGAACGGCAAAATATTTCGGAATGGAAATCTATGGAATTCGTCAGGGATATTCCGGGCTGATCAATGATGACATGGTTTCGATGGAAATGCGCAGTGTATCGGATATTGTACAGCGCGGAGGTACCATGTTGCGTACGGCACGCTGTGTTGAGATGTATACGGTGGAAGGTCAAAAGCAAGCGGTTAAAACCTTGAATGATCGAGGGATCGAAGGTTTGGTCGTGATCGGCGGGGATGGTTCGTTTCGTGGGGCGAAGTGTTTGAGCGAGGAATACGGAATTCCGACCATCGGTATTCCCGGCACCATCGACAATGACTTGGAATATACCGATTACACGCTCGGCTTTGATACTGCCGTCAATACGTGTCTGGACATCATCAATAAACTGCGCGATACGATGACTTCGCACGAACGTATCAGTGTCGTGGAAGTGATGGGAAGGCGCTGCGGAGACATCGCGCTGTATTCTGGTATTGCAAGCGGGGCAGAAATTATAATCGTACCGGAAATTGCATACGATATGGAAGATGTCGTGCTGCGCATCAACCGAAGCCGCGCCAATGGCAAACATTCGAATATAATCGTTTTGGCGGAGGGCGTTTCGACAGCGGAAGAGTTCTCCAAAAAATTGCAGGCGATGACAACATATTCCGTGCGCGGCACAACGATTGGGCACGTACAACGTGGCGGATCTCCTTCCATGGCAGACAGAATGTTGGCGGCGCAATTTGGGAATCGCGCGGTTCGTATGTTGAAAGACGGAGTCGGCAATCGTGTTGTGGGAATACACAAAAATGAGATTATTGACCTCGACATCATCGAGGCGGTCAGCATGAAGAAAAAGTTCAACTATGAATTATACGAGACGCTGCAAATGATTTCTATGTAACGGTTGGAGAAAATTTGTATCGCTATAAACGAGAGATGAAGAAAGCAAAGAATGATCTCGTATTTTTAGGAATGCAGGCGATCTTCCGGTAGGGGGATCGCTTTTTTTATTCGTTATAAGGAAAAAATGTGTTCGGGTTGGTTTCTTGCTTCTTGGAGAAAACCTATGTGTGTGCATTGAAATATTTTCGATAAAATAAAAAGAAAAAATACGAAAAATTCCTTCGAAGCGAAGTATTTTTTGTAAAATGTTACAAAAAATTTTAAATATAGCCTTGAAATTCTTATTTTTCTGTACTATAATAGAATCAAACAATATGTTTTTCCGCCCCTCTTGAATCGGAAATTTTTGCATGCCGCGCGGATTGTGCGGCATAGCCATAGACGGAGAATAAAAAATGATTCTGACTGTTTGCTTGAACCCCTGTACCGATGTAACGATTGAGGTTGATTCCTTAAATGTCGGGAAGATCAATCATGTGAAAAATAAAACATTGAGTTTTACCGGGGCTGCCTTAAATGTGGCAATCGGGGTTGCTCGTTTGCAAGGACAAAGTCATGCAACCGGTTTTATGTATAATGAAAACGGTTCTCTTTTTGAACAGGCCCTGGATCGGGAAGGGGTCCCGAGCGTTTTTGTTTGGAACAAGGGAAGAGTGCGTGAAAACTATAAATTTATTGACAATAAGTCAATGCTTACAGA
>CALVHT010000179.1 GCA_944328645.1 uncultured Clostridia bacterium
AAGTCTTCAGCATATTCGATCCTATATTCAAACAACCCGTTATACGTCACGGTAAAATCCGTGCCGCGCCAATAATAGTTCACCTTGCTGCCCACCATGGATTCATCGATAAACGGAGCAATCGTCAGTCCGTCAACGGAAGACTGAAAACCGTATCCGTACGTATACAGCCCCCAGATAGGCAACGCCATATTCGGCATACATTCCCACCACCCGTCATCTGCAGGCGTTACGCCATCGCGTTTGTAAGTCGTGGCTCCCGTAAATCCGGTCTGCTCAAATTTTTTCATTGACTCATTGATATAATAAGGAATCAGGCCGCGATCTCCCAATTTCGGAAATACGGAATACCATTCTGCATCCGGCGCACCGTACCAACCTCCGTTTTCGCCGACCATCATATCCGTCGGCATTGCACTGCCCTGGGAAGCAGGTTTTGTATCATCCTTCAAATCGCGCACGTTCATGACATGGAATCCCATGTTGAAATTGGATTGGATCCGCTCGATTTGCTTTCCGAGCTGAACAGCGCGCTCCGCAGAAACAATACCTGTACGAACTGCGGTAGCTTGCACGGGCAAATACGATACGTTCATGTTCGAAGATCCGTAATAAAAAGCGTTCTGCTCGGGAACAAAACACCCTCCCTCGGCTTTATCTTTGTTGAATACTTCGCGTATTTCTTCCGCCGTACTGCGATAAGCAGCCGCCTTGTTTTGATCCTTATATACGACTTCTTCCAATTGTGCGAGCTTGATCAGCGCCTCATAATATTCGACAGTCAAAAGTGCATTATATGTACCCACGGATTTTTCCCAATAATCGTTGTGGGATTCATACAGATACGGCAAATTCTTATCGTCGTTGGGGTTTAACGGTACGGGGTTTTTGACAAGTTTTGCTTCTTTATCATAATAAGCAGCTTCAAAATACTGCAACGACTTTTCTGCCGCCTCGCGCATATCCATAGCAAATTCGACGTCTCCCGTGTATCCGTAAAAATCTACGATCGCCGTGACATAATTTGTCTGCATACTCGGATAATTGCGCCCCCAACCGTCACCTTCTATTCCAGGATACGGACTTCTGATGTGACCGCTTTCTTTTTGCAAGAAGGTATGGATGTTCCGCAGAGCCCATTCCTGCGTATTCATAGACTGCGCATCGCCGAAAATGCTTGCCAGCGCCGTATTCCAATGCATCTGCAAAGCAGGCAACTCAATATATACATTCGGAAATTCTTGCGCCGTCCCAACATTTTTACCTAAAAGCATGATCCTTGCAAAACTGTTCACTGCTTCTGATACAAGCTTTTCATTGATTCCGTAAAGCTCTCCCAAATCAAAATGATCTTCAAAATCATCGGGCTTAAAAGTAAGCGATATGGAAGTTACGTCATTGCTCTGCATATCTACGTCCGAAAACACCGTTTCCGCGCCGGTCGGAAGAATGCTGCCTGTCTTTTGTCCGCCGCCTGTATTCCATCCCCAAACGGGATCTCCCGTAGAATATCGCAGATTTTCCCCGGGACGCGCCATGACAACATTCATCAGCAAACTTCTTTTCCCATTCGCTTCCGGAGCCCTGTCTACTTCCGTAGCTCTTCCGCGGCTATGCTCACGCCCTGTTTCCGGCGCAATATTGTCGTTGGAAGACGTTCCGCTGACGCGGAGAGCAACGTCATCTTCAAACGAAGACAACAGAACAAAATTGATCTCATCCATCGCGCGCTTGATGTTTAAAGTCGGATCAAACTTTTCCGCCGAAAGAAAGTTTTTCAGATCGTTTCCTTCTCCGTCCACCCAAAAGTTAGAACCGCTTTCCAGCCAACGAATGTTTTCGATCGCATCCTGCTCAAACTGCATCGCCGGAAAAGCCTGTGCGCTCAATGTCTGCGGGCTTTGGAATGTGCGGCTTATATCCAATGTGAAACTTTCCGGTATCGCTGTGATCGTGACCGTATAATCCGCCGCCCCGTCGTTGTATGTTGCCTCGATCACCCGTTCTCTGTCCGTCCCGTCAACGCGCACGGAAGGAGCCGAATTTAATTCTCTGGACGTGTGAACACCGTCCCCTGCTTTCAGCGAAGTATAGATACCGTCTCCGTCGGCGAACAATTCTTTCCCGTCCACATTTAACGCATCGATGCTGAATTGATCGTCATATGCGAGAGTAAACGCATACCTTCCGCCCGTAACACGCATGGTCTTTTTCGTTTCGTCATGTTCGATTTCAACCGTGCTGCGCGATTGATGCTCTTTTGATTCAATGGCACCGTACAATTGCGGCTGCGTTTTATCTGCAGTCAACACACTATCCTCTCCGCCATCAATTTGTGAACCGCCATACTGAAAAACCTGACGGCTTTGTTTCAAGGCAATTACGCTCATAATAATAGATGTCAAAGATAAAACAGCAACCAAAACGAGTGCAAGCCATTTTGTTAATTTTTTTGTCTTCATGCCGCACCTCTTATTTTTTCAAGAAAAATACAACGCACAATGCCACCGCAGAAGCCAAACCTATACAACCAATAATTAATCCGGCAATCGCCATCGGATTTTTCTTCCATTCCGTATATTCATTGACGAGATCGCCCGGCTTTTCCGAACCGTCCGGATCTTCCGTGCCATCCGATCCATCCGGATTTTCAGGGGTTTCAGAGCCGCTGCCATCGTCCCAAGGCTGATCAGCTGCCGCCTCTTCTGCCGTTTCATAAAACTTAATATATCGGGTCGTTACTTTTCCGCTGACATCCGTTTCATTCAGCCAACCCGCGGGGTCATACCGCAGCCGCAAAATCGTTCCTTCCCATCCTTCTTTTGCCGAAAAATCAATGATGTATTCTTTAAATTCAGTATCGTTTGCAGACATCGTTTCGATCGTAAAGTTTGTTGTCGTTCCCCAAGTCGTAACGTTGCCCTCGTCATCCATCGAATCCCAGAACACTTCGTACATCGTAGCCGTCGATTCGTTTTTCAGGGAGATCTTCATAAACTGATACTTGTCCGCATCCAGTCCGACGCCATCATAAACATACGAATACATCAGAACGGGATCCTGCCCCGTGATGTCCGTTACCATTCCGTCTTCCGTAATGCTGACAGTACCGTGTGAACTCCTCGCTTCATCAAAACGGTTTTCCTCTTCGCGGAAATCAAAATAATTTTTTGCTTCCCCCGTCGGATCGTCTTCATAATCTCCGTCTACAATAATATCGTCATGTGTCTTGTAGAATTTCAAATAATCGATTTCGAAAACCTCTCCGGATACGCCGTCTACGATCGGATAAAGACGCAACGCCGCGATCGTGCTGTTCCAGAAATGATTTGCCTGCAAATCGATCTCTATGATTTCCCACTCACCCGTAGCCACGGTGAAATCAAACGCCATATCGGGCACATACTTTTCTCCGACAAGATTGCGTCTGAACTGCAATTTCCCCGCAACGGTCTCTCTTTCCGAAGTGACGCGCACCTTCATGACAACATAATTCCACGTTTTTGCATCGATACCTTCCGCCCAGTCGGAATAATCGCCGTGTTCCCATTCATACTCCACCACAGGAGCCGCGCCTTTCAGCGTTACAACCATGCTCCCGTCTTTGCACGCAACGTCTGCATTGTCCGACGAGGAGTTGCGCCAATAGCTGTTATAAAGATTGAAATTGAATTCGCTGTGCGCATTCGGTCGAAGAACGGAATCGTCTTCATATTCGCCGTTCGTTTCCGCTTCGCTCATGCTGCGATAAAAGCGAATGTAATCGATCAGGATCTCTCCGTCTCCGACATCGCTCGGATCGATGCGCAAAGTATAAACATCCTCATTCGTCCAGCCGCTTGCAGATGCAAGATTGAACGTATAAATCTGATACGCGCTGTCGTTCGCACTTATCGTGAAGTCGGCGAAATTCGTTCCGTCGATCTGCGCATCTTTCCCCGCAAAATATACCGTAAATTTTGTTCCGGCTGTTTTATTGCGGATCTTGACCTGCATTACCGTATATGTGCTTGTTTTTAAACCGTTTTCATAAACATATGTAATGTTCGGATCGTTTTTTTCTTGTTCCGTCATCAACTGCAGAGCACTGTATGCATTGCTTACCGTAACGTCTGCGTTTCCTACCCAGCCTTCCGTCGAATCTGTAAAAGCGAACTCTTCCACCGGGCCTTCGGGAAGGGTCATGTCATCATCTTCCCAATCGGCCGCAGGAATCAAATCCCTGGTTTCATAGAAACCGATCCAATCCAAGAGAACTTCCCCGCTCGTAGGCTTATTCGCGGAATCATCGACCACATCAAAACGCAAACTAGTTAAAACACCTTTCCAGTTTGCGTTTTCGGACATATCAAACACATAAACGGCATAGTCCGAAGAAGGCTCCAAAGCCACAGTTCCCGTTTTCGTTTCATCGTAACCGGGCGAGTTCTTTGTGCCAAAATAAATCTTCGCCTGTTCCCCCGTCGTTCCGTTTTTCATCTTAAACGCCAAATATTTGTATCTGTCCAGCGACACGCCGATCTTCCAATTATACGAAATTTGCGGATCGTTGTTCCCCAAAACGACCTTCAATTCTCCCGCTTCGCTCCAGCCCGAACCGTCGGCATTGTTCTGCGATTGCTCCCAATTCTGATTTCCTTTCGTAAAATTAAAATAATTTTCACTGCCCGATGCATTTACCAAAGCATCGTCTTCAAAACCCGCACCGATCTCAGCTTCCGCCGATGCTTTGTCCGCATAGAATTTTATAAAGTCAATAGAAATCACGTCCCCGGGTTCATAATATTGCTTTTCCGACCAAATCGGATCCAACCTGAATTTCGATACTACACCGTTCCAAGTAGTTCCCGGGTAATCCGGATGTTTCAAGGACGCGTCCGTAAAATCTACGATGATCGTCTGCCAAACTCCCTTATCAATAGTAACGCTCGGCCAAAACAATGCACTGCCGTAACCTACCGTATCTGAACCATAGTAAACAGAAAAACGGTTCCCCATTGACGGATGCGCCATCTGCGACGGATTCTGAAGATCATACTTCACTCGAAACGCCATTGCAGTATATTGTGCCGTATCGATGGAAATTCCGTCCATAACTAAGGAAGGACTTCCGCCCGTCAACGACATTTTTAAATAGCCGCCTTCGATATCATCAAAAGCTATTTCTGTAGACGCCGTGCTTCCCGGATCGGATGCCCACGCTCCCATATCCACCGAAAATGTTGTCGTAATCGGATCTTCTTCTGCCTTCGGCATCAAATAGTATCCGAACATCACACTACAAATCGCAGCGATTATAAATAAAAACATCAATACCGCTACAACTTTCTTTTTGAAGACTAACATCATTCAACCCTCCTAAAAATTTGTCTTCCGACTAATAACTTTATTATAAATTGTCAATCACGATTTTTATATAGGCAAATGCACTCTATGTTTAGGCATTTTGATTTTTATAGATAAAACATGTATAAAAACCTAACTATTTTTTTCATTTTCTTGCATTATTTTACAAATTGCCCTATAATAAAAGAAAGGAGTTGCCTATGTATAGATACCATGCAAACGATTTGTTTCAAAAAGGGGAAAGCGTCGTCATGACGCAATCGGTCTTTATTCCGAACGCTCTCATGGAGCATGACCACGATTACCTTGAGCTCGCTTATATTCAAGAAGGCGTAGGAGAACATATTCTGAACGGTAAACATTATACCGTAAAAAAGGGAGACGTGTTTTTCATTGCTAAAAACAGTACACACAATTACAATGCCATTTCCCCGAACTTTACCTGGATCAACTGTCTTTTCCTTCCGACAGCTTTGTCTTCGGACGCGTTTTGCGAAAATGCTAAGGATATCGTACGCCTCGCCGCTTTTGCGCACATATCCGAAATTCAAACAATCACGTCAGACAGCCTTGAACTACACTCGGAAAGCGACGAGTTCGGTCCGATTTTTAATGATATGCTCTATGAATATAAGGAAAATAAATCGGGATGCCAAGAAATTTTACGTCATTACTTGACTATTCTCTGTATTCGATTATTTCGACAATACTCTCGTCAAAACCTTCAAAAGTCTTCATTATCTGAACCGAACTACGGACAACTCGTTGCCGACTTTTTAGAAAAAAACTCTTTCGGACATTTTAACATCAACGAAATCGCCCAAAAAGTCTTTTTGAGTCCACGCTATTTTCAGACCGTCTTCAAAAAACATACCGGTCGCAGTCTTACCGCTTTTTTGCACGAAACGAGGATAGACAAAGCAAAACACTTTTTAGAAACTACCGATATGCCCGTAAACTCCGTCATGTTATCCGTAGGGTATAACGACACAAAATTTTTCTATAATATTTTTAAAAGATACACAGGAATGACTCCCGGTATGTATCGCGAACAATTTTCAACCCTTAAAATTTAATTAACTTCTATAAAAGCCTATCGACAAAAAATTTAAAATCTATTACAATTACACAAACGAACCAAATTCCGAGGACGACGGTTCTCTGGATTCTCTTTACAGTTTTGCTTTAAACGTTCCGTTTTATTGTAACTAAAATCGAAAAAAATGCACGCCCTAAAATATGAGATAAACTCCCCGCAAATTTTATTTGCAAATAGATTTGCCGCTGTTATATTATCCTCTTTACGGCAAATAGTTGGTTCTTGCGGAAAAGCAAGAAAAACAATCATTGTTTCTGAACTAAAAATATACACTTACTATTAGAACAATGAGAGAATTTTCTCAAACTAAAAGAAATGAATCTAATTAGACACCGAACTCATTGCCATATATTTTAATTAAATTATGGCCAAACTTTGAAGTTCACTTCATTTCTCCTTACTCGACTTTTAATCTCTTTTATAAATATTTTCAGCGACGATTTTGTGGCCGTTAACTTCCGCGAAAAATATGCTACCATCGCCTCCTAGAAAAAGCAAATTTGGAAACTCCTCCATCTTTTATAGCATAATTTTACTCCTTTTAGAACAACTTAGACTGTATCCATAAAAATGTGTCACAGTCTTGATACAAGTGCGACGGGCTTCGACCGTCACTGACAAGCACACGTCCCGACACAAACAACCCAACAGAACATCCCAAACCAACCAAAATAAAAGAACCCGGCTTTGATGAACGCGAGCTCAAAAAGTTTATATTAAATTGATTTTACACAGATCTCTTACTCGTTCCGCCGTAATACCAAGCAATAGATTTTGAATATCGTTTGAAGTTATGTCGTCAATCATTTTATCCCGAAACGCATCCTCCGCATATCATAAAGAAGCACACAACGAACGCAACGACGAAGGCTTTAGTTCGGCCTTTTGTAGGTTTCGATCCATTCAGACATATAGGCGCAGAACATCGGACTTTCTTTTTTACGCGATTTGACTTTTTTGGTATCGTGTTTCCCGATCTGACTGTTTTTCAAAAACTCTCTGATTTTGTTTGTTACATTTTCATAGTTCCACCCTTAAAAGTATTTGCGCTGTCCATCCTCTTGTATTATATAGCCTTGAAATCTCCCGTCACGTCTCGGTTTGCTTGTGATGGATAACCGATTTTAAATGCAAAAAGTTGGGAATCAATTTAACTTTCCCAACTTTTTTCCCTTATACACTCATCCTCTTTAGAAAAATAATCATTCAACACAAAGATAAAAAAATTCCTGCCTTTGTTTTATTATTGAATATTTGACGAATTTGCTGTTGATTTGACCTATTTTAATAAATCCCCAAGCATATTTACC
>CALVHT010000180.1 GCA_944328645.1 uncultured Clostridia bacterium
TATCGACCGGTTTTGTCACCAGTGGCCAAGCCGTCGATTCTTCCGCAATCATCAAGGCATCGGGGAACTCTGAAAAAACGGTCGAATTTAACCGTTGCAGAAATTCTATCGCTTCTAAATTCTTGTTTTCGCCATATTTGTTGGGAAGCCATTCGCCTGGCTTCTTGTCATAATCCAAATAAAGCATGGAGGCGACGGCGTCGACTCGCAAACCGTCAATGTGAAATTTATCAAAGAAAAATACGGCATTGGAAATTAAGAAAGAAAGGATCTCGTTTCGTCCGTAATCAAAACGGCGCGTCCCCCAGCTCTTATGTTCTTGCCGATCCCACGCAGGGCTTTCGTATAAAGGTTCGCCGTCGAATTCGTATAATCCATGCGCGTCCTTCGGGAAATGTGCCGGTACCCAGTCCATAATCACCCCGATACCGTTCTTGTGACACTCGTCGATCAGCCTCATAAAATCATGCGGCGTTCCCAATCGTGAAGTGATGGCAAAATAACCCGTAACCTGATATCCCCAAGATCCGTCGTAAGGATATTCGCACAACGGCATAAATTCGATGTGCGTATATCCCATCTCTTTGACGTACGGAATCAGATCGTCCACCAACTTATCAAACGCAAAATAATTGCCGTCACCGTATTGCCGCCAAGACAGCGCGTTTATTTCATAAATGTTCATTGGTGCGGCATATGAATTTTTTGTCTTACGCTTCTTCATGTAGTCCTTGTCGTTCCATTTGAAGCCACCCAGATCATACGTTTTTGAAGCAGTCTTTGAGGGGGTTTCCGCATGAAACGCATACGGATCCGCTTTATAAAGATAGCGCCCGTCCTTTGTTCGAATACAATATTTATATACAGAATAATTTTTTAGTCCTTCAATGAAAAGTTCAAAGGTCTCCCCGTCCAGCAAACGCCGCATTTTATTTTCCTGCGGGAGCCAGTTATTAAAGTCTCCGACAACGGAAACCTCTTCGGCATGAGGCGCCCAAACTCGAAAGACAAATCCCTTTTTGCCGTTTTCTTTATACGGATGCGCGCCAAAAAATTCATATGCTTTATAATTCTTTCCGTGATGAAAAACATACAAGGGAAAATCAACCTTCTGCATCATTCTCCTCCGTTTTATAGGCTCAAAGCCTTTTCATAAAATATTATACAATAAAAAAAGTTTCTTTTCAATAGTTCGGTTAAAAAAAAAGAAATTTTTTGTGTTTTTTTCGTTGGAAATTAAGTGAACGTTTCGACATTTTTAGACATTTTTTGAAAATTAAGTGCATTTTATCCGAATTTTTCCGCCATTGTCGTACATTTTTTGCATATTTGACCGATGGCAAGCAAAAGCGGACGCCGGTATACCGGCGCCCGCAGGGACTGTTTTATCTTTGGTACTTTGTTTCCTTTTCAGTCATTATTCTACGTCCTAAAAGTCTGCATTTTGGCAATGGATGCGCAGCATCTACGTCTTTTTCCCACAGAACAAGAGATATTGAATAAATCAACGCCGGAAAAACATGAAAGATATGATTATCCAGCAATGATGCCCCGCTGATCGATAAAATAATTGCAAAGTATAAGACACGTTCAGCCGTCGGCTTGGCCAAAAATAAATTTAAAACTTGTGCTAAATGAAATAAATAAGCCAACATCCCGATTATACCACAGCTGGCAAGTATTTGAACTAAAATGTTATGATACATATCCGGGAAAAACCAATTCGCAATATCAAAGCCAAAATCCTCGTAAAATTTTATATAGAAGCCAGCACCGAAAAATGGAGCTTTAATAAATTCCTCGATGCCGTACGCCCAAATCGCAAAACGATTAGAATCGTCAAAACCTCGTTCAAAAATCGTGGAAAAGACAGAGAATATTTTTTCCCTAAAGACAAAGCTGAAAACGACCATTCCTCCAACGATCAAGAAATTGATCATTCGAATTATTTTACGTTGTGGATTTTTTATAACAGAAAGGCTCACGGCCCCGACAAGGATTATCACTGCAGCAGTCAAAAGAGAGGTCCTGCTCAGAGTAAATGCAATGCAACCAGCGGCAAAAAATGAAAGCAGATAAAAAAACCATCCATGCTTCCATTTATAAGCTAAATAAAAGAAGACAGGGAGAAACATGGCCAGCATTCCGCCAAAATTGTTGCTCATTCCCCACCCGGCAATCATCCAATCCTTATTAATCGAACCGTCTGAATTCCATACATCACGAAATAAAAGCGCATACAATATTTGTATGCATATAATCATTGCAGCCAATGCGACTGAAACGGCAAAGTACATACCGGTTTTCTTGTCCCAATTCGTAGTATTATAGAAAAAAACAAAGAGCGCAAGAAAAGATGCCGCTATCAATGCTCCAAATGAAAGATCTAGGATATCATATGTCGATGAAAAAACACCGTTAAACAGAAACGCAGCCGCCAGCATCAGCAATCCGCTTTTCAAACGTGTCGGTGTTTTGAAAAAGTTTTTTTCGGGTTTCGCCGCACACATCCGATAGATAAAGGCAGACAACGTAATGAAAGAAAGAATACCAATCAGAATGAGTACCGGCCCTGAAAAATAAAAGTCAGAATTTACCGGCGGTTGCGGGGTATGCTTCCAACTTGTGCTGTAAATAATCAAAACAGCCGGAGGGATGATCGGACGACTGTCTTGCAAGAAGAAACAAACCAATACCACAATTAGAACAGTTACAAAGTAAACAATAATTTCAAGCCCAAGCAAGGAGCTGACCAACACAAATAATGCATAAATAAACGGATATGCCCATCCATTTAAAAATTTAAAAAGATATTTACAAAAGAATGTTTGGGAAACTTGATTTGTTATACGCGAAAGGCTCATCCTTTTCTCCCCTCCCCACTTTCAGTATGTTCCGTTCACATCGATTCCTTGTATTAAATTTCTGTAAACCTGAGACAATCATCGCCAGTTAACGCTATAGTTTTTCACAAAGTTCAACATTTTCTTTTGAACATCCGCCATCCGTAACGGCGAAAAACCGTGTCTTTCCCCCGCAAAAATAATAAAATTTACATTCGGATATGCTTTCGACGCAAGCACACTATAGCGCAGAGGAACGATTGCATCTTCCGAGCCATGAAAAAGCAAAACCGGTCTGAAAAATTTTGACATTGCAGAATAAACGTTCAGGTTACGAAGTGAAAGAACAAAATTTCGTCCTAAAAGAACACCCCAACAATCGATACATTCCGGGATGCTTTCATCTGTTGAATAACGCGCGTTCCAGTCGTCTGGAATACAAAAAGCTGGGTATAACAGAATCAATCCAGTAACATCTTTCGGTCGTCGATGGGCTACCATGGCCGAAACCATCCCACCCTGACTTCCGCCAAATAAAAAAAGATTCCCGTCATAACACGATAAGGTCTTCACGAAATCCATTACCGCCGAAAGGTCTTCAGCCTCTGTGTATAGAGTCATTTCGGTAGTTTCAAACGCACTGCTGTCGCGCGCCCCGCTCCCACAAAAAGTAAAAGTAATCGCTCCGATCCCTTTTTGCATTAAAAAATGCGCTTCATGCTGAAAATCATCCTGATACCCGTTAAACCCGTGACTAAAAATTACGATGGGAAAACGCGAGCAAGCGGGAAAATACGTCGTAGCCCCCATTATACGGCCATGGTGTTCAATTGATATGGAATGAACTCCTTCTTTAAAATTCATAATATTCCCCACAATAAAAACTTACACCCATCATTCGGGGTTAAAATCATCGGAAAATATTTTCCGAAATTTTTAAATCAACCACAGATACAAATCATGGATTTTGGCAATTTAAAATAATACACCCAAGGAATGAATTATAGCTCAATTTCCAACCCATCATGTGCGCTATGAAACCCATATTTTTGGGCTACTTGCTCCATTCTTTCACGGAAAGGTGCGCTATTATGCGAAAAATGTGTAACATAGTACTTCGTGTTATGCCTAACAATCTTATATTGCAACAATTTATTTTGGACTTGAACATTATCTATAAAGCTCATATGTCTGGCAGAATGTTGTTCTGTACTATCTGCAAACGTACAATCGAAGCTGACTAAGTCTGCCACAACATGATTTTGTGCCAAAAACATGTAACACTCCTCCGATAAGGGGCCTGTATCGTTTAAATAAAGAACCGTTTTCCCTTCATGCGAAATCGAATAAAGGAGAGCCTCTTCGCGCCGCGAATGGTTCGCGGGCAAAGTGAGTATATCATACCCTCCGAGCGAAAACCGACAGAACGGACGAACAACATGGAGTTTAATCGACGCGGAAACGCTTTCGCGCATTTCGCGATACGTTCCCTCGTGGTATACGGATAAAACCTCATCGTTCCCAAATATATCCAAAGTTGGAGAAACCAATTTTTCCGCAAACTTATAGCCTCGGTTCACAAATTCCTGTGCGTAAAAATGGTCAGTGTGAGAGTGCGTGACTAACAAAGCCTCGACAGCCGATAAATCAACCTGAAATCGCATCGCGTGAATATAGCTTTCGCTTGGAAAATCGACCAACAGCTTTCCGTCAATCAACATTTGCGACCGGGTACGCAGTTCCGTTGAGAGATCCAATCGCGCCTTTTGACAAGCCGCACAGTTACAAAACACAGCCGGAAAGCCTTCCGCTGCCGCAGTTCCTAAATATTGTAATTTCATTCTCTATCCTCAGCATTCAAATACGATCGTGACCGGCCCGTCATTCTGTTGATCGATCTGCATATCCGCACCAAAAAACCCACTTTGCAACGGAATGCCTGTCTTTTGAATCAAATGCAAAACATATTCATACAAAGTTCGAGCTTGTTCCGGTCGTGCAGCCGCCGAAAAACTCGGGCGATTTCCGTGCGCACAATCCCCGTATAAAGTGAATTGAGATATCAGCAAAATTTCTCCACAGACATCTTTTACCGAGCGGTTCATCTTATTTTGGTCATCTTCAAAAATTCGAAGCTGTGTTATTTTTTGAACCATTTTTATTGCGTTTTGCTCGGTGTCGCAAGACGATATACCCAAATACACCGCAAGTCCAAATGGTATTTCCGCAATTTTATCTCCATTCACCGATAAACTTGTCTTTTGAACACGTTGAATAACCGCACGCATAACGAATCCCCATAAAAAAGATAAAGCCGCAAAAAATGCGGCTTTTTTGCAATATTTAAAAATTATTTGACACGCTCCATATATTCCCCTGTGCGCGTATCGACACGAATGACTTCCCCCTCGTTGACAAACATCGGAACCTGGATTTTTGCCCCTGTTTCCAATGTGGCCGTTTTGGTGGCATTGGTCGCTGTGTTTCCGCGCACGCCAGGCTCAGCTTCAATAATCTTCAACTCGACAAAATTCTCGCATTCAACGGAAAAAGCAGTTCCCTTATAAAAACGAACGGTAACCGGATCATTTTCCTTAATAAATTTCAACGCATCTTCAACTTGATCATGGTTTAACGGAGTAAGATTAAACTCCTCGTCCATAAAGTAATACAAATCGCCGTCATTGTACGAATAAGTCATCTTTTTCGTTTCAATATGTGCGTTTTCCAGCTTTTCCGAAGGGTTAAACGTCTGCTCCAATACAGCCCCTGTAACGACGTTTTTCAATTTCGTGCGAACAAACGCCGCGCCCTTTCCCGGCTTAACGTGTTGAAATTCGACAACAACATAGACATTTCCGTTGTATTCGATCGTAACGCCCTTCCTAACATCTCCTGCAGCAATCATATATTTTCTCCTTAATAAAATCTAATTTATTCTTCAAAAAATTATAGCAAAATTAAACTTTTACCTGCTTTCATAAAGCTAAGCACTTTTCCGTCAAGCATTCGAACGCTGTCTTCGATCCGAATACCAAATCGGCCTTCAAAATATACGCCTGGTTCTATTGAAAAGACCATATTTTCCTGCAAAATTGTCTTTCCGCTTGGACCGAGCGTCGGTGATTCATGAATATTGATTCCAATTCCATGCCCCAACGAATGCGTAAAGAACTTATCTAGTCCGCGATCCTTTAAATAATCTCGCGCAAAAGAATCCGCCTGCTGTCCGGTCATCCCTGCGCGGATATTTCCTATAGCGTATTCATGCGCCCCATAAACCGCTTCATAAGCGCTTCGAAAATCAGGATCAACATCGTCTCCGAACCAAATCGTCCGAGTCATATCCGAACAGTAGCCGTGGTATTTACAACCAAAATCGAATAAGACGGGCATATTATGATACAAACGGTCGTTACACGGTGCATGGTGCGGCACTGAAGAATTTTTTCCAAAAGCAACAATCGTCTCGAAGGACCGATTTTCCGCTCCGTTGCATCGCATACGATACTCGAGGAGGCCGGCTACTTCGTTTTCGCTCATTCCTGCCCGCAACAATCCGAGTAATTCCTGATAACTTTGTTCCGCAATTGAACACGCTTTTTGAATCAAAAGAATCTCGTCAGCATTTTTAATTGACATTGCGGACGTAAAGGCCGGCATACTGTCGATCAATTTAAAACCACTGCGGCGAAGCCGCTCACTTGTAGGAAGCGCGATGCGTTCAAATGGAACCGCCAGCCTTTTAACTTTTCGACTCTTAATATAGTCAAAAACTGTTTCTTCCGTCTTTGCAATTTCTACGCCGATAAACTCGCTTTTTAAAGCAGCTTTGGCCGCCTCCGCATACCGCGGATCCGTAAAAAAAACACTTTCCTGCGCGTCCGTATAAACAAAACCAAAAGTGCTTTGAAAGCCGGTCAAATAAGCACGTAAATCAGCGCTGCTCGTGAGCATCGCATCAGCGTCTATCGCACGAAAAATTTTTTTCGTATTGTCCATACCGATATTCTATCAAATTTTCCGCTATAAGTCAATTTATACGATAGCTTTTTTCGTAAGAATGCAGGAAAAACGTCTCCCCATACACCCTAGGAATACGGTTAAATACAATCATAGATTTTTTTCATTGTCAAAGCATCCTCTGCTTGCGTTCCCGCCGACTCACACACAATATATGGTTCTAAACGCAGTTCTTTTAAAGCAATTGCCAGCGGCTCGAATTCAGGCCCATAGAATGAATCCGAAAAAGTCAAATGACGCACTTCCCCTTTGCTGGAATATTGAATTTTCGAAAAATGGACGTGGAAATTTTTTATTCGTTCAAAACCAAGCGCATCGATCATATATTCAAGCCGTTCCTTATAATCCGAAACCGTCTTTAAGGTACCTTGTTCTCGGGCATTTAAATGCCCGAAATCGATCGCAGGCAAAAAAACATCATCGATCTTGCAAAGGCGCACCACCTCTTCCAACGTACCGATTTGCCCTAATTTTCCCATGGTTTCCGGACAAAACCAAAGAGACTGCAAGTTGTTTTGATAAATTTTATCGCGTAAAACTTTTAGTCGATCTTCTGTCAAGGATAATGCATCCGCTCGAGAAAGTTTACCTTGTGTCGCACTGTGAAAAACACAGCGGCGACCT
>CALVHT010000181.1 GCA_944328645.1 uncultured Clostridia bacterium
GATCTCCTTATACGCACCCGGCTCGCCGTACATGGCGATCATGAATCCCGGATTGATCACCGCCGCCCAATCCTTGTTGGAAAGGAGGGCGCAGTACTCTCTCTCCATCACCTGCTCTTCAGAGATGTTGTAATAAAAGGAAACGCTGAACGAGCCCGTGCCGATATCAAACTCGCCGAGGTCAACGTACTGCGTCGCCGTTCCGGTTCCGTTTTGCAAGCGGACGGCGTTTTTCCCGTCCACGCCTTCCACGATCGTGCCGCCGTGCAACTGAAAGGCGGGGTCGTCCTCCCCGTCAAAACTCATCGTCTTACAAAGCACCGCTTCCTCCGCCTGCGCCCGCAGCACAAACGCGTTGGGTTGCAGCAACAGTGCTCCGCACAGCAGTAAAGTCAGAACATTTTTCTTTTTCATCGCCTATTCCCCGATATCGACGGGGATACCGCCGTTGAGGCGGGATCGCTCCGCCGCAAACGCCATGAGATGGCTTTCCAGCGAGTTTTCCACCGCCGTCAGCCCCTTGCCGGAAGGATTGCCGCAGATATAATCGTAAAAGTCGCGCACAAGGAGTTTGTCGCCGCCGCAATGGTGCGACAGGTCGTCCGCCAATTTTGTAACATCGATCTTCACCGTATCCTTGCCCCAAGCCGTATATTCGATACTGTTTGCGGCGATGTCGCCCACGATCTCCCCGCCCGTCAGATGGACTTTGATCGTCCTCTTGAAGTCCTTGGAAAAAGCCGTCATGGTCAACTGGGCGGTCTTTCCCCCCTCGAACAGCAGATTGACGACTTGATGATCCACGACGTCGTTATCGCATCTGAATACGCACCGCGCATAGGGGTTGCTCTCGTCCGAGAGACAGGCGCGGACCTCCTCTTTTGTCGCTTTTTCCCCGAAGTAGCGCCCCGTAGAGGTCAGCGAATCGGGCTTTCCCGTATAAAACGCGATCGCATCGTACGGGCATTCCTTTTCCAGCTTGCAGCGATAGCAGAAATCGGCGCTCCCTTCGGGTGCGTGCGCCCTGTCAAAATACAGAAGACTGCCGAACGAACTTACTTTCTTGCAGCGGACCTCCATCAGCCACCGGATGATGTCCAGATCGTGACAGCACTTTTGCAAGATCATGCACGAGCTTTCCTTGGAATTGCGCCAGTTCCCGCGAATGAACGAGTGTGCCTGGTGCCAGTACCCCACGTTTTCCGTCTGGGAGATGGTGACTGGCTCGCCCAGTTCGCCCGAAGCGATGATCTCCCGGATCTTCCTGTAAAAGGGGGCATAACGCAAGACGTGGCACACGCTCACCTTGCGTTTTTTCTCCTGCGCCAAAGCGCAGATCGCGCGGCACTCCTTCTCGTCGGGAGAAATGGGCTTTTCCAGCAACAGGTCGTAGCCCAGATCCAGCCCCTTGATCGCGTGGCGGTAATGCGCGCGGTCGGGCGTGGCTATCAGCAGGACGTCCGCCCTGCGTTCCGCAAAAAATTCGTTTTCGTCCTCAAAGAGCGCCTCCTTTCCCAAAGAAAACTTTTTTGCGGCAAGTTCCCGCTTTTTTTCGATAAGTTCGCACACGCACACCGGGCGCAGGGTGCCGAGCTCTTTCATGTAATTTGTATAAATGTTCCCGCGCGCACCGTATCCGATGACCGCAACGGTCAAAACTTTTCCGCTCATATCCTATTTTTCCTCCGGAATAAAGTTTTCAAAGATCACATTGATGACTTTGTCCTTTACCGCGTCGTACTGTTCCTGCGAACGCACCGTCCACACTACGGCGGGCAGATATTTTGTCGTCTCGTTCCAAAGCGCACTGCCGATCTTTCCGACATGGTAATCGAAAAAATCCACCAACGGCTTTTCCGGATCGAGAAGTTCGCGCACCAGTGCCCTGTCCGACGGCGGATATTCGTTCATTTGCTCGTATTCGCACAAGAGTCCGCGCGCAAATTCGGGAGCATTGTCGGCAAACCACTTCACCGTATAGGGATCGAAAGACTTCACGATAAAATCCCCCCTGTAATTTTTCAGAATGGGATATATCACTTTTTCGATGTCAATCTCGGATGCGTCGTAGCTGTCTTTTTTCACTTCCAACATGATGCCGCACCGACCCTCGCATACCTCCAGCGACTCTTCCAGCGTGGGAATGCGCCCCCCTTGCAGGTATCTCACTTTTCGGACTTCGTTCAGCGTCAGTTCTTTCACGAGGCAATTATGATCGGTCAGCCTGCCGAGACGCAGATCGTGATAGACGACAGGTTTGCCGTCTTTGGTCAGTTGCACGTCCATTTCTATATTATAACGGTGATCCGCTGCATTTTTAAACGCTTCCAGCGTGTTTTCGCTGTATTCCGCGTTGTGCAAGCCCCTGTGTGCCACAAGATTCCCTAAAAGCCATTTGGGTACCATATATGCTCCACCTGATTTTATTTTTCCATTTTCATTATACATGAGGTTTTGACCGCTGTAAATACTATTTAACGACAAATACTATAAGAAATACGACTTTTTATTGACAAATAAAACTTTTTGTATCATAATAATCTTATGAAAAAATATGAATATGAATTAGAAAAAGATATCACAAACTGCATTCCCATCAACAAAAACAGGGATCTGTACGTTCTGGAAACTTCTTTCCGCAAGATCCAGCATCCCGTACACAAGCGGAGCATGGCAAAACCGTACTACGCCTTTCATTTGGTGACCAAAGGGTCGGGAACGCTGATCGCACCCGAGGGAAAGTATGCCCTTCGGCAGGGGGACATCTTTATCCGTTTTCCGCTGGAGACCATCCAATATTTCGACGACGATCTTGATCCGTGGTCGTATATTTTCATCACGTTTATGGGAAACCATGCCGAAGAATACTTTTCGCGGCTGGGATATTCGCCGCAGAAACGCATCCTGCGCACGGATGAAAATCTTACGCAACTGTTTTGCGAAAGCGTCATCCTGCCCCAAAAATACCATGCCGCCATGGATATCATCGCCAATTCCTATATTTCCGCCATCTTTTCGCGGCTCGCCGTCATCTACTGCAGCGAATACCCTGCCGCCTCCAACAATATCGACAACTACATCAATAAGGCGATCGACTACATAGAAGCCAACGTTTCGGACAGCAATATGCACGCCGAGGATGTGGCACACTACCTCGGGCTGAATCCCGATTACTTCCTGCGCATTTTCAAAAAAAAGACAAAGACGGTCTTTTCCAAGTTTCTCATCATCAAACGCATGAACGACGCCGCCCAACTGATGCGCAAAGGAGAAACCAACATCTCCGTCATTTCCGATACAGTCGGCTACAATTCCACCTCCTATTTCACCTTTTCGTTCAAGCAGTATTACGGCATGGTACCCAGCGAATACATCCGAAAGATTTCTGCCGAGCCCGTTCCCGAATGATCCGCTCGGCCGTTCTGCCGAACATGACTGTCTTCATTGCGTCGACAAAAACGCCTTCGGTTCGACCGTTTAGAATTTCCAGCAACCCGTGGGTGTTGGCAATGCCGAACACTTTGGATGTGTCGATCCGTTATTGAACCGTCGTTTTTATATCTACGCTCTGCGCGTCCTGCAAATATGCCTGCGTAAAACCGGACAAATCTTGTACTTTTACGCCCTACCTCGCATCCTTTTCGGCCAGCCAAAGGTCAAAATGCGTACCCGCCGTACGAACGTTGCGCGCCTTGCCTACCGTCCCTATTTCGACAAGAATCTTCAGGACAGTTTTCAGCATTGTCTTGAAGATAATCTCCGAATTTTCTTGACAAACAATTTTCATTAAAGTATAATATGTAGCACGCTACTTATTGGGAGCCGTTTTATATGGAAAACTATCTACAATACGTCACTCCGTTGGGCAAGCGGCTGATCATTTTGCACCATGCCATCATTAAAAAAATTGACGAACGGGCCCAGAAAATGCAACTGACCGCTACACAGTTGCGCGTGCTCGGGGAAATCAGCCGGCTCAAATCGCTCGGCGTCACAGAGATCAACCAACGAGATCTCGAATATTCTTTTCACGTGACGCACCCGACCATGACCGGCATTTTACAGCGTTTAGAAAAAAAAGGCTTTGTATATTGTGTTCCCAGCGAAACAGATAAACGATACAAAAACATATTCTGCGCCAAAGAGTTTGAAAATACGCACACTATGCTGGCAGAGATCGACGCCCTCGCCTTTGCTGAACTGTGCAAGGGGCTGACACAGGAACAGATCAAAATTTTTTCAGACATCACGGCCGTTATGCTGAAAAACGTGGAAAACGAAAACTGACCGCTTGCACTTTTTCTTTCGCAGAGGTCATTTTTAGCCTGATAGGTAGCACGCTACTCAATTAGGAGATTTAACATACTTATTATGGAATTGACAGAACAAGAACAACAACTTGCAAGCGGCTCAATCCGCAAAACGGTTTGGAAATACGGTATCCCCTGCGCATTGATCACGCTTGTCAATGCGCTCTACAATATCGTAGATCAAATTTTTATCGGCCAGGGGGTCGGATACCTCGGCAACAGTGCGACCAATGTTATCTTTCCGCTGACGACGATCGCTCTTGCTCTCGGGCTTTTGGTCGGAAGCGGATGCGCGGCAAATTACAGTATTTTTTTAGGCAGCGGGCAAAGAGACAAAGCGGCAAAGTGTATGGCAAATTCCATTGTCTTTATTTTTGCGGAAAGCGTTTTATTTATGATCGTCTGCCTCTTATTGCTTCCCAAAATGGTCCTATGGTTCGGCGCAACGGAATCTTCCTATCCCTATGCGATGGACTATGGCAGCATCATTATCTATGGGTTCTGTTTCTACATGGTTTCCATCGGGTTCAGCAATATGCTCCGTGCGGACGGCCGCCCGAAAGTTGCAACCGTTTCAACATTGATCGGCTGCGTCATCAACTGCATCCTCGACCCGCTGTTTATTTTTGCTTTTGACTGGGGCGTAAAAGGCGCCGCTTTGGCGACCATCATCGGGCAGTTTGCGTCTCTCGTCTTTTCAACCGTCTTTATTTTCCGCCCCCAAATGGTGTCATGCAAACGCAGCGACTTTAAACCGGATTTTCGCCTTTTTGGCAAGATCGCACTCGCTGGTATTACAGAATTTACCCTGAATGTCTGTGTTGCCGTCTTATTCATCGTCAACAATAATCTCATGCGTTATTATGGGGCGCTTTCCCCCTATGGAGCGGATATTCCGTTGGCTACCTATGGAATCATGATGAAATTATCGCATATTTTAACCGCAATCTCCACGGGTATGGGGCAAGGCGCCCAACCATTGATCGGGTTTTGCTATGGAAACGGAGATTATGAACGCGTAAAGAAAACCATCCGCTTTTGTCTCGTGCAAGGGCTGATCATCGGCATTGCTGTATGGCTCTTGTGTATGATATTCGCTTCCCCGATCCTCTTGCTGTTCGGCGCGGAAAGTGATTTATATATGCAATTCGGCGTGCGGCTCATTCGTACCTATTTAGGGCTTGTATTTTTAAACAGTCTTGTCACCACTGCAAGCAATATCTTTATGTCGCTCGGAAAAGGTTACCTTGGAGCATTGTTGCAAATATTTAGAAACCTCGTCTTGTGCGCAGGCGGCGGCGCTGTTCTGTGCGCCTGTATTGGGGTTGAGGGAATTATCTACGAGGGGTTGATCGCAGACGGAGGAGCATTTCTCCTCGCCGCCGCCTTAATGCTGCTAACCAGGAGAACGCTACGAAAAATATCTTCCGAAATTGTTTTGCCGACAGCCGACGCAACGACAAAAAATTGAATCGATCGAACGTTATATACAGTGGCACTATCGATCTTAGCGTCGAAAACATAAAATAGATATTTTGAAAAAGTAAAATTTGTCTTTTGCAGACACATTTCAATTTGCCATAGCTTTTAACAGCAACGTTGATTTTTAATTTTGCATTCGAAATTTTGTTGATTTTGGAAGTTTTGTGCATTTTTAAGTTATTCTAAAAAGCACAAAAAAGCACCGAATTAAGGCGATTTTGCCTCAAAATCAGTGCTAAAATGCTTGTTAAGAAAAAAATAAGGGTACCAATCTGAACACAAATGGTTCGAATTGATACCCTTACTCAACTAATCATTGTGATGCAACAGAACAAAAACATTAATAAAAGAATTATACAAATACTATATTTCCTTATTTTTTGATTAAAAATATCTTCTCTCCTCATAAATTAAAATCCGGTTTGGGAATGAAATAGAGAAGCTCAACAGCATACGTCGATGATTCCATATCGGGCGTATAGTCAATGAGCGCACCATCCACCAAATCGAGATATTGATCTCCGCGTTTTACCGCAGGGATCAAAGCATCGGTACCGCTGCTGTTCGTTATGGTCGATCGGATCTCCAACAGATAACGACGCTCATTCTCAATCCCGGCCACCTTAAAATGACTTTGACGGTAAACGATCACATCTCCATTTTCATCGCGATAAAATTCCCGATTTTTGTATAAGACACTTTGCCCTTCCTCAACCTCGATTACCTCTTGTACCCCCTCTTTCACCCGATACGGCATCCAGCTTTCAAGCTCCATACTGCTGCAAAGATACATGCCGACGTCGCTGAGCCACTCGAATGTGCTGTCTTTTTCGATGCGCACATACAGAAACCCCTGCGGCTCCAGCTCGATAAGCATATATTTCAGCTCATCATACTCATTATAGATCGGATATACTTCCAATCCCGTGTACTCGCTGTCTTCCCCTAAAAAACGTTCTTCCGCACGTTCCCTTACCCTTTGAATATGCTGTTCTTCCGAATAGGAGCCTGATGAACAACCCGATAGCGGCAATAGAAAAAAGCACGTCATCAACGCCATTGCCATTTTTCTTATTTTCTGATTGAACATATTTTCTCTCCTTATAAATCAAAATTAGACTTATTGATAAATGCAATATCGGCGGTCGCATACGCCGACTCCATGCCGGGAGTATAGTCAATGAGCGCGCCGTCCACCAAGTCAAGATATTGTTCCCCACGTTTCACCGCAGGAATCCAAGATCTCCCCCCGCCTAAAAATCCGGCCATTTCCGTTATTAAAAGATAGCGGCTCTCATCTTTGATTCCCGCAACTTTGAAAGGGCTTTCGTTATAGATGAATACCTGCCCGTTTTCATCTCGGATATACTCACGGTTCGTAGTCTGATAAAGCAAATTCCCGTCCGCGTCATAAACATTCTCTCGAGCGCCCTCCTTCACCCGATACGGCATCCAGCTTTCGGGTTCCGTATCACTGAGCGTGTACATATCTTTCCAAGGATACGCCTTTTCGCCAATGCTTACATAAACAAACCCCTGCGGTTCAAATTCAATCAGGGCATATCTCAATTCATCGTACTCATTATAGACCGGATATACTTCCAATTCCGTGTACTCGCTGTCTTCCCCCAAAAAGCGCTCTTCTGCACGTTCTCTTATCCTCTGAATATGTTGCTCTTCTGTATAGAACCCTGACGAGCAACCCGTACACAACATCGCCGCCGTCAGCGATACGACAGCTATTATGCAAACATAAAATTTTGTAATCTTTTTCATACCAATTCTCCTAACAATAACGACTTACTACTTCTCTATCCTAAATAAAATCTCTTCCTAATATCAAATAAGATTGATATTATTTTTTCTCCTTTCATGTTATCTCTCCCTTATTTACTAATTGTTTTTCTCTCGCCAAACTTGTAAAACGGCAGAACAATAATCATAGAAGCAAACGCCGCCGATCTCATGTTCCGGCTCAATGACATAATCATACGCATGATATGTATCTGAAATATAAACGACGATGCTATCGTTATATGTACCGAAATAATCATAAATAACAACCTGATCAAACGACCCGTCCGGCATATCGATGACTTCATTCAAATAGGTCCGCTTAATTTGATATTGTGTCTTTTGATCTAATGCTTCGGGCGTCTTTGGATCCGGAGCAAATGCTTCGTCTATATATTCCGTATCTCCGTTCCGTGCGTGAAAATAATACGCAATGTTTTTCAAATCGTCTTGCGTAAGCAATCCGTTTTCATACGCTTCATCCAACGAATAAAACCCCCCGACCGATTCCGAATAACGCTGCTCCGGTGCGCAACCCGTACACAGCATCGCCGCGCCCAACAATGTCACTGCTATCATATAGAAAAAATAATTTATCTTTTTTCCTTTCATATATCTCCTCATATATCTTCCCCTATTGTTATATCTCTTTCTCCTTATTATGATTTTCAAATAAGAACAATGAAACAAATTTGTTCTATTGTATTCAATCAAATACCCATTGGATTTTCCTCCTTATTCTCGGATTGCTTCCCTATCGCAATCCTATAAATATCCACTCTGCAATCAAATTGTATCACGATATTGCTCACTTTTCAATAATATTTGAATAATTAACATAACAATTTATGTTTTTCAGCCTATTTGACATCAAGTTCGGCTTAATTATGTTTTACTAAATAAACAAACCGGGAACCACAAGTGTGACTCCCGGTTTGCCTGCCATCCTTACTCACTATTAATTAGGATAACTGTTCAAAAAAACATATTGATTATCTATGAAAATAGACGTTGCTCATAACAAACAGAAAAAACCATGAAAAACATATTGTTTTTCATGGTTTTTTGCTTTGCAGCCTCTACGTCTGCAATTGTGGCTGCCCCTGACAGGGCTTGCCCCTTGGGGGCAAAGCTCTCCGAGCGCGAACTGACATGCCCGCGCACAATCCTTTCCTTTCTCCTTGCTGCTCTCGCGCGGGCTTCACTTCTCTCTGCAGGGGCAGCCAACAAAAAAAGAACCGCATTCGCGGTTCCTTTCCGTTGGCTGCCCCTGACAGACTCGAACTGACGACACTTCGGTTAACAGCCG
>CALVHT010000182.1 GCA_944328645.1 uncultured Clostridia bacterium
CCATCATTTTTTTCCAAATTGCGTTCCTCGTCAATGCAAATGCCAAAATAGTCCATATTTTCACAAATCGCCTTGCGCACAGGCCAAGTATTCTCGCCAATTCCTGCCGTAAATACAAGACAATCCAACCCGTCCAATGCGGCAATATAGGACCCGATATATTTTTTTACATTGTACACAAATACGTCGATCGCCAACTGCGCGCGTTCGTTTCCTTCGTCGGCCGCTTTGGTCAGGTCCCGGAAATCACTCGAAACGCCGCTGATTCCGGCAACCCCGCATTGCTTATTCAAATAATTTATGCAGTCCAAAACCGAATAGTGCTTTTTCGCCGCTAAATACTCTAAGACAGCCGGGTCAAGATCACCGGACCTCGTGCCCATCGGAACACCAGCCAACGGAGTGAATCCCATGCTCGTGTCGATACATTTGCCATCTTTGACCGCGCTGATGGATGATCCGCCGCCCAAGTGACAGGTGATAATCTTTGTCCCTTCCGCGCCCTTCCCGAGGTATTTGATAGCTTCCTGCGAGACATATTTATGGCTGGTACCGTGAAAGCCGTACTTACGGATTTTAAGATCTTTATAGTCATTATAGTCGATCGCATACATATATGCATACGCCGGCATCGTCGAATGAAACGCCGTATCAAAAACCAAACCCATCGGCGTATCCGGCATAACCTCGCGGCACGCTTCGATCCCGAGGATATTGGCCGGCATATGTAAGGGAGCAAGTTCGCTGTTGCATTTGCATTTCGCCATTACTTCGTCTGTCAGTAATACGGAACAGTTAAAATCTTCGGCGCTATGAACCACACGATGCCCGACCGCATCGATCTCACGCATGGAAGTAATTGCTCCATATTCCGGATGAACCAAAGCATCCAAAACCAACTGCAACGCAACTTTGTGATTAGGCATGTCCTGCTCGATCACTTTTTCACCCTTTGCCGTTTTATGTTTTAATACAGAGCCACGGATTCCGATTCTTTCGACCCCGCCCTTGGCAATCACACCCTCCGTATCCATGTCGATTAACTGATATTTTAAGGAAGAACTTCCCGCATTTACGACTAAAATATTCATTTCCCATCTCCTCATTCAAAATTCTTTGGTCTTTGGCTTCAATTGTTATCTAAAAGTTCATGGTTATTGCAGTTGGGTCTGCAGTGCTGTAATTGCAACCGCCGCGACAATATCCTCAGCTTTGCAACCGCGCGACAAATCATTGATCGGTTTTGCAAAACCCTGACAAAGCGGCCCGACTGCCATAAATCCGCCCAAGCGCTCTGTAAGTTTATAGCCTATATTTCCGGCGTCCAAATCCGGGAAAATCAAAACATTGGCATGCCCTGCGACATTGGAACCGGGCGCTTTCGATCTTGCTACAGCGGGAACAATTGCCGCATCCAATTGTAGTTCACCATCGATTGCCAGATTCGGATTCTTTGCTTTTGCAAACGCAAGCGCCGCTGTGACCTTGTCGATATCGCCATGTTTGGCGCTGCCCTTTGTGGAAAAAGACAACATTGCTACGCGCGGTTCCAAGCCTGCGATTTGTTTGGCTGTTTTTGCAGATATAAGCGCGATCTCCGCCAACTGCTCGCTATTGGGATTTTCATTGAGCCCACAATCCGAATAGATGTAGGCACCATCTTCACAATAACGATTTCCTTCTTCCGGAGCAATCATCAAAAAATAACTGGAAACCAACGGAACCCCAGCGGCGGCTTTGACGATCTGCAACCCCGGACGAAGCGTATTGGCTGTAGAATGGCACGCACCGGAAACCAATCCGTCCACATCCCCCGCTTTTAACATCAAAACGCCAAAATAAGTGTTATCGTATGAAAGTTTTTCCGCCTCCTCTTCCGTCATACCTTTCGCCTTTCGAAGAGAATATAGGAGAGCCGCGTATTCACCACGCTTTTCACTGGTCGCAGGATTGACGATATTTACCCCGGATAAGTCCACATCAAGATTCGCTTTTGCGATCTCCTGCGGGTCACCAAGCAAAGTGATCTTTGCCACCCCTTCGCGGACAGCTGCGGCCGCGGCCTGTACCACTCGACTGTCTTCACCTTCACATAGAACAATTCGCTTCTGCAACGCCGCCGCACGCTGTTTAATCTTATTGAGAAAACTATTTCCCCCGGCGCTCTCCGTTTTGTTGTTCCCCGAGGAGATACCCTCGTTCATCTTTTCAAAAAATTCAGCCATTGCAACACCTTTACCTCAATCGCTTTATTTTTTTTCGGAAAACGTATATAATAGTGACATTCCACATACGTTTCGAATCGATCCACTCTATTATATCGTATTCAAAAAAAAAAGTAAAGGTTTTCCGTAAAAAAATGAAAATTTGCGCCATTGTTTGTGAATACAATCCCTTTCATAATGGGCATGCTTATTTATTGAATCAAGCACGCTCTTCCGCGGAATGTGATGCCATCCTCTGCATTATGAGCGGAAACTTTACACAGCGCGGCGATATTGCGTTACTCAACAAATATGACCGGGCGCGTCATGCGATTTTGGCAGGCGCAGATGCTGTTTTGGAATTGCCGACTGTTTTTGCCATCTCACCCGCTGAAATATTTGCCAAAGGCGCAATAAAACTGCTACAGGCAATTCCAGGGTTTACTCATTTGGCCTTCGGATGTGAAAACAATGCGTCGATCTCCTTTTTTACGGAAGCGGCGCAAGCCACCATGCAAGAAAGTGAAGGCTTTCGATCGCGCCTGCGAATTCACCTAAAAAACGGTAAAAGTTTAACAAAAGCAAGAGAAGCCTCCCTGGCCGAGTGCGGAAATCCGGCGATCGCCGAGTTGCTACGACTTCCGAATAACATTTTAGGGGTTGAATATCAAAAGGCACTTTTATCCGAGCACAGCAACGCGTCCATTCTGCCTATTCCCCGTACGGGAGCAACTCATCGAGAAAAAAACATGCGCGCGAACTATTCCTCCGCAACGGCTTTACGCGAAGCACTTCAAGCAAATAATTTACGCGCTGTACGAAAAAATGTTCCTGCCTTCGTATTCGACGACCTTCCGCAGCGCACTGACCCGACTATTTTTTATGCGCTGGCCGTTTATTCCGTGTTATCCAAAAGCGGAAACGACTTGAAGCGCATCCTGGATTGCACCGAAGGATTGGAAAACCGCCTCAAGGCCTTTGCCAAAGGGAACCCTGACTATGAGACACTGATTCAAAAAACGACGACCAAAAGATATATTTCTTCTCGCATCCGGCGCATTTTAGCTGCCGCGACCCTGGATATTTCCGAAGATCTTGTTCGCCGCGGCCTGCGTTCTATCCTATATCTTAAGCCGCTCGCGATTCGCAAAGAAAAAGCAGACGCGCTCCTTTCCGTTCTCGGCAAGTCTGCTTTCCCGTTATTAACGCGCAAAGCTGATTATTCCAAACTGACCAAAACCGGTGCAGAGATCTACCAAAAAGATCTTCTTGCTTCGGATATTTATGCCCTCGTGTGCGGTCACACGACCAACGAAAACCGACTTCATCTAATATAAACAGCTCCTTCAAAATAAGATCCTCCGGTTACCTCAGTTTCCATAGAGAATTTTGCCACAGGCGAAATGTAAATAAAAAGCGCACTATATCTTGCAAGCAAGGCAAGTGCGCTTTTTACTTTACTTTTAAGTTGTTTTTTTGTATAATATCTTCAAAGACAAACAGTGATTTAGCAGTGAATTCCATGAAGAAAATAATAATTATCGGCTGTTCCGGTAGCGGTAAAAGTACGTTTGCGCGAAAGTTATCTGCTAAAATAAATATTCCGTTGTATTATTTGGATATGATCTGGTATAAACCGGACAAAACCACACTGACCAAAAAAGAATTTGACGAACAACTCGGCGCACTGCTGGATAAGGATATGTGGATAATCGACGGTAATTATCAAAGAACGCTTGAAATGCGGCTAAAAAAATGCGATACAATATTCCTTTTAGATATTTCAACAAAAATATGCTTAGAAAGTGCAAAGTCACGCATAGGAAAAAAGCGTATGGATTTGCCGTGGTTGGAAACGGAATTTGAAGAAGATTTCAAGCAATGGATATGCAACTATCGCGATAAATCCCTGCCGAAAATTATGGAATTACTAGAAAAATATAAAACGAACAAGCAAATTATTATTTTTAAATCAAGAGAGGAAGCGGATAATTTTTTAAATTCAATTTGCTAAATTACAATTTATCGAGCAATTAAAAAGAGCGAAGAATTTTAGAATTCTTCGCTCTTTTTAATCTCAATGGGAATTGCACTTTAGCCGAGGGCTTTTTCAATCCAACGGCAAAGATCGCCTTTCTCAGCAGAATACACTGAGCATCCACACTTCTTTCCGCCCCTAAGCGAACCATTCTACGCGCAGGCGTTACGAAACTGGTAAATTTTTGGCCCATCACTTTTTCGTCAGCGGCCAATCGTACGGCTGATCAACTCCTGCGCCGCATCATACCCCATACTTTTTAGACGATAATTTCTTGCCGCAACTTCGATAATGATGGATAAGTTCCTTCCCGGCTTAACGGGGATGACATGTTTCATGACTTTTTGTCCCAAAATCGTTTCGTACAGCGTGCCTTCTCCCAATCGATCATATTCTTTTCCGTCCACCCAATTTTCCAACTCCATGACAAGCTCGATTTCTTTTTCATTTAAAATAGATCCGGAGCCGTACATGTTTTTAATATTCAGGATACCGATTCCGCGCAGTTCCATAAAATAACGTATCATCTCCGGCGAGGTCCCGATCAAAGTATCCGCCACTTTTTTAATGATGACACTGTCATCCGCAACCAAACGGTGACCTCGCTTAATCAATTCCATCGCCGTTTCGCTCTTTCCGACGCCACTATGCCCCGTAATCAGAATCCCAACGCCAAAAACATCCATCAAAACCCCGTGCAACGTGGCCGAAGGTGCTAATTTCTTATTCAAATAAAAGAAAAGGTCGTTCATGATCGCGGTTGTGACTTTTTCAGTCCGTAAAATCGGACAACCGGTCTTCCTCGCTTCTTCCAAAATTTCCTGCGGAACCGGAAGATCTCGTGACAAAATAATACAAGGGATATCCGGGTAAGATAAGAGTTGCGCCACACGAATTCGACGAATTTCCGGATCCAAATCGCGGAAAAATTCATATTCGGAATTGCCGATCACCAAGATACGTGAAGAATCAAAATAATTAAAATATCCCGCAAATTGCAGACCCGGCCGCATCACGCTATAGGATGATAAACAAATTCGGCCTTTCCCCGCAAATACGATCTCCAGTCCCAAAGCGGCACAAAAACTATCCAATAAAACAACCTCTTGCTCGTTCATAAATTTTCCCCCAATCCGAATTTTCGGATCACATACGCCACACCATCCTCGTCGCAGGATTTTGTAACGAACTTTGCGTTTTCTTTCAAAATCTTTTCGGCATTTTCAACCGCAACGCCCAAACCGGCTTTCCGGATCATGGGCAGATCATTATAGTTGTCTCCCAATGCAATCGTCTGCGACAGCGGAATCCGGTAATAGTCCGACAAATATTCCAAAGCACCCCCCTTATCGCAGCCGCGCATGACAATTTCCACCAAGTTTTCCGCACTGGTCGTCACATAGAAACGCGACCCGAAGCGCGCACCAACCACATCCAACATTTTTGCGCGATCTTTACTTTCGCACACCAAGATAATCTTATGCGGAGAGATTTTCTTACTTTCAACCGTTTCCGAGATCGTGAACGGCGTTAAAATTCCTCGCACGCGGCAAATCGACTCATACCAAGCGCGAAAGATATCATCCTTGTTGACATATAGCTGATCCCCATCGTAAACATGGATATGCGCGTCGAACTCTTGCAGGAATGAACAAATTTCCTGTGCATTTTCCGGCGGAATTCGACAGTCTCGAACGATTTCTCCACTTACAATATCCTGAATTACAGCTCCCTGATAAACCGCTAACAATCCTTGCAGTTTGAGTTGCCGAGCATAAGGCAAAATCGAGGAGGGCATTCTCCCCGTACATAGGGCAAAAATACCGCCAGATTCCATATATGCATTGATCGCACAAACGTTTTCGTCCGAAATCTCTCCGGTGCTGCGGCGCAGTGTCCCATCAAAATCCGAAACAATCAGTCGATATTCCATAGCCATCAGATCTCATCCTCAAAATACTTTTTAATTACCTGCGCCAAATTTTCCCCGATTCCCTCCACGGCAGCCAGTTCCTTTAGATCCGCATGCATAATTCGATCGATTGTACCGAATCGTTCGAGCAATGCCCGACGTTTGATCTTCCCAATACCGGGAATCTCTGTCAAAACAGAGGTCAGCGATTGCTTGCTATGGATGTTTCGAAAGAATGTGATCGCAAAACGATGTGCCTCATCTCGAATTCTTTGCAGCATTTGCAAAGAAAAATCTCGTTGATCCAAACGAATGCTTTCCTTGTTCCGAAGTGTAAAAATCTCCTCTTCTTTTTTCGCCAAAGAGATCAGATCGATGTCTTGCATTCCCAATCGCTCTAAAATGGCACGGACCGCAGAAAGCTGTCCTTTACCGCCATCGATAATCATTAAATCCGGTTTCGGAAAATGATCTTCCTCCGCTGTTCCCAATTTAGCGAGACGGCGGAGAAGAACTTCCTGCAAACTGGCAAAGTCGTTGGCGCCTTCCACCGTTTTGATCTTAAAACGACGATAACTGCTGCGATCTGCTTCCCCGTCAATAAAGACAACCATAGACCCAACCTTATCGACCCCGCTGATATTGGAAATATCATAGCATTCCATGCGGCGAGGATAGCGGGATAACTGCAAAATTTCCTGCAAACGCCGGCATGCGTTGACAGTCATATCCTCTTTGTGGCGAATTCTATCGATTGATTTTTCCAAAAATTCGGTCGCGTTCTTCTCTGCCATTTCCAAAAGCTGTTTTCGAATGCTTTGTTTGGGACAAATGACCGAAACACATTTATGATGCACCGATTGAAAATAATTTTCCAGCAAGGCCTGCTCACAGAAGTCCGGAAGAATCAATTCATCCGGAATTTCATTTTTTGCATAGTACTGTGTCAGAAACGAAGTCAAGGCTTCTCCATCCGAAGACGCGCTCTCCGCCGTATATGTTTTTGCCCCCTGCATAATCCCACGACGAACCACTAAAATATTGACGGCCGAATACATTTTATTGCTCACATAAGATACCACATCAGCGTTGATATCTCGATTTAATGAAGTAATCCGCTTAAGTCGGATCTTTGACAAAATTTCCAACTTATTGCGGCAATCCATAGCCAGTTCAAACTCTTCGGCTTCCGCAAAGGTCTGCATACGCTCACGTAGGAGCTGCTCGACGTCACTTTCTCCCCCGTCCAAAAAGCGCACGGCAGCTTTCACCCGTTCGCCATACTCCTCCTCGGAAATATAATGTGCGCAGGGTCCTGCACAACGATGTATATGATAATTCAGGCATGGCTTTTTCGGCTTTTCAGTGATTGCCGTCGAGCAAATTCGCACACCAAACGCAATGCTCACAATCTCCAACACGTCGCGCACACGAACGCCGCCCATGTACGGACCAAAATATTTGCTTCCCTTTCGTAATTTTCGCGAAACGGTAAATGCTGGATATTTTTCGCCCACGGAAACACGTATATACGGATACGTTTTATCGTCTTTTAAAAGAATGTTGTATTTCGGTTTATATTTTTTGATCAGGTTGTTTTCGAGCGAAAGGGCATCTATTTCCGATTTAGTGATTATATAGTAGAAATCTGCAATGTTCGAAACCATTGCCTCCACTTTCTCAGCTTTCAGTCCGGCATGAAAATACTGCCGCACACGATTCTTTAACATGCGTGCTTTCCCGACGTAGATTACGGTTTTATCCTTGTCGAGCATAACATATACGCCGGGAGCATCCGGCAATAATTTTAGCTTTTCTTGAATTTCACTCATAGGTTCATCGCACGAGCCCAGGGAGGAAAACAATCGCCTGGTTCGTCCATTATTATACAATACCCCGGCCAATTTTGCAATAAAAAAGAGCAACTCCGAAGATGTATTTCATAGGGAATTAAAGGAAAACTATATTTTTTATCGAAATACATTCTTTGGGCGAGTCAGAAAAAACAGCGAGGAGCATTCCTCGCTGTTTTTCAATCATCCTTTTTATTTTGCGATGTAAAAAAGAACAAAAACCATCGTGTGCACATCGGAGGTAGGGCTATACGATTTTGCCTATTTGATGCCGCCGTTCATATCTCATAGTCTCGCGTATTCCTCGTCGGATACTTGTTCCAGCCATTCGGTTTGCGTGTTTGTGCCGGGGACTTCGACGGCGATATGCGAAAACCAGCTATCTTTTGCTGCTCCATGCCAATGCTTGACGTTTGCGGGGATCGTAACGACGTCGCCTTCATGAAGTTCTTGTGCGGGCTTTTCCCATTCCTGATACCAGCCTTTTCCTTCGACGCACAAGAGAACCTGACCGCCGCCTTTGTCGGCATGATGGGTGTGCCAATGATTGCGGCAGCCCGGTTCAAATGTGACATTTGCCATAAACACCGTCTGTTTGGGATCGGTGAGCGGCTTCAAGTAAGACTTGCCGATAAAGAAGTTTGCGAACGCCGTGTTTTCGGTGCCCATCCCGAACATTCCGCCGTGAGGGGCATCGCCGTCTGCATATACTTCTTTTGCCATGCGGAACGCAGCCCAAGCGTTGGGCCACCCTGCGTAAAAAGC
>CALVHT010000183.1 GCA_944328645.1 uncultured Clostridia bacterium
TTTCTTTTCCGTGCTCTGCACATCTTTCAGAAGCGATCCAATCCCTTCCGCCCCCAGAAGAGAATTGATCTTTTCGATATTTGCATAATTCTTTTTTGCTTCTGCCATCTTGCTAAATATTGCCTCCCGAATAATTTCTGAAATTACCATCCTGAACCGACAAAATTGCATTTGCCAGGTTTTTATCTCTCACAGCCGCCAATTTACAATTTGCTCTATTGACAAATTCTTCCAACGTTCGGGGCGTGGCGACCAAAAGCGTACACCCGAACTTTTTTTGTAGCTTCACCGCTTCTTTTTTTGCATTGTCTGACGCCGTACCGCAAAGCAATAGCAAATAAACATCCTTCTTCAAGGATTCAATTGCATTAAATCCGCAAGTCAATTTTCCGGCCTTCAAACAAAACCCCAAATAACTTTCGGCTTTACTTCTTTGCAAAAAAATCCTCCTCAATTTTCTCATAAATTTCCATAGGGATTTCTGAAGAAAATACTTTATTTAACAGACGATTCTTTTTTAATTTTCGAATACAGTCGGGATTATCGCAAATATATGCCCCTCTCCCAGCCGCTTTTCCGCTATAGTCGATGAAAACTGCGCCTTCTTTATTTTTTACGATGCGGAGCATTTCTTTTTTTGTCTTCATTTCATGACACGCTATGCACATCCGCATAGGAATTTTTTTTACTTTCACTGTTTAACCCCTCGCACCGCACTGTTATTTCTATTCTTGGGGAATAACATTCTCCCCGTTTTCTTCCGCCTCCGACTCTTCCGTTCGCCGTAGCTCCTCCATTTTGGCCGCCGCACTTTCGCTCTTCACGTCGATCTTCCACCCGGTTAGACGCGCGGCCAAGCGAGCATTCTGTCCGTCTCGCCCGATCGCCAAAGATAGTTTATCATCCGGAACAACGGCTACCGCAGATTTTTCATCAATTTGAGTGACGGATATTACTTTCGCCGGCGAGAGAGCCTTCGCGATAAATTCCAAAGGATTTTCGCTCCATTGAATAATATCCACCTTTTCTCCGCCCAACTCGGCGACAACCGCATTTACACGCGCACCCTTATTGCCGACGCACGCCCCGACGGCATCCACTTGCGGATCCTCGCTGCAAATGGCCATTTTCGTACGTTGCCCGGCTTCCCGCGTGATAGCCTTTACAATGACCGTACCGGCTTTGATCTCCGGGACCTCATTTTCAAACAAACGTTTCACTAAACCAGCCGAAGTTCGAGAAACAAGAACCTGCGCGCCACGGCTGCCACTTTTAATATTTTTCACATAAACCTTTAGACGGTCATTCACCTCATATTTTTCCCCAGGGACCTGGTCTTGTGGCAACATAATCCCTTCGATTTGACCGTTTCCCAACTCTACGTATACATTTTTTGCATCTACCTTGCGAACCACACAATTCATCAACTCGTCTTTTTTATCCGAAAATTCATTCAAGGTATTATCGCGTTCCGTTTCGTGCAATTTTTGCAAAATAACCTGCTTTGCAGTTTGTGCGGCAATACGTGTAAAATCTTTCGGAACAAATTCCTCGTAAACGATATCTCCGAGCTTATAACTTTTTTTGATGCGCTGCGCCTCTTCCAAAGAGATTTCTTTCTCTTTATCCGTCACCTCTTCAACAGCCGTACGTACAGTATAATATTTAATGCTGTATTTTTCCGGATTAATCCGAATATCTACTTCGCTGGCACCGCCCTCATATTGCTTCTTATACGCCGATATCAAAGCGTTACGCAAAGCCTCGATAAAAATTTCTTGGCTGATCCCTTTTTCTGCTTCCAAATCGGCCAACGCCTCAAAAAACTCCTTGCTAACCATTTTCGTCTCCTCATTTATCCACGTATTGATGTTTATTTGTGCGGCGGTTACTCAAAATCAATCGCCTGCGAAATTTTGATGATTTGTGTTAGATTCAGTTTAAAAATTTCCCCGTTTTTATCGACTTCCACGTTTCCTGCCAACGGATTATATGCGAGCAAGATTGCCTCAAAAAATTTTTCGCCCTTATGCGGCGCATAAAGTTTAATCTCCACTTTCTTGCCGATATTGCGCATAAAATCCCGCTCTTTTTTAAAGGGGCGGTCCAAGCCGGGGCTGCTGACATTCAATGTATAAGGCTGGCCGAATGTAGGATCCAGCTCGTCTAAAATGGGATCAACCGCGTTATGAAATTTTTCGCACGTGTCTAAATCAATTCCGCCCTCGCGTTCCGTATCCAAATAAATCGTTAAAGCCGGGTTTTTCCCTTGCTTGAAAACAATCTCGTAAATCTCAACCCCGATCGTCTCGGCAACGGGTTGCAAAACAGACTGAATTTCTTCTATCGGTTTAACTTTCATTTTTTCTCCCGCAAAAAAATCCGTACATAAAAAGATTTGAGAGCGGCTGACCCACTCTCAATTCCAAGCTAACGTTATTCAGTAAAAATATTATAGCACATCTCTAAACATTTGGCAAGCATTTTTTGGCTTTTATCAATTCAATAAAGATTTTTGCTGTTGTCAAAGCATCATCCCATGCTCGATGGTGATTAAACGCAATATGATAATACTCCGCCAAGGTATTCAGTTTATAATTGGAAAGAAATAATAGGCTCTTTGCCAAATTCATTGTGTCAAAAGTTTTAAAATCAAAATCAAACTCTTCCCGCAACGCATAGTACTTGATAAATTTATAGTCAAATTGCACATTATGCCCGACCAAATAACAACCTTCGCAAAACTTAAAAAAGTCAGGAATCACCTCGCCGATTTTAGGGGCATCCTGCAGCATATCGTCAGTAATGCCTGTCAGAGCAATGATTTCCTCGGTCAGCTTCCTCTCCGGATTTACCAATGTCGTAAATTTTTCACAGATTTCTCCCTGAAGAATTTTCACCGCACCGATTTCCGTAATTGCATCCACTTTTCCGCTTTCCGGGGCACAATCCAAGCCAGTCGTTTCCAAATCGAACACGACAAAACAATTTCGCACTAAATCGTCCGGCAAGACGGATTGTTCGAAAAAATTCATCTGGTTGTAATCCGTCAATTTTTCCGGAAAGATTTTTGAGTAGTGCAACGGGATTGCTTTTCCCTCTCTTTTTTCCGGAGAAAAATTTGGCGGCAGCGAACCACGATTGATGAATTTTGCCGTAAAACTTAAACGCCCATTAAACAGCTCGTTTGAGCCGGTACACACGATCGAATCTCCTTCGCGCAGCGCACGAATCTTTTCTTCTGTGCGTTTTTTGGGAAAATAAGAGAATGTCAGCTTTCCCGTCGTATCGGAAATAATAAAACGCAGATACGGGCGCCCCTCTTTGATTACCTCCCCGGAGGCGCCTGTCTTTGGCTTAGTGGTCCGTTCCTGGATATATTCGATCGAGCCGCAAATAGTCAGTGAATTGCTTTGAAAATTACAATCCGCTATATAAGTAGCAATCTTTGGAACTGAAGCCTCGTCAATTGCTTCAAAGTTTGCAATCGGAAAAGAACGTACCGGCCTGTAGTTGGAGGTAATATCCTCTTCCTGCGCATCTTCCTCAAAAATTTCCCCTTTTTCTTTTTCAGCCAATTTCCCTTGAAATGTATTGCAGAAATGATGGGAAAGCATTGATTCGATTCCGGCCATAAGAAATTCATTTTTTTCAAAAAAACCACGCTCCGCCGCATCGACACCAAAAGAAAATACGACCGGCTCTCCGAGAGTAACTTCGATATCTTCTGCCCGTATACAGGCTGCTGCTGCGCGATGATGGTGGTCGAGATATTCCAATATTTTTTTTCGAATTAATTCCGGATCGGCAACCTGTTTCTGTACCTTCACAATGGCGCGAAGCGAAGACGGAACAATACACCGCACAACATCTTCCACCTCACAAACACCCTCTTCCGTATATGGTTGATCTGTTACGAGCGAAACGCTGCAGGTCCTCGTTTTGGTATCGACGACAATCAATTGCACGACTGCATTTTGAAATCCATTTATTGCATGGATTTTCGCTAAAAATTCCTCTTGCGTCATTTTTTTATTGCCTTCCTTTTTCGTCCTTTCCCAAGCATTCAAAAATAGCCTTCAAAAGAGCTTCCTCCGCCTGTTCGGCCGCAACTATACCGACAGGTTGGCCATGCCGAAAGAGCACACACTTATCCTTGCCGCCGGCGATCCCCACATCGCAGTCTTTTGCCTCGCCAGGACCGTTCACAACACATCCCATGACCGCAACTTTCAAACGCTGCTGAATTCCAAAGGTACGCGTTTCGATCTTTTGCGCCAATCGCATACAATCCCATTCGCATCGTCCGCAAGTCGGACAAGAGATCACATCGATAAAATTTTGCTCTCGACCGCATGCTCGCAAGATCCGCTTTGCCGTATCAATTTCACGAACCGGGTCCTCAGTCAGGGATACGCGAATCGTATCTCCGATCCCCGCCAATAAAAGCGCCCCGATCCCAATGCTGCTTTTTACAACCCCGCTTTCACTTGTGCCAGCCTCGGTTACGCCGATGTGTAACGGATATTGCGTTTTTTCCGCGAGAAGACGATAGGCGGCAACCGTTAAAGGAACGGAGGAAGCTTTGGCAGAAATTACAATCGAATAAACTCCATATTTCTCCAACAAAGAAACATTATGCAGCGCGCTCTCCACCAAAGCGTTGGCGGATCGTCCAAGTTTCTGTTCAAAATCGGCAGCAATGCTTCCGGAATTGGAACCCACGCGAACCGGGATTCCGTGCGCACGCACACAATCCGCAACCAAGCGCAGATCTGTCTCTTTGCCAATATTTCCGGGATTGATGCGAATCTTATCCGCTCCGTTTTCCACCGCAGAAACAGCCAATCTCGCCGAAAAATGAATATCGGCCACCAAAGGGATCGTACAGTTTTCTTTAAGAATTTTTATTGATTTTGCATCGCGCTCGTCGCGAACAGCAACACGAACGATCTCACAACCAGCTTGTTCCAACCGTCTGATTTGTTCGATCGTCGCTGAAATGTCAGACGTGTGCGTTGTTGTCATTGATTGTATGCGGACCGGTGTTCCTCCTCCGATCATAACCTGGCCAATTTGAATCTTCTTTGTCATAGAAAGCCTCGGATAAAGAAAGAAGCCCTTGATTATTCGGGCTTCGATGCTGATTTTTTGTCTTGATTTTCCTTCATCATTGTTTCCAATTCGGTCATAAACGATGAAATATCGGTAAACTGGCGATAAACAGAAGCGTAACGGACGTAAGCGACCTCATCAATATCTTTCAAACCATCCATAACCATTTCCCCGATTTTTTTGGAAGTAATCTCCTGTTCGAGGGAATTATAGATTTGCTTTTTGATATCTTCGACAAGCTTTTCAATCTTCGACATGGAGACCGGACGCTTCTCGCAAGCTTTAATGATCCCGTTTTTTATTTTATTCGGGTCAAATGCCTGCCGATTCCCTCCGTTCTTCACAACAAGGATTGGCGTCGTTTCGATCGTTTCATAGGTTGTAAAACGCCTGCCACACTGCATACATTCCCGCCGTCGGCGGATTGTTCTGCCTTCCTCGGTCGAACGGCTATCGATGACTTTGCTTTCCGTACATCCGCAATACATACATTTCATGCGAGTGAAGCCTCCCGTAAATTCTCCGTATGCTTTTCTTGTATATTCTAACACAAACATCAAAAAAAGTAAAGCATTTCAAAAAAATACAACATTTATAGAAAACTGTGCAAAAAATAGAGTACTCTTTATCGAATAGTATGCTAAAAGCCGTGATTTTATCGGAAGTATTGGACACCGCTTTCAAAGAGTTTCATGTCAAAATTCCCGATACTATTTTTATATAAATTCGTATCCGTACGCTCCGTATGCCCCATTTTACCGAATATTCTGCCATCGGGGGAAGTGATCCCTTCAATCCCCCATGCCGAACCATTCGGATTAAAGGGATATTCCATTGTCGGATGACCGTGCCTGTCACAATATTGCGTTGCAATTTGGCCGTTTTCCGCCATGCGCTCCAGCTCTTTCGAGGGAGCAACAAGTTTCCCTTCCCCATGCGACACAGGAACAGTAAACACATCACCGACTTTGCATGCCGACAGCCAAGGCGAAAGATTGGATGCAACCCGAATGTCGACCAATGTTGAAACATGCCGTGCGATGTTATTATACGTCAATGTCGGACTGTTTGATTCCAACGGTAATATTTTGCCATACGGTACCAATCCAAGTTTGATTAGAGCCTGAAATCCGTTGCAGATCCCAAGGATCAAACCATCCCGATCGTGAAGCAACCTTTCGATTTGCTCTGCAATAAACGGATTGCGGAAAGTTGTTGCAATAAATTTCCCGCTGCCATCCGGCTCATCCCCCCCGGAAAAACCTCCGGGAAACGCAATTATGTTGCTTCGGGAGATAGCTGTTGCAATAGCGCGGACGCTTTCCTCAATATCCGTCGCATTGCGGTTCCGCACTACGACAATTTCACACTCCGCCCCGGCATTTTTGAACTTTCGTGCCGTATCCAATTCGCAGTTTGTTCCAGGGAAAACCGGAATAAATACTCGCGGTTTTACGATTTTATTCGCTATCTTTGGATCGTGCTTTTCTTTGCGTTCAAAGTCTACATCTTTTGCTTTTCCTGTCGCGACCGCATGATTCGGAAACACACTATCCAATGTTCCGCAGAAAGCCTGCACCGCCTCGCTCTGCAAAACAAGTTCTTTATCATATACAAAATTTCCGTCCTCCGTCGTTTCCCCGACACAAATTTTTGTGTAGGCAAAGCGGTCCGGATCCTCCAAAGTGACAAGGATCTCTCCGTAGTGCTCACTGAGCAAGCAATCACAATCCCCCTCAAAACGGAAGCCGAGTTCGTTTCCAAAACAAGATTTTGCAATAGCGGTCGCGATTCCTCCGTTCTCGACAACGGTTGCAAAACGGATGTTCCCATCGCAAATATTTCGGTAAATTTCTTGATAATTTTGAATCAACTCTGCAAAATCCGGTATTTTGCTAAAATCTTTATGCAACGGAATCCAGTAAATTTTCTGGTTTGGACGCCCCAATACATTGGTAATCAATCGGCTTGCTTTGGCCGGGGCCAAAGCAAAAGAAATCAAAGTCGGCGGAACATCGATTTGTTCGAAACTTCCACTCATACTATCTTTTCCTCCGATCGCTCCCAAGCCCAAACCAATTTGCGCGTACAAGGCTCCCAGCAAAGCAGACAAAGGGACGCCCCACCGTTTCGGATCGCGGTTTAAACGCATGAAATATTCTTGAAAGGTCAAGCGAATCTCGGAAAAATCACAACCGGCGGCAACAAGCTTAGCAACCGATGTAACTATACTATAAATTGCACCCGCAAATGGGCTTTCACTCATCAACTTTGCACAATATCCGTACGCGGATACCGTTGCAACGTCTGTTTCGCCGCCACAAATCTTCGCAGCCATTGCAATGGCCGGCGTTAGCTGTGTTTTTCCTCCGAACGGCATGTAAACGCTGCGCGCACCGATCGTTGAGTCAAACATTTCCGACAAGCCTTTTTTAGAGCATACATTCAGATCACTCAACGCAATTAAAAAATCTCTTCGAAACTCTTTGCGCTGCAAATCAAAATAATGCGGCGCATTTTCGTCGATTTCTGCGCGAATAATCTGCTTGACGCCATTTGTATCCAAAAAATCTCGAGAAATATTGACAATTTCACGACCCTTGAACAACATTCGCATATGCCGGTCGTCCGTAACAACCGCGACCGGCGTAGCCGATAAATTCTCGGCTGCCGCCAAACAAATAAATTCTTCGCAGTTTTTTTCATCAACGACTACCGCCATACGTTCTTGCGATTCGGATATTGCCAGCTCCGTTCCGGTCAAACCTTCGTATTTTAAAGGAACCTGATCCAAATCGATCACCAATCCGTCAGACAATTCGCCAATCGCTACTGAAACGCCTCCTGCCCCGAAATCGTTGCACTTTTTTATCATGCGCGTCGCTTTCTTATTCAAAAACAGACGCTGCAACTTCCGTTCCGTTAAGGGATTGCCTTTTTGCACTTCCGCACCGCAAGTCTCGACCGAATGTGCGTCATGGGCTTTCGAAGATCCGGTCGCTCCGCCGCATCCATCGCGCCCTGTTTCGCCGCCCAATAGTAAAATCACATCGCCCTTTTGCGGTTTTTCGCGGTACACCATCTCTTTTTTGGCGCCGCCGACCACGAACCCTGTTTCCAAACGTTTTGCCTTATACCCATCGTGGTATATCTCATCCACAATTCCGGTCGCCAAACCGATTTGATTTCCATAGGAAGAAAATCCGGCGGCCGCCGTTCGCGTGATCACACGCTGCGGCAATTTTCCAGGCAAAGTATCTTCAATTTTTTCTCGCGGATCCGCACTCCCGGTAATTCGCATGGCCTGATAAACATATGTCCTGCCCGAAAGCGGATCACGGATTGCGCCGCCCAAACAAGTAGCAGCTCCACCAAAAGGCTCGATTTCTGTCGGATGGTTGTGCGTTTCATTTTTAAACATTACTAAGTATTTTTCGACTTTTCCATCAATCTCTGCATCAATACAAATCGAGCATGCGTTGATTTCATCCGAAACATCTAAATT
>CALVHT010000184.1 GCA_944328645.1 uncultured Clostridia bacterium
ATAGTAAATATTCATAGCTCTTCAGAGTGTGTCAAACTTTTAATGATTTTAGGCCCCAAATATTCTCCGCATATTCTTGAATACTGCGATCTGCTGAGAAAATACCGGAACTCGCTATATTATTAAGAGAAATTTGCGCCCAACGTTTCGGATCCTCGGCATACAATGTTTTGACTTTTTTTTGTGTACTGTAGTATGATTCGAAATCCGCCATACACATGTATGGATCGGCAACCGGAGTTCCCGTTAGCAAATAGTTTGCAATATCTGAGAAAGATTCTCCGTTAAAGCCCTTGATTAGCATTTCAATGATCTTACGCAGTCGGTCGTTTTGATTGTAATGAAGACTTGCATTATAGCCCTTTGACCAAACTTCCTCAACCTCATCCGCGCGCAATCCAAAAATAAAAATATTTTCATCGCCAACGGATTCACACATCTCTACATTCGCACCATCCAATGTACCGATCGTTATTGCGCCGTTCATCATGAATTTCATGTTACTCGTACCGCTGGCTTCTTTTCCCGCCAATGAGATCTGTTCACTGACCTCCGTTGCCGGAATCATTTTCTCCGCCATCGTAACGTTATAGTCTTCCATGTAAACGACATTGAGCTTTTCATGGATTTGAGGATGTTTTTTGATATCCTCCGCGAGATAACAAATCAACTTAATAAATTGTTTTGCACGCAAGTATCCGGCTGCAGCCTTAGCACCAAAAATAAACGTTTGCGGCTGAACATTTTTATTGGGATCGTGCAAAAGATCCGAATACACAGATATAATATTCATAACGTTTAAAAGCTGGCGTTTGTATTCATGCATACGCTTTGCTTGAACATCGAATACAGTATCCGGATCCATCCGCACCCCTTGCTTTTTCAGGGCATAATCTGCAAATTGCTTCTTCTTCAGTTGTTTGATTTCAGACAAACGTTTTAAAACGCTGGAATCATTTGAAAAATCTTTTAAAGCCACTAATTCAGCTGCATTTTTTACATATCCATCACCGATGCAATCGTTAATCAATTCGCACAGTTCCGGGTTTGACTGACATAGCCAACGCCGATGTGCGATGCCATTGGTCACATTCGTGAATTTATCCGGCCAAACCTGATTAAAACCATTAAAAATACTGCTCTTAATAATATTACTGTGTAAAGCTGAGACGCCGTTCACCTTGTGCGAACCAATTACCGATAAATTTGCCATACGGACTTGCCCGTTTGAAATAACGGCCATATTCTCGATAAATTGATGCTGTCCAGGATATCGGGCCCATAAATCATTGCAAAAACGACGATTTATCTCTTTCAAAATCATATGGATCCGCGGAAGACGACGCGCAATCAAATCTTCCTGCCAAGTTTCCAGCGCTTCCGCCATTACCGTGTGATTTGTATATGCAAAAGTAGCCGTCGTAATTCCCCAGGCATCATCCCAAGTAAACCCGTTTTCATCCATCAATAACCGCATCAGTTCCGGAATTGCCAACGCCGGATGTGTGTCGTTAATATGGATTGCCGCCTGTTGCGGTAATAGATTTAACGGACCGTAGCGATGTTTATGATCGTTTATAATGTTTTGCAATGATGCTGACACAAGAAAATATTGTTGCTTTAAGCGCAGCGATTTTCCTTCATAATGATCGTCCGCGGGATAGAGAACTTTCGAAATAACCTCTGCTTCGTTTTCTTCTTGCATACAGCGCAGATAGTCGCCTTGTGAAAAAAGCTTCATGTCGAAGTGCGAAATATTTCGCGCTCTCCAAAGGCGTAAAACAGAAACAGCCTCGCTATCTTTGCCGGAGATCATCATATCGTAAGCCACAGCCTCAACTTCTTTGTATCCGCCATAGGTTACTTTTAAACCATGTTCCGACCAGTCCTCTTTAACCCAGCCGTCAAATTTTACGGTACAGGATTTGTCGCTTCGCTGTGTCAGCCAAACTTCCCCGCCAGGAAGCCATACATCCGGCAACTCCAGCTGCCAACCGTCTACAATTTTTTGTTTGAAAAGGCCATATTCATAACGAATCGAATAACCCATTGCCGGATAATTACCGGATGCCAACGCATCCATAAAACAAGCCGCTAAGCGTCCTAATCCGCCATTGCCTAAACCGGCATCCGGTTCCTGTTCATAGAGGTCATCCAAAGTTAAATTAAAGTATTCTAATGCCTTCTCGTATTCCTCTCCCAATCCTAGGTTATATATATTGTTTTTAAGAGATCTACCTAGCAAAAATTCCATGCATAAGTAATATACACGTTTTCCTTTTTTGCTCTTCATCACCTTATGAAATTGCTGACGCTTTTCCAAAAGGATATCCCGAACACTCATTACAACTGCTTTATAAATCTGGTCTTTTGTCGCCTCTTTTGGAGAAACCCCAAAATAACGGGATAATTTCCCTTGAATCAGCACCTGTACTTCTTTTTCGGTAATGCTTTTTGTACTGCTCATGTCCTACTCCTACCGTTAAAATTATTTCAACATTTCCCCGTAAACCCTTTCGTATTCCTTTGCAGAGCGCTGCCAGCTAAAATCAACAGACATAACACGCTTGACAAGCTGCGGCCAGAAATCCTTATTATAGTAGCAATTGATTGCTTCGCGAATCACGTATAACATATCATATGCATTATAATTGGCAAAAGTAAATCCGTTACCGCCATTGCCTACAGGTTTTATACTATCGTATAATCCTCCCGTTTCGCGTACGATTGGAACCGTGCCGTAACGACTAGCGATCATCTGCGAAAGCCCGCAAGGCTCGGATTTGGAAGGCATCAAAAACAAATCTGACCCCGAATAAATTTTTTGTGAGAGATCCGGATTGAATGCAATAATACTGACCAGCTTTCCAACGTAGCGTCGAGCCAAATCAGAAAAATAATTTTCATAGGAAGAATCACCCTTCCCTAAAATGACGATCTGTACGTCTTGCCTTAAAACTTCTTCGATCACTGTACGGATCAGATCTAACCCTTTGTGTGCAACCAAGCGAGATATGACTGCGATGATCGGCGTATCCGGCTTGACAGGAAGGTTCAGCATCTTTTGCAATTCTTCTTTGCAACGCCGCTTCGGTTCGGGGTTATCTACGCTAAAGTGACTAAAAATAGAAATATCGGTCTCTGGATTGTAGGCTTCCGTATCAATTCCGTTAAGAATACCCACCAATTTAAATTCATTTCGTCGGATGATCGGATCCAAACCATGCGCATAGTAAGGATCTTTTATTTCTTGAGCATAGTGCGGGCTAACCGTAGAAAATTTCTCACTGCACTCGATTGCCGCCTTCATCAAATTGATGCATTTATTGTATTCCAATAAATACTTCCAAGTATTTGAGATACCAAACAGGTCTTCCAAAATATCCAGAGAGAACTTGCCTTGATATTCAATATTATGGATTGTGAACAACGAGCGTACGAACTGGTATTCCGGACGGAAACAGTAAATCGTCTTCAAATAAATCGACGCCAACGCAGCCTGCCAGTCATGGCAATGCATAATATCCGGATAGAAATTTAAAAACGGCATGATCTCCATGACGCTGCGGCAGAAGAACGCAAACCTTTCACCGTCGTCATAATATCCATAGCAACCAGGACGTTTAAAATAATATTCGTTGTCGATAAAATAAAATGTTACATTATTGGCCTCATAGCTGAAAATCCCGCAATATTGGTTTCTCCAAGCAAGCGGCACAAAAATGTTGCCGAGATACTTAAATTTATTTCTCTGTTCCCAAGAAATATCCGAATATAAAGGGATAACGACGCGCACGTCGTAACAATCATTCGCCGCCAAAGCTTTGGACAATGAACCAATCACTTCTGCCAATCCGCCCGTTGCAATAAATGGCGTAGATTCCGACGCAACAAATAAAATTTTCTTTTTCGGCACGACTGTAATCTCCGTAACCTCTTCAATAATATTGGGTTCGCATTCCACATCCGCTGTCGGCTCAATGACCGGCTCCTCAGATTTTAAGGAAACTTCCTGTTCTGAACTTTGCGCATCCAACTCATTTTGAGCAGGCGCAGAAGTCTTTTTTGCACGAGGTTTCTTCGGCGCACTCGTCTTTTTGACGGTTGCTTTTTCCTCTTTTACGGTTTCTTCAACGATCGGCTCTTCTTGAAGTATTTCCGTTTTCGTCTCATCTAAAACAGTCGAAGCAACACTTCCTTCTACTTTTTTTGTTTTCGCCTTTGCCGACATAGAAATTTACGTTCCCTCCTTGTTCACTATTTATTTTTCCGCCACGCAGTACTGCTTAAATCATTGTACCTTTGGCAAGGAAATAGGGTTGCTCTTCACAACCGGAAAGCACTCTTCTGTCGCGTATCACAACATTTTTATCTGTAATGACACAATTTAGGTTCACATTTTCACCAATAACGGTGTCTTGCATAATAATTGAATTCTTGACCACGGTTCCCTTTCCGACTTTGACGCCGCGGAACAGAATGCTGTTCTCCACTTCCCCTTCAACAATGCAACCGTCCGAAATTAATGAATTTTGAATGGATGACATCTCTCCGTATTTTGAGGGAGCCGAATCGCGCACTTTTGTATAAATGTCACGGTTCCCAAAAAGTTCATCTCGGATAGATTTATCCAAAAGTTCCATATTATGTTGGAAATAAGAACTTAATGAATCAATCGTTGCATGATATCCGCAGAAATCATACGCAAATAATTTCAAGCTCTTGATGTTTCTTCTTAAAATATCCTCGCTAAAGCTCTTATAACCGTGAACGACAGCGTCGTTTATCAAAGAAATCAGGAAGCTGCGGTTGATGATTGTGATATTGCTGAAAAACCGATCCGCACCTTTTACTTTTTCATTCACTTTTATGTCGGTAATCCGTCCGTTATCATCCGCTTTAACAACCGTATAACGTGTCGAGTTGGATATTTTTTCATTGTGACAAACCAACGTAATATCCGCCTGTTTTTCTTCATGGTAACTGATAATTTCAGAAAAATCCATGCGGTAGACGCCGTCGCAATCACACAAGATGACGTAGTCTTCATTGCGGTGCGTCAAAAATCCTGTGATCTCCCGCAATGCCTCCAAACGATTTCGATATAATCCGCCGTTATCGATTGCACCATATGGCGGAAGTAAAATTAATCCCCCGGTTTTACGGGCCAAGTCCCAATCTTTACCGCTACCTAGGTGATCCATTAACGACTGATAGTTGTTTTTGGTAATAATTCCAACCGTTGTGACGCCTGAATTTACCAAATTCGACAAAGCAAAGTCGATCAAGCGATATCGCCCGCCGTACGGCAATGATCCCATTGTCCTTTGCCGGGAAAGCTCCGGGATGTTTTCGTCATGAATGTTCGAAAAAATTACACCAACAGCAGACATAATTATGCTTCCTCCCCATCTTGAATATTTTTATCGATAATGTTTCCGGCTGCGACTTTTGCATTCTTTCCGACGATTATATTTCTGCCCAACACGGCAATACCTTTGGCCGCATCTTTTGCTTCACCGATCGTCGCCGCTTCCTCCACAATTACGCTCTCATCAATGATTGTATATTGTACCGATGCGCCTTTTTTAATTATCGTGTTGCTCATAATGACGCTGTCACGAACTTCAGCCCCCTCTTCCACGATAACATTACTGGACAAAATACTGTTTTCCACAGTCCCATAAACTTCGCACCCCAGGGCAATCATCGAATTTTTTACAACCGCGTTTTCACCCAAATATTCCGGCGGTGCAAGCGGATTGCGCGAATGAATCTTCCATGTTGTGTCTGCAACATCGAATGCAGGCTCTTCGCCCAACAAATCCATATTTGCTTCCCAAAGCGAAGAAATCGTTCCAACATCTTTCCAATACCCCTCAAAACGATAGGCGAACATTCTTTCTCCGGCATTGAGCATGGCGGGCAAAACATTCTTGCCGAAGTCCTTGGATGAATTCGGATCATTATCATCTTCTTCCAAATATTTATACATTTTTTCAGCACTAAAAATGTATACCCCCATAGAGGCAAGGGTGCTTTTCGGCTGTTTCGGTTTTTCCTCAAACTCGTAGATCGATCCGTCCGCATTTGTGTTCAGAATTCCAAAGCGTGATGCCTCTTTCAGCGGAACCTCGATTGCTGCAATCGTGCAATCTGCATTGTTTTCGATATGCGCTCGCAACATTTTGCTATAATCCATCTTATAGATATGATCCCCAGAAAGAATCAAGACATAATCCGGATTATACATCTTAATAAAGTTTAAATTTTGGAAAATAGCATTCGCCGTCCCTTCGTACCAGGCTGATTTCGCCTTTTTTTGATAAGGCGATAACACATGTACGCCACCGAAATTTCGGTCTAAATCCCACGGCTGACCGTTTCCAATGTATTCATTCAAAACTAGCGGCTGATATTGCGTCAAAACACCTACCGTATCAATTCCCGAGTTAATACAATTTGACAAAGGGAAATCGATAATTCGATACTTTGCCCCAAAAGGTACTGCCGGCTTTGCAATATTATTCGTCAGGGCATATAGTCTGCTCCCCTGCCCGCCGGCAAGCAACATTGCAACGCACTCTTTCTTTCTTTGCATATTCTTCAAACCCCCAAAAATTTTTTATAACGTAATATTTTTGCCGCAATTCTGTTACAGCATTTACAATATTTTTTGCAAATAGATGCAGGTAAGTTTTGGTATTTCTATTTTGATCGAATACTCTTTCCCGTGGCTTGGTTTGCGCTCTGTATTAAAAATGCGCTTTTTCAGCTCACCGTTACCGCCAAATTTAGGATGATCCGTATTGAAAACAACTTTATATTTTCCCTTCGGAACCCCCAAGCGATAATTTTCCGTTTTAACGCCCGAAAAATTGATTGCTACTAAATAAGTAGTTCCCTCTTTATCGCGACGCAGATAGGAAATAACGTTTCTGTCTGCATCGTTGGGAGCAACCCATTCAAACCCGTCCCACGAATCTTCGATTTGATAAAATGCCGGCGTCTCATTATAAAAATGATTGAGTGCTGCATTCATATCCGAAAGTTTTTGATGCAAAGGATATTCTTTTAAGAAAAATTCCTGCCCTTCCTTATAGTTCCACTCTTTAAACTGCCCGAATTCACAGCCCATAAAGAGAAGTTTTTTACCCGGATGCGACATCATGTAACCCATAAATGCGCGCGTATTTGCAAACTTTTCTTCATAATTTCCCGGCATTTTATCAATTAAAGAACGCTTTCCGTAAACCACTTCATCGTGAGAAATCGGTAAAACATAGTTTTCCGTAAATGCATACATCATAGAAAACGTCAATTTATTGTGATTCCCTTTGCGGAAATAAGGGTCTGTTTGCATATAATCCAAAACGTCGTTCATCCACCCCATATTCCACT
>CALVHT010000185.1 GCA_944328645.1 uncultured Clostridia bacterium
GGATGTCCTCCTTTTGATTTTTGTGTTGCAACTGCCAGGTCGCAACCTCATTATATCAAAAGGAGTTTTTATTTCATGTTTCATCGCTAAAGCTTTTTCATTACCCGCGGACTATCCGCGGGTTTTGATATACAATAAAACCGGAAGGCAAAATGCCTTCCGGTTGTTTATTTGGGGTTAGTCGGCCTGTCTCTTTCTTGTTTTCGATAAGAAGCTGGCGTTTTGTTTTCACGTTTTTTAAAATAGTTGATAAAAGAGTTTGGCTCTGCATATCCGATGGAAAATGCGATCTCTTCGACGGATAGATCGGTATCCTTCAACATTTTTTTCGCGTCTTCAATACGCTTGTCCAATATATAGTGAAGCGGTGAAATCCCCGCATATTCCTTGAACAGATGTGTCAAGTAATAGCGGCTGACATACATCGCTTTACATACGTCATCTACCTTTTGAATGGTACGATAGTACATGTCGATGTATTCACGGGAGCGCAAATATGTTTCATTGGGAGAAAGGTATTTCTCTTCTTTTCCGGACAGTAGGCGCAGGATCAAGCAAAGGATAGCGTTGGATAAGCTTTTGCAGGCTTCGTTTCCATACCTTCGCCGTTCTCGTGCTTCACGCAGCAAAGCATGAAATAAAAATTGGAAATCTTGCGCGTATGCGTTAGGAGTGAGAACGGGCGATGCTCCATGATCCAAAGGCATGTCTCGTTCGGCATGACTGAATTTTAAGTTTGTGACGGCAAAGAAGAGAAAGGAAAGACTATCATCCGTACAGGCACGCTCACAGTGGAGCGTTCCGGCATTATAAAGAACAATATCTCCCTTGCGAGCAGAATATTCCTGACCGTTGCATTCGATGATGCAGTTGCCCTGTGAAATATAGATAATCTCACAGAACGGATGTGTGTGCGGCTCTTCTTTCCAATGCTGTGCATCGTTTAATTCGCCGGCATATAAAACTTTGGGATTTAAGCTTTGGGCGCTTTCCCGCTGCAGGATTAAGTGTTTGCGGACATCGGAATCCGCTCGATGAAATGTTGGCATGGCTCTATTATACAGCATAATTATATGAAAATCCACCTTTTGCAGAAAAAACACATTTTTTTGCTGTCAAAATTGGGCAATTTCTACTATTGAAAAAAACGGTATCTTGGGGTATCATAAACCATATAAAATGGCGCATGGCGCGAAGGAGTGGAAGAGAATGAAACCGAAAATTGGGATCCGCCCGGTCATTGATGGGCGGTGGTTTGGTGTCCGCGAGAGCTTAGAAAAACAGACGATGGGAATGGCGGAAACAGCGAAAAAGCTGATTGAAAAAAATGTTTTTTATGCCGACGGTACACCTGCACAGGTAGTCATAGCCGATACGACAATCGGTGGCGGTGCGGAGGCGGCAAAGTGTGCAGATAAATTCACGGCCGAAAATGTTGTTGCCACATTGACGGTTACTCCCTGTTGGTGTTATGGCAGCGAAACGATGGATATTGATCCGCTGACGGTCAAAGCCGTGTGGGGGTTTAACGGTACGGAGCGTCCAGGGGCTGTATACTTGGCAGCGGCGATGGCATTGCACGCTCAGCGCGGTTTGCCGGCTTTTGCAATCTACGGAAAAGATGTGCAGGATGCGTCGGAGACGGAAGTGACTTCGGATGTTCAGGAAAAGATCCTGCGTTTTGCCCGGTGCGGTTTGGCTGTTGGGCAAATGCGGAATAAGGCATATGTCAATATAGGATCCGTCGCAATGGGGATCGGTGGCAGTTACTGCGATGTAAACGCAATGCAAAAGTATTTTGGGATTCGTGCGGAGTGGGTTGACATGTCAGAAGTTATCCGCCGCATTGAGTTAGGGATTTTTGATCATTCCGAATACGAAAAAGCGCGGGAATGGGTTCGCTCTCGTTGCATAGAAGGCAAGGACTGGAACGAAGATGCGTTTGGATTCAAAAATTTCACTCCGGAAGAGCGTGAGGCGCAATGGGATTTTGTCACCAAAATGACGCTCATTTTGCGCGATATTATGCTGGGTAATCCCGAACTGGACAAGATTGGCTGGCATGAAGAGGCTCTGGGCCGCAACGGGATCCTTGGCGGATTCCAGGGGCAGAGGATGTGGACCGATTTCCGCCCGAACGGCGACTTCAGTGAAGCGATTTTAAATAGCTCATTTGATTGGAATGGCAAAAAGGAACCTTTGATTGTTGCGACGGAGAATGACGGCTGTAACGGATTAGCGATGCTCTTTGCGAAGCTGTTGACCGGACGCGCGGCTGCTTTTGCCGACGTGCGCACGTATTGGAGTCCCGAAGCGGTCGAGCGCATTACAGGAGAGCGCCCGAGCGGTGCGGCGGCCAACGGATTTATTCACTTGTTAAACAGCGGTGCGGCGGCACTGGATGCAACGGGTGTTTGTAAAGACGCAGAGGGGAATCCTGTCATGAAGCGCTGGTGGGATGTCGATGAGAAAGATATTGACGCAATGTTGGGGGCAACGCGCTGGTGCAGCGCTAACCGCGGGTATTTTCGAGGCGGCGGTTATTCCTCGTCTTTTTCAACGGAGGCAGAAATGCCGGTAACATTGATTCGTGTCAATAATATCGACGGGATCGGATACGTCCTGCAATTTGCCGAAGGGCAGACGGTAGTCTTGCCGGAGCGAATGAATCAGGTTTTGCTGGATCGGACAGACCGTACTTGGCCGAGCACTTGGTTTGTTCCGCGCTTAAACGAAACGAATGCTTTTTCCAGCGTTTATAATGTTATGGCGAATTGGGGAGCCAATCATGGAGCCTTCGTGTATGGACATATCGGAAAGGATCTGATCACTTTTGCAAGTATGTTGCGTATTCCAGTATCGCTGCACAATTTATCGGATGGGGAATTATATCGTCCGCATGCTTGGAGTTCTTTTGGCACTAAAGATTTGGAGAGTGCGGATTATCGGGCTTGCGCGCAATATAAGCCTTTGTACCGCTAAAATGATGCTTGTATCGATTTTCATGTTGTCGTTTGAGAAGAATCTATAGAAACTGTCTCTCTTGTGCTTGCTAAAAATGTGGATTTATGTTATACTATCTGCATAGGAAGATGCAAGGCGTAGGAACATAAGACTTTTTTAGAAGGCATCCAATATAGAATTTTTATCAGGAGGTCAACAACGTGAAAAAGACTGTCAGAGGCAAAGTGTACGATACAGATGAAATGTCGGTGGTCAAAAAAGTTTCGCATGGTGCGTACGGCGATCCTGCCGGCTACGAGGAAACTTTGTATGTCGCTGAAAACGGAACTTATTTTCTGTATACGAACGGCGGCGCAGAATCTCCTTACCCGACAGAAAAGTTGACGTCGCTTTCGAAGGTGAAGGCGGCTGCGTGGGAAGAAGAGAATGCGTAAAGTAAAGATGTAAAAATCAAAGAAGCGACAGACTTTTGGGTCTGTCGCTTATCTTTTCCGAATTAAACAGAAAATTGTGTGATGGATCCAGAGTGTTTTGATGATACGAAAGAGTTTGGCTTGAAATACTTGACTTTTTTTTTGGTTAGTATATAATAAAAATACGCATACTAAAAATGGGTAATCGAAGGAGAAAAAAATGAGAAAGTGGACAGCGTTGATAGCAGCTTCTTTGCTGGGATGCTCGGCGATGCTGTTATCTGCCTGCCAAATCGGCGGCAGGCCGGTCAATAACGACGGGACAATCGATGGAAATTATAGTAAGCCGTCGGATATAGAATTTTTACAGGTTGTCAATTCAATTCGTCCGGAAAAAGTATTTGGAGACGCTTTGTCGGATGAATGGAAGTTTGGCGCCGAATACATTACGGACATTTATACATCGGTAAGGCAAGATGAAAATAATTGGAAAAACAAAAAGAGTTTGTTTTACCAATTTGTACTCGGGCGGGATACAGAAACAGGCGAAATGCTTCGGCGCGGAACCGGTTTTGGAAAATGGTCTTTTTCAGTGCCGGCAAATGTTTTGGATGAAGATATTGTCACTTACGCAGCCGAGGCTTCTTTTTGTAACGATTCACAGTTCTTCTATCAGGACAAAATGCAGACGTACCAGGTTGCGGATCAGAAGGAGCAGACGCAGTTTAAGAACAAGACTTCGTTGGATGAATTGGAGATTCCGGGAGGAGAAGATAGCCTTTTTGGGCTTCCTGTTATCCTTTTGGAGAAGCTGCTGGAAGCTGCTTCCGGAGAAACAACCGATGATTCCTTTACCGATGGGATGACACTGGATGACGTTGCGGTCATGCGAGAAAAGCTGGACGATTATGGCATTGTTTTGGAAGCGGATCTTTCGGATGGTGTAAAATTAAAATTGAGCGCCTCGGAAGAAACGGTGGAAATGTTGTTTGCATCGGCTTTGGGGAATGGAGAGGCATTTGATCGTCTCGAGGAAACGGCGGAAGAAGCGGAAAGCGATTTCTCGGTAGAATTTTCACAATGCATGTACGAAATCTATTATGCGGTCGATGCGGACGGCTTGCTTTCGGGAGTCAGCGTACGTGCGGATATTGAGGCTGTTTTGAAGGGGCTGGAATACAATATCGTTACGGGGCAACCTATGGAAGACGGGGCGGATATTGCCGTAACAATTCGCGGGAAAGAGAGCCTTTCTTCGTATAAGGGAACAGTCAAACTCCCGGAAGATTTGGAAAGTTATGAAGAAATTCCCGCGGAAGACGAAGTTCTCGATCCTTCGGAGGAAAGCGAGCTTGTAATTCCCGATTTAGAGTTCGTAGCCCGATTCAACGAAATACGAATTCCTTTTTCAAGGGAAATTTGGGATCTGATTCAATAAAAAAGAACGGCGGCGAACCAGTGGAAGGTTCGCCGTATCTGTTTGATCGAGTTGTCTTAGCGGTATAAATTGGACACAAAGCTGAGGTAGTAATTTTGGAAAAAAACGTGCGCAAGAAAATTGAAGTTGTGGGGGCGATCGTGCTTTCAGACGGGAAGGTATTGGCTGCGCGAAGAGGAGACAGCCCATTCCAATACGTTGCTCATAAATATGAGTTTGTAGGGGGGAAAATTGAGCCTGGAGAGGATGCGCCGAGCGCTCTATTGCGGGAGTTGTCCGAGGAACTTTGTGTGAAGGCAGAAATTATTCGCCCGTTTCAAACTGTTACGCATGAATACCCGGATTTTATTATTACGCTGCGTACCTATTTGTGTCGATTTTTGGGCGATTTTGTCAATACGGAGCATGAAGAGCTTCGGTTTATTCCGGTACACGAGTTGCGTACAGAAGAATGGGCTCCTGCCGATGCGCCGATCGTGGAGACCCTGAAGCATTTTGTGGAAGATACAGAAAAACAGCATTGAAAGCCGATAAAGGTCTGTCAGTCAATATTTGGATTTCAGCCCGTAATGCATCGTGTGAATGCTGCGGGCTATTTGATTGATCTCTTTCTGGACCGAATTCAGTTTAAACAGGGGACTTTTGGTCAAAAATTTGCGTAAAGCATAAAATTTGTACAACCATGGAAAAAAATGTTCGCTTGGCGTTGCAATCTTTTTTGCAGTGTGTTATAATAGCGTGGATATCACCGTGAGGAAGAATACGAATGAATAAGGGCTTCGATAATGACCGATATGTCAAATTGCAGAGCGAAAAGATTTTAGAAAGAATTCAGAAGTTTGACAATAAATTATATTTGGAATTTGGCGGAAAATTATTTGATGATATGCACGCATGCCGCGTTTTGCCGGGATTTGAAAGCGACGCGAAATGCCGCATTCTTCTGCAACTGAAAGAACAATCGGAAATTATTTTCGTAATCAGCGGAGCGGATCTGGAGCGGAACAAAATTCGAGCTGATTTTGGAATTCCTTATGGAACAGATGTATTGCGCTTAATCGATAAACTGCGCAACTTGGGCCTCAATATGAACAGTGTAGTTGTAACACAGTATTTAGGCCAGCCAGCCGCAGATAAGTTTATCAATAAATTGAAAAATCATGGCTTACGTACGTACGTACATCGAAAAACGAAAGGTTATCCGACCGAGGTCGATGTCATTGTTTCTGACGAGGGGTATGGAGCGAACCCCTATATCGAGACAACAAAACCACTGGTTGTCGTCACTGCGCCCGGGCCCGGAAGCGGAAAACTTGCCACTTGCCTTTCACAATTATATCATGAATACAAACGGGGCGTTCGCGCCGGATATGCAAAATTTGAGACATTCCCGATTTGGAATTTACCCTTGCGTCACCCCGTCAACGTGGCCTATGAAGCGGCCACGGCCGACTTGGGCGATATCAACATGATCGATCCGTACCATTTGGAAATGTATGGGAAAATGACGGTCAATTATAATCGCGATATCGAGTGCTTTCCCATTGTCAAATCAATATTGACTAAAATCACAGGTGACGAAAATATCTATAATTCGCCGACGGATATGGGCGTTAATATGGCCGGATATGGAATCGTTGACGACGATGCATGTCGTTTTGCTGCGCGCCAGGAAATTGTCCGACGTTATTATAAAGCTGAGTGTGATTACAAAACAGGGAACACAACCAAAGACACCGTCGAACGAATCCGTCTGCTGATGAATGAAAACAAAATCCTTCTAAGCGAACGCAAAGTTGTGC
>CALVHT010000186.1 GCA_944328645.1 uncultured Clostridia bacterium
ACCCGTACAAGTTTGTTTTCTGAACCAGACGCCAGGGAAAAATTATACGGTCACCGTTGGTGATAAAGAGCAAACAGTTACTGCCGATAGCGAAGGGAATGTCTTTGTATCGGTTGGGGCAGGGGAAACACTCGTGAAACTGAACGATCCTGACAGCGAAGAAAGGATCGCGTATTCGGGAGAAAATGCCTTTGCGTTCAACGCTGTAAGACCTTCTTCTACCCAGCTGGACAGCATCATGACAAAGTTTTGGGCGGAACAGCTCACGGATGGCGTATTTTACGGCGAAGACAGCGGGTATTGGTCTCCCGCAGGTACGGATAAACAGCCTGTGTTAACGGTCGTATGCGGAACAAGGTACTTATTGAAACAAATTAGTCTGTATACAGGAAAGGGAAATTATTCGTTTGTGTTGGAAGGCAGCGATGATCTTTCTTCCGGATGGAAAACGGTCAAAAAAGTCGAAAATGCCGTACCATCCAAGGACGGGCAAGCCAATCGTATCAACGTACAAATCAGCGCAAGTTTCAGGTATTATAGGATATGTTTTACAAATATGGATGCTTCGGACATTCAAATTTATGAAATTACGGCAAACGGATAGGAGATGACCGAGATTATGCTGAAATATAGCGAATATTTTGATAAAGTGTACGGATGCTGGTTAGGTAAGTGCGTGGTCGGAACGGTCGGCGCACCGTATGAGGGCATGAAGCAATTATTGGATCTTCGATTTGACGATAAAATGATCGAAACCATGCTTCCCAACGATGACTTGGATCTGCAGGTTTTATGGTTGAGCGTGTTGGAAGAAAAAGGGATTTATGTGAGCGGGGAAGATCTGGCAAAGGCGTTTCATGAAAAAAATATTTATTGGCCGGGCGAATACGCTTGGTTTGACCGAAACTATCAGCGAGGGATCCGTCCTCCCTACACGGGGATTTACGAGAATGATTTTTATAAAGAGGGAATGGGGTGTCCGATCCGTGCGGAAATTTGGGGATTGATTTTCCCAGGGAATCCCGCACTTGCAGCCAAAATATGTACAATGGACGCCACTTTGGATCATAATGGGAATTCGGTATATTTCGAGCAGTTTTGGGCAGCGATGATCGCGCAGGCTTTCGTGGAAAAGGATATAAACAAACTGATTGAGTGCGGTTTAAAGTATATTCCCCGCGCAAGCCGCGCGGCTTGCCTGATCCGTGACGTAGTGAAATGGTGCAAAGGACCAGAGGATTTTCGTTTTATCCGAAGTCGCATAATTGCGGTATACGGACATTGCGATTGTACGAATTCCTTTCAGAATATCGGTATCACGTTGATGCTTTTGCTCAGATTTGCGGATGATGTACGGACTTTGGCGGTAACGGCTTGTAATTGCGGGTTTGACACGGATTGTACCGCAGGCAACGCGGGGGCTCTGATAGGGCTTTTGAAAGGTGCAAAATTTTTGCAAGAACAGTCCGGTTTTCGTGACAGCGGTTATGTATTGACCTTAAATTATAAAAGGCGCGGCGATAAGCTTATTGATCTTGCGGAAGATACCGCGCGTGTCGCTTTGCATTTTCTGAACAATTATCCGAAGGCGATAAATATTTTGACGGAAGTTCCCGAGGATATAAAGTTCGTTCCCAAAACAAAAGAACCTGCGCTTCGCATTACAAATTATTATGACGAAGAACCTTATATAGCACCCGGAGAGCAGGTATGTGTGGGGTTTGATGCGGAATCGCAGGGGCCTGTCGGCGATTGTCTGTTGAAGATGACTGCGCCTGACGGTTTTGATGTAAACTTGTCATCTGATACCGTGGTTTGCGGAGGCGGTATAAAAGCCGCCTTTACGGCTACGATTTCTATGAGGAAAAACATACGGATTGTCAATGAGGTAAATTTATTTACAATCAGCGCAAAAAAAGGGGCGGAACGGGCACAATGTACGTTTGGCTTGATCGGGAAAACTGTATATAGGATATTTGGCCCTTTTTGGGAAAACAATGCCGAAATTGATATTTCAAAGGTAAACGGTCCATATGGAAATTGGTTCAATGCGGAAAATGAATCTGATTTTGCGGACTATTTACGCTTTTATCATCTGAATATGAAAACGGATCCCGAACGGGAATATATGAGCGTAAAAGAGATCGAAAACGAAGAGCCCGATGTGTTGTGTTATGAACGAAACGGGAGAAATATTTACATCAAAGGGGATGTATTCCATGTTAAAGACATAACTCCTTTCCGCGGACCGTGTACAGTGTACTTAAAGCGTGTAATAAATCTGGAAGAGGATAGAAAATTCAGGGTCCATATCGGCTATAGCGATGCTTTCCGTTTGTATGTAAACGGAGAATTGGTACGGTCAAGGACAGAACCCATGAATTGGACTCCGGAAAATGTACATATTATTCCTTTGCAATTAAAAAAAGGGAAAAATATTCTGATTTTTAAAGTTTGCAACAGAAACGGAGGAGATAAATATTCCATTACATTTTTAGAGAATAGAGATTGTCCGCCGCAAACGGCAAATCTTAATTCTGTATTACAGGAGGATTAGTATGAGAAAACATCTTTGTTTGTTTTTGGCGGGGTTGCTTTCGCTTTCTGTATTGGCGGGCTGTGCCGGTAATTCGGGAACCAATGAAGAAAAGGACAGTAATCGGATCGTAATAAGTACAATCACCGGAACAGGTATTTCGCAGGCGTTTGAAGCGGTAAAACAAGGATATGAAACGATCAATCCCGATATTGAAGTTGTTGTGGAATTAAAGCCTGCCAACGGATATTCTCAATGGCTTGCGGGGGAAATGGGCAGTGATGCGCCTGTTCCCGACATTGTGGATGTTTCTACAATGGCCGCATCATCGCGCGGGAAAACTGTGAATTATGACGAGTATATAGACGAGATCAGTCCATACAGCAATAAGCCTTGGCGGGAGCAGTTCAATTATGATGCTCAGATCCCGAATCCGTTTGCGGAAGGTACGGATTCTTTGTCCTTTGAACGCACGCAAGTGGTTTGGATATACAACAAAACCATCTTTGAAGAAAATAACGTACAGCCTCCGAAAACATGGGATGAGCTTTTGAAGGTCTGCGAAACTTTGCAGAATAACGGAGTTCAGCCTTTGGGTATCAGCGGCACTTTCGATGGCTTTTATGCGGGAGCAACGGGACATCTGTTTCAAATTTATAACGATCAGGTCACAAGAGACATGATCAATGTAGTGCGTGCGCAGGAAGGCGACTATTGTTATGATCCTGAAAAGGACGGCGTATGGGAATATGATCCGACCGATCCTTATAATGACGACGCCGGTAAGGTGACCGTGAATCCTGTAAGATTAATGAAAGCTATACAGGAAGGGGTTTATGCGGCAGACTCTCCGGGTACTAAATATGTGACGGAGCAGCTGCACAGGCTTTTGCCGTATTATGCAGGCGGAGACAAATATTATGGTACGGACTATCCTCATTCGCAGTTTTATCGCGGAGATGTTGCCATGATCATAGAGGGAGCATATGCCGTACCTCGTTATTATGCGGAGCTGGAAAAAGAAGAGCAAAAGGCGGAAGAGAATCCTAACTATACGCCGAACATTATGAAATTTGAAGTCGGTACTTTTAATATGCCATCTATGGAAGGGGAATATATTTTAGCGCCTGCGCGCACCATTGAAGTGCCGGTCGGGTTTTACGGAATAATAGAGAAAAACAAAACGCATACGGATAAAGTCATAGATTTTATGATGTATTTTTCTTCTGCCGAAGGCTTTAAATTGTATCAGGATGCGTTAATTGCAAACGGCGGTGTGCCCACGGGCAGCGTATTGATCGACGGTGTGGAGCTTCCTGAAAAATATGAGCAGATGTATGCAGATCTGGTTCCCGTAGGAAATTGTCAGAAATCTCCGTGCCAGACGATCGCCCGCGGGGCTGCAAATGATGTTCAGGCGAGCGTGCGCGAATGGTATACATATACACAAGAATATTTTAATGGGCAGATCACGATAGATGAATGGGCGGAAAAACATAAACAAAACGTAAATAAATACTTTGACGATTCATTGCGTGCCGCAGGAATCAGCAGAAATGATTTACTTTATCCGCAAAACAGACCGTCCGGAAATTGAGGAAAAAACATGAAGATGGAACGTCGGTTTTTAATACCTATGATTATCGGTTTGCTGCTGTCCGTTGCGTGTATTGTTCCTGCGATAATCAATTTACAGGCAAGTCCTTCGAGTAATTTGGTTTTTTCGGAAAATGTACAATATGAAGGAATAGTCTGGTACGATAACGGCTTTTTGATTGCAGGAAGAGATAATACCGTACGATCGACAAATTTGGAAGGCGAAGAACAATGGATTGATAAAGAATTGACAAATCTTGCCATTTCCATGCGTGTGGTCGGGCAAAATGCATATGTTGCGGCGGGAAATAAAGTTTATCGGTATGATATAGAAAGCGGAACGCGTTCGCTGTGCTGTGAGGGATACGAAAAAGACGGAAATAATTTTGCTTTTGCCAACATAACAGCAATAGCGGTTGATGACGGGGCAAGTAAAATTGCTGTGTCTCACGGTTCTTCGAAGAGTAAACACAATCTTACAGTTATTTCTTTGGATACAGGAGAGACAATATTTTCGGAAGCTGTAGGCGTCACGGCAAACGCAGTCGTTTTCTCGGGCAGCGAAGTAATTCTGGGTTCAGACAGCGGGAATGTTCGTCTTTACAATGCAGAGGGTAAATATACTACGATCACAAGGCTTAACGAAGATATTGTCGGGTTGTGTCTTGACGGTGAGTCGCTGTATGCGGTGTGTTCGGATGGAGAAACGGCGTTGATCTCTTTGGTCGACGGGACAATCAAGGCGTTGCATGATTTGTCGATACAAAATTCTTTGATCGCGCCGAGTGGAATAATCGTTGCGGGGGACGGGGTTTTTGTTTCTGGTAAAGAAGGCGGGATATATGCATTTGACAAAAATCTATCTTTAAAGAACAATCTGCGTTTTTCGGACGGCGTTTCCGATTTGTGCTCAGATGGTGAAAATTTGTACTTTACAATTGACGGAGGCGGTATTTATGTCAACGATCTGGGCTCTTTATTGAACGCGGCAGCATTTTTATTTGTCTTGTTTCTCGCTTTGGTCGGTGTGGGCTTTGGCGTCGCTGTGGTTGCTCTTTTGCTGTCTTTCCCTAAAGTCAGGAAAAAGATTTTTGTTGCGGGGAAAACATTTTGGCGGCATAAAACGGCATACCTTATGTTGGTGCCGGTGTTCGGGTTGTTATTTGTGTTTGGTTTTTATCCCGTTTTAGTAGCTGCGCTGCGTGCCTTTACGGATTGGAGTAATACATCTGTTGAGATCAACTTTATCGGTTTTGGCAATTTCCGTATGATGATCAGCGAGGGCTACTTCCTTACAGGCATAAAAAATCTGTTGATTTTTCTCGTAAGTTACATGGTCAAAATTTTGACTATGCCGTTGCTTGTCGCGATCATGGTGTATTCGCTTACATCCAATAAAAGCAAATTTGCGTACCGATATTTGTACGTTTTGCCCATGGTTGTGCCGAGTGTGGTCAGTGCATTGATGTGGAAAAATATTTACGACCCGAATTTCGGTCTGTTAAATGAAGTATTGGAAGTTTTGGGCTTAGAGCAGTATCAAACCAGCTGGTTAAGCGACCCTAAAACGGCTATTGCGTCATTGGTTTTTGTCGGGTTTCCTTTCATCGATCCATTTTCTTTCTTAATTTATTATAGCGCGATGATGAACATACCGTCCAGTACGCTTGAAGCAGCGCAGTTAGACGGAGCTTCTGCGGTACGTAGACTTTTCTTTATCATTCTGCCGATGATAGCATCACAGATAAAAATACTGATAATGTTAGGATTTATCAATCAAATTCAGGATTTTAATCTGATTTTGCTGTTGACACAGGGTGGACCCGGAACAATGACTTATGTTCCAGGCTATGAATTGTATCTCAATGCAACCTCTTTTGGAAGATATGGTTATGCTTGTGCTCTCGGATTGGTCATGTTTATCTTTATTTTCGCGGGAACTGTTTTACTGAACCGTGTAAAAGTAAACAAAGAAGTGGAGGGCTGAATTATGCTAAAAAGCAAGAAAACGATTGCGGGGCAAAGCATTTTATATTTGATTCTGTCCATATTGCTATTGTTAGCATTTGTCCCGATTTTTTTAATGCTTTCGGTATCGCTGAAAAGTACCTATCAATTAAACACCAATTTTTGGGGATTTCCCAATCCGATTTTTTGGAGCAATTATTCGGTTGCTTTTTCAAGTATTTATTTAAATATGCTGAATTCGTTTCTGTATGTTGCAGCAGCTGTTGTCCTTCTTGTGTTTTTAGCTGCGATGGGCGGATACGTTTTTGCTGTTTTGGATTTTCCGGGAAGAACGGTACTGTATTTTTTGTTGATGTCCATGATGATGATTCCGGCGGTTTTGACTCTTACGCCGCGGTATGTGATGATTTCAGATTTAGGTTTGAAAAATAATCCCTTGGCGTTAATATTGCCTTGGGTGACCGGCGGACAGGTTATGGCGATCGTGTTGTGCAGAACATTTATTGAGCAATCTCCGCGCTCTGTTTTTGAATCTGCAAGACTGGATGGGGCGAATGAATTGAGAGTATTTATATCTTTTGCCGCACCTCTTGCAAAACCTATTTTAACTACTGTAGCGATCATGAATCTGATCAGTTTTTACAATGATTATTTATGGCCGCTTATGGTAATCGGAGATAGTAAAAAACAAGTTGCAACGGTCGCGATCCAGTCCTTTATGGCCGATTCGGGGAATGACGGAATGGGGCAAAGTGTTGCCGGATTTGTATTGATAACGCTTCCGTTGCTCATATTATTTACTTTTACGTCAAGAATTTATATGGAGGGCTTGACAAGCGGAGCATTAAAAGGGTGATGTTTTTAGAGCGTTCTGTGGGGTTTGGATATAAAATTTGTTCAAATCCGCAGAACGTTTTTGTTTCATTAAGTTATGGAAAAATGAGAATGAAGTGATATGCGGCTGGAGTAATAGTGCCGCAGCTTCAGAACGAATGGTATATAAAAGCCGAAAATGCGCTGTTTTAATTGAGAAAGACCGCACAAACTGTTGCATTTTTGTGCCAACAGAAAACGTTGCTAATCAACGTGATAGGAAGCACCCGAACAAGGAGAAATACAAAGCTCGACCGTGAACAACGGCCGGGCTTTTGCATTGCCCGAAGAGTGCGGCGCAGACGGGTGTCCGAGCAGATTGCTCATAAAAAGAAAAACGAAGGAGGTGATGAAAAGAAAAACATGGCGAGTCGATGGACCATAACAATCGGCAAAAGAGAAGAAGGAGGGGATCAAAGGAGCAATTTACATTTTATGAATTGTATGCAGACATTCTGCAAAGTATGGACGATGTAAGCGCGTGAAAACTGGCGAGCTGTATTTGTGAGTATATGTTCGGAAATGAGGTTTGCGGATAGGACGATGTAGGGACGCTTTTATTTGTGTAAACGAAACTGGAGCGATGTTGCCGCGAAGATTGCTTTGGATGAAGAACTGAAAAACTTACAAAATATCTTTCACTTGGTGCGCAGATATGAGCAAAAATATATGCAAAAACCGTAAGCAAATGAAAGGCGGAAATGTTGCAAACGACGTAAAAAATGAGGCAGGATAAGGAAAATGCAACAAAGCGCATTTTCGGGTTAAGGAAGAAGCGGGAAACCCGCTTTGATTTGTACCCAGGAAGTTGGACTTTTTTCAAACGGGATAGTGTAATAAGCGGAATTGAACTGGACTCATGAAAT
>CALVHT010000187.1 GCA_944328645.1 uncultured Clostridia bacterium
CTTGTAAATCATGCACATAAATTGAAAAAATCGTTTACAAATAGCGGCTTGCATGTTATAATAGAATCAGTAATCGGATGCGTACGCCCTTCGGGGCGCAGTATGCCGGACAAGCCGCTTTCTTCTTTTTTATCCGAGAGGGAAGGCAAAAGCAAGGATGATGTATGCTCTGTTCCAATTGTAAAAAGAGGCCAGCAACCCATCTCGTTCGTCGAGAGGGAGAAAAAGAGTTGTATCTGTGCGACGAATGTTTCGAACGCTTGGGCGAGGCTGCCGTTTTTTTCGGCAACGAGCCCGATTTTTTCGTCAGCTTTTTACAGCCGGAATCCAATGAGAAACAAGCCAGTGAAAAAAAGTGTCCGGATTGTGGGACAACTTTGGAAGATTATTCGCATACGGGGCTTTTGGGATGTGCACGCTGCTATGAGATTTTTCGAGACGAGTTAAAACCGGCCATCCGCCGCATCCACGGCAAAACCGTTCATGAGGGAAAACGTCCGTTGGCAAACAAACAAGTTTTTCGCCTTTTGGATGAACAGAAAAGTTTACGCCGCGAATTAGAGCGGGCTCTGTGCGAAAAAAGGATGAAAGATGCGGACAGCATCAACCGGGCGTTGCGCCGTTTGAATAAGTCGATCGACGGAGGCGGTTTTGGAGGCGACAATGAATAATATCGAAAGCACAGTCGTCTCGACGCGCATTCGCTTTGCGCGTAACTTGCAAGGGTATCCCTTTCCAAATCGTTTACAGGATGTTGCCCAGGCAAAAGAGATAGTTCGCGCTGTCTATGCAGCTGCCAGTCGCTTGCGGAGTTTTCACCTGTATCTGATGGACGAAATTTCCGAAGATGTGGCGCAGGCGATTTGCGATGATCATTTGATCAGTACGGAACTTGCCTCCAACCGGGCTTTCGGGGCGGCTTTGATTGATGAGGAAGACGATGAAGATGGGACGCGTGGAAAATTTTCGATCATGTTAAATGAAGAGGATCATCTTCGCGAACAATACATTTTGCGCGGATTGAGTTTATCCTTAGCGTATCAAAAAATTTCGGCTGTCGACGATGAATTATCTAAAATACTTCCTTTTGCTTTTGATGATTCGTTGGGATATTTGACCGCATGTCCCACAAATTTGGGGACAGGAATGCGCGCGTCGGTGATGTTGTTCCTCCCGGGATTGACGAGGATGAATAAAATGGATCGCTTGATCCGTGAAATTTCTCGTTTAGGGCACACCGTGCGCGGGGTTTACGGGGAAGGAAGCGAAGCCGAAGGGTATATGTACCAAATCAGCAACGAAGTGACGTTGGGCGTGAGTGAAAATTATATACTTTCCGAAGTTCAGCGTGCGGCGCTGGAGATTGTTAATTTGGAATCACAGGCGCGCAAGGCTTTGCGCGCAGCAGACACAGTAGGGATCAAAGACGAGTGTTGCCGGGCATACGGCGTTTTACAAAACTGTGAAAAAATCTCATATGCCGAGTTTTTGCAACTGATTTCCGACGTCAAGTTGGGAGTTGCTTTGGATTTTTTAGAAATCGATACTTTTTCTTGGTTGGATGACTTCATTGCGTCCATGCGTCCGGCCAATATTAACTTGTATACCGATAAGCCATTGACGCCGGCGGAACGGGACATTTATCGAGCAAGCCGATGCAGAGCTGCGTTTGCGGATATTCGTCGGGTGCAAGAGGAATAATTGGACGCGCGGTTCGAAGAGACCGCGGCGTTATGCGAGGGTTTTCATGTACGACTTTAATCAATTTTCTCCGAATTTACGCAAGGCCATCGAAATGTCTTTGCAGGCAGCGAAATATTACGGAAGCAGCTATATCGGCAGCGAGCATATTTTGTTTGGCATGCTCAACGTACCGGCCTGTCGCGCTGCACAAATTCTGCATGCTGTTGGAGTACGTGAACCGGATTATCGAAATGTTTTTGTTCGAACGCTGAATAAGAGCGTAAAGCTGAGCGGCTTTACGCCGCGGACAAAAAATATGTTCGATAAAGCGAGCGAGTTTGCCGTCGATCATGACGGGGCGGGCGCGAGCGTAGGCAGCGAATATATGTTGCTTGCGATTTTGGTGGATGATGAATCGGTTGCGGTCCGCCTACTGCGGATGCTTGGCGTCGATATCGATGCCCTTTTGGCGGCACTCGATACAGAAATGGGGGCGGCGGAGGCCGAGCCGGAAGAAGATACGGGCGAAGGCCTGTTTTATACGTACGGGAAGCAGCCTGTGCATGATGGCGCGGCAAGTCAGGGAAAGCAACCTGCCGGCATAACCATGCGTTTTGGCACGGATTTGACACAAAAAGCGCGGGAAGGGAAGGTCGATCCGGTGATTGGCCGCAAAAAAGAAATAGATAAAATCATTCAAGTATTGTCGCGGCGCACCAAGAACAATCCGGTCTTGATCGGAGAGCCGGGTGTCGGGAAGAGTGCTGTTGTCGAGGGATTGGCGCAGGCAATCGTTAAGGGTGAAGTGCCGGATCTATTGCTTGGTAAGACGGTTTTTGCGCTGGATCTGCCGGGAATGCTGGCCGGGGCAAAATACCGCGGGGACTTTGAGGAACGTCTGAAGGAAGTTGTTGAGCAGATCCAAAAGAACGGAAATATTATTTTGTTTATCGACGAAATCCATAGCATCGTCGGGGCGGGCGCCAGTGCGGACAACAGTATGGATGCGGCGAATATTTTAAAGCCGATGTTAGCTCGCGGCGAATTGCAGACGATTGGGGCAACGACGATCGATGAGTATCGGAAGTATATCGAAAAAGATTCCGCTTTGGAGCGCCGATTTACTCCGGTCAACGTCGATCAGCCGAGCGTGGAGGAGACGATTGAGATCTTGCGTGGCTTGCGGGATAAATATGAAGCGCATCATAAAGTCACCATTTCCGACGAGGCGATCGTTGCGGCGGCGAGTTTATCGGATCGATATATTACAGATCGGTTTTTACCGGATAAAGCGATCGACCTGATTGACGAGGCGGCCAGCCGCGCGCGGTTAGACAGCTACAATGGTCCTGCGGGCATCAAGGAGAAGGAGCATGAGATCGAGCGATTGAATGCGGAGAAGAATAAGGCTGTCCGGCGCGACGATTTTATGGCCGCGCAGCAGGCGTTGGAAAAAATAAAGCGTATTGAATCCGAAATCGAGCGACTTCGCATGGAATGGGAAAAGAAGCGGGGCGAATGCCACGCGACGATCGGTTCGGATGACGTAGCCAAGATTGTTGCAAGTTGGACGGGAATCCCAGTCGTAAAATTGACGGAAGAAGAGAGCGCTCGGCTGTTGCACTTGGAAGAAGAACTGCACAAACGTGTGATCGGGCAGGATGAGGCGGTCAGTGCGGTCGCCAAGGCAATTCGTCGCGCGAGAGCGGGGTTGAAAGATCCGAATCGGCCAATCGGTTCCTTTATCTTCGTCGGGCCTTCCGGTGTGGGAAAAACGGAGCTTTCCAAAGCGCTCGCAGCAGCCATGTTCGGCGATGAACGTTTAATGATTCGCATGGATATGAGCGAATTTATGGAAAAACATTCGGTCAGCAAGATTATCGGCGCGCCTCCGGGGTATGTCGGATTTGAAGATGCGGGCGGGCAACTTACGGAAAAGATACGGCGCAAACCGTATTCGGTCGTCCTTTTCGATGAGATCGAAAAGGCGCATCCGGATGTATTCAATGTATTGTTGCAGATCTTAGATGACGGCCGTCTCACGGATAGTAAGGGTCGTGTGGTCAGTTTTAAAAATACGATCATTATTATGACCTCGAATATAGGTGCGAGTCAAGCGGGTGAGATGCGTCGATTAGGGTTTGCCGGCGGCGATGAATCGAAAGAGCAGGATGCGGAATACGACCGAATGAAAGAAAAAATTACCGAAGAACTGAAAAAACAGTTTAAACCGGAATTTTTAAATCGAATTGACGAAATTATTATTTTCCACAAACTATCCCGCGAGGATGCGGCGCGGGTTTGTGATCTGTTTTTATCAATTTTGATCCAGCGTTTAAAAAAGCGGGAAATAGAAATTGACGTGACGGATTCCGCACGGGAACAGTTGCTCAATGAGGGATACGATGCTGTCTATGGGGCTCGGCCGCTCAAGCGTGTCATACAGCGGCGCATTGAGGATGCTCTCAGCGAGGAAATTCTAGCCAATAAAGTCTCTGCAGGACAAAAGGTGAAGGTGGACGCACAGGAAGGAAAATTTGTATTTGAGCCGATAAAATAGCGAAATCGATCGTTCGCCGCTTAGCGCGTGGGCGTTTGGAATAGAAAAAAGGAGGCTATGTTTCTTATGCGTATTGAAATCAGTGAAAAAAATTGTAAGGCCAGCGAAAAACTTGTCGGGGTTGTCGAAAAAAAGGTTTCCCGGCTAGACAAGTATTTTGATGAAGATGCTATTTGTTCCGTTTATTTGAAACAGGAGGGGCGTTTTTTTAAGACGGAATTGACAATTTACTACAAAGGGAATATGGTGCGTGCCGAGGTTTCAGGCGATAACTTTTATGACAATATCGATGCGGTCCTGCCCAAAATCGAAAAGCAAATTTATAAACATAAATCGAAAATTGAATCAAAATTAAAGAAAGATGCCTTTGTGGAAAAGCAGATCTTTTTCCGCGAGGAAATTTTGCCGGAAAGCAAACTGGTTAAGACCAAAACATTCCAATTAACGCCGATGACGATCGAGGAAGCGGTTGAGCAGTTGGATTTGCTTGGTCATGCTTTTTACATTTTTCAGGACGTCGAAACGGGCGAGGTACAGGTCGTATATTTGCGCGAAAGCGGAGATGTCGGCTTATTGATTCCGAAAAAGGCGTAAGATTGTATACTATGCGGAAAAACGGGGATGGTCGCATGACAGGGTGCGACCATCCCCGTTTGAATTTGCGTCATTGACCGATAAAGCAAATCATCCGCATTTTGTTTAACAAATTGCATACAATAATTGTATGATGCGCATAAAATTCCAAATCGTGGATGCGGTGCAAAAAATTCGCAGTTCTTTTTCTTATTTGTCGTCCAAAAAATATACGACGATCGCGGGAACGATGGCATTTTTTTTGGTAATGTCGGTCGTGCCTTTTTTATTTTGGCTGACGCTGATTTTTGGCCGTTTAAACATTGAATTTGAACAGATTTTTGATTTAGAAATTTTCAACGAATTTAAGGAGGTCTTCCTGTATTTGCGCGACTCGGCGAAGAGTGCCACGGCCGGGGCATCCATTGTTTTGCTGGTAACGACCCTGTATTCTTCCACAAATTTATTTTACCATATGCGGCGAAGCGGTGAAATAATTTACGAAATACGGCGAAAAAAAGGCGGACTGTTGGTTCGTCTGTCTGCGGTCATTCTTATTTTTATCGTCATGGCGTTGTTGGTCGTCGGATTGTCTTTTTTCTTGCTGGGAACGGCGCTGCTACGCCGATTTTTTCCTTCTTTTATTGCGCAAGTTGCCGTATATGCTCTGTTTGGTATCGTTGTTTTTGCTTTATTAATTATATTGAATTTTTATATCTGTCCGTACCGCGTTCGTTTTAAAGATATTGTTTGGGGTAGTTTGCTGACATTATTTTTGGGAGGAATCGCTTCGTTTGGGTTTACGATTTATACGCATTTTTCGTCTATGGAAAAATTGTATGGTGCTGCCGTATTTTTAATATTGTTTTTATTATGGCTGTACCTTTTAATGATTTGCTTTGTTGTCGGGGTGATCTTGAATTGTTATTTGTTAGAACGCAACAAAAACGCACAAATCGTTCATAAAAAATTTTGAAGAATTGGTTGCCAAGGAATGTAAAAAACGTTATAATAAAGAAAAGCGTTTCAGGATGTAAACGTTGCGATTTTTGACAAAAGGAAGAGAGAAATATGTATCAATTGTTTTGTGATTCGAATTGTGAGCTGTGGCATACGACGGCGAAAGAATATGGTCTGCATGTGATCCGTATGCCGTATGTGTTAGACGGCGAAGAGTATTATTATGATTTGGGAGAGAAAACAGACTTTGCGCATTTTTATCAGCGGATGCGCGAGGGGGCCGTACCGACGACGTCGGCCATCAACGAGCAAAATTATATCGACTATTTTGAGCCCATATTGCAACAAGGGCAAGACATTTATTATATCACCTTTTCCCACAAACTTTCGGCTACCTTTCAAAGCATGGATAAAGCCATTGCTGCGTTAAAAGTAAAATATCCAGAGCGTGAGATTCGCACTTTTGATACAAAAGCAATTAGCTTAGGGGCGGGCTTTCAAGTTCGATATGCGGCAGAAAAATATCGTGCCGGAGCGTCCATGGACGAACTGGATGCATTTTTACAGGATTTTACTAAACATACGGTCGTCTATTTTATTGTGGATGACCTCATCTATTTAAAACGCGGCGGCCGTATTTCTTCGTTAACGGCAGCTTTTGGTTCTCTTCTCGGAATTAAACCAATGATTTCCATTATGCCGGACGGATCATTGCAGAGCGTCGGCAAAGTAAAAGGCTCCAAGCGCGTTTTCGCGGAATTTATTCGGATC
>CALVHT010000188.1 GCA_944328645.1 uncultured Clostridia bacterium
TTGCTGCTGCTAAAGCCTTTGTCGTTTTCCTTTCTTCCACCGGCATAGCCGGTGGTTTTTGCTTGATAAAATAAAAAGCGCACCCGCAAGAGAGCGAGTGCGCAATGGCTTCGAAAAGCATCATTGTTTGTTGCAATGATAACTATAAAGGAGTGCAAACAACGGGAGATTAAAAGCGTAGATGATCGGGAAGATTGCATATTTCAAGATCTGCATGCCCATCGACGCGTCCGGAGCATTGGCAAAAGAAATAATTAAAAATGCAATCAGGCAGATGATCAACAGTACGTTGGCAAACACAACGAAACTGGCGGAAATATATGATCGAGACAGCGTTTTGCGGCTGTTTTTACCGTATCCGCGCAAATAGAGGAACAGGAATGCTCCGAGCATTACGAATGCGAGCAGAAAGGGAACTACGACGTACCAAACTCCGGATTCCAAGACGGAACGCAGGCAAATATTGACAATCGATTCAGCCAAAGCAACGGCAAAAACCCAAATGGCAGCCATTAGGAGCGCTTTTCCCTTATCGAACGTTTTTCCGGCTGAAGTTGGTTCGCTTGCAACATTGACGCGCGTTTCCCGAGCGGCGGACAAGCGCAAGCCTTCTCGTTCTGCTTTTTGTTCGACGGCATCTGCCTTTTTTTCGACCGGTTGTGTCTCTGTGTCTGCCGGCTTCATTTTAGGGGTGGGCTTTACGGGCGTCTTCTTATTTTCGGAAAAATCCTTTTCTGCGTTTTCTGCTTTTTTTTTCAAAGATTCGTTCGCATCCTGTGCGTCCGAAAAATTGGATTGGGCTGCGGAATCGTGCGGGTCTGACGTTTGTTCTGTCTCATAACTGGGGGCAGTATCCGGATATTCGTAATACCCATTCTCATACGGTTCGTTTTCATAGGGCTGCTGCGAATAATGTTCGGGATATCCGTCATATCCATCGTATTCGTCAAAAGCCATTTCGTCGTGACGCGTATTGTCGTACAGCTTAGAAAGGAGATCCTTGTAGTTGCGTTCTTCCGGAGATTTGTCCGAATAAAGCAACTCTGCGGAGATTGCTTTATTTTGATAATAGGCCTCGTCATAGCTTGCAGGGGCGCGCGGCGTCGATTCGTATTGCTGCATCGCTTCTTCTTCATACAAATCGTTTTGTGCGGCATACTGGTCCATGTTGTAACCGCTCGAACGCGAGGAGCTGCCTCCATTGGATTCGAAGCTGGGGCGGACATTTCGGTTTTTTGCGACCTGCGAATAATAATATGAGGTCGCATCGTCCTCGTTTCCGATCAGGCTTTGGTAATTCGCATGGATGCGTTGCTTTTCTTCTTCCGTCAAGGGACGAGCGTCTTCAACAGCGCTAAAGGCTTCGTCTTCGGATTCATCCGATGCGGGTGTTCCTTCCAAAGTACGCGGCGGTTCTGCGTCCGCGGGGGTGGAAGTTTCGGCTTGTACGGAGTCCGCATGATCTGCTTTTTCGGCAACTGAGTTTTCCAAAGGACTCTCGCGCGTCCAGCGCGGTGAGGATTCTTGTGTAATGATCGTCGGTTGCGGTTTTTCGGGTTCAGCTGTCGGTGTAACGGCCGGTTGCGCAGCAACAGGTGCTTGCGGGGAATCGTCCGATCGATCATCGGTTGCTTTAGGGAGGGTATCGTCGGCCGTTGCTTCTTCAGCAAGTTGTTCTAAAGGAGTTTCACGAGTCCAACCTTGCGAAAGGGGAGCTGTTGCATCCTCCTTTTCGGGCTGTGCCTCGACTTGTGCATCGGCAGACAGCTCGATGTCGTCGGCTTCGTTTCCCTTCATGATCGGAACGCGGGAAGTCGATTTTTTCAGTAAAGAAAAATCAACGGAAGAGGCGGGCGGCGGATTGCTGAAATCATAGTCTTTTTCAGAAATCAAGCTGTCAATGACGGTGCGAGAATATTCCCATTCCGCCAAATTTTGTTCGACAACTTTTCGACCTTTATCAGTAATTTGGAAATATTTGCGTCGACCGCCATTACTGACGCCACCCCAGTAAGACGTCACGTAATCTTGGCTTTCCAAGCGCTTCAGAGCGCTATAGAGTGTCGGCTGTTTCAGTGCGTATTGCCCTTTGCTCTTTTCCTCGATCTCGTTGATGATCTCATAGCCGTATTTGTCTCCATCGTAGAGAGTGCGGAGAATTATGGTATTAATGTGGCCGCGGATCAGATCACTGCTGATGGAAGAAGAGTTTTCGTTTGAATGTTTTTCTTTGTCATTGGTGTCGTTGAAATCCATAAGTACCCTCCTATGGTTTATATTATACTATATTTGTCGAAATCTGTCAAGATTTTGAAATGTTTCAAAAAAAGAAAGTGATTTACAAAGTATTATGTCTGGGATTTATGCGTTATTATGTCTGAAATAGAACAAAAAGATGGATCGGGTCGTCGAATCGGAGCGTAAAGGATGGACAAAAGACGAAAATTGGTGTAAAATTAATAAAAAAATATGTCAAGAGGGTTCTGTATGGCGGTCAAGAATCAGATTGAACGATCGTATGTATTACGCAATTATGAGACGGATTTTCGGTGTGAAATTAAGCCGTCGGCCGTGCTTGGCTTTTTTCAGGAAGCGGCCGGAGATCATTCGGTGGAGATGGGGCTGGGCTTTCAAGACTTGGCAAAGCAAGGTTATTATTGGGTTTTATCAAAAATTTATGTAGAGTTCATGCGGCGTCCGATGTTCGGAGAAACGGTCCATGTTGCAACATGGCCGCATGAGCCAAATAAAGCAATTTACGAACGCAGTTTTACAATGCGCGGTGACGACGGGGAGCTGTCGGTGCGTGCGTTTTCTCGGTGGTGTATTTTGCGTAACGACGGTAGAATCGTGCCGTGTTCCCGAGTGGCACAGCCGGCTATGGATTTTCTTACGGAGCGAGCTGTTTCATGGGAAGATTGGGTTATACCGACCCAAGCAGTGCTCGGCGAGCCTGATTATGCTTTGCGTGTAGCAAATTCGGAATATGACCTGAATCGCCATGTGAACAACATAAAATATGCGGATTATGTTTTCAATTGTTTTTCAGTGCGGGAACTGGAGGCAAAACGGCTGCGCAGTTTTCAACTGCACTATGTAAAGCAATCCTTTGAAAATGATCATCTGGCTTTTTATCGACAGGAAATTGCAGAGGGAGACTACGTGATCGAGGGGATTCGCAACGGCGATGAAACGGTCGTTACGGCGAGGGTGCGTTTTGCGTGAGGTAAACTATGTTTGGCGCCGTTCTCGGCGTAAGACCTTGTCGATCACGGTTTCGGAAGGGCGCGTTGACGTTAAAATCCCGTTTGGAATGCCTGACGGAACCGTGCGCGAATTTGTAGAAAAGCATCGTTCGTGGATTGAGCGTAAATTACAGCAATACGACGATGTTCGTTTTGCGTCCGTTCGAGCCGGAAAAACATTGTTAGACGCCGGCGTAGAACGGATGGTTCAGTATGGCTCACCCAAGAGCTGGGAAGCTGACGGCGTTTTTTATTTGAAAAGCCAGCGCTCCGTGCGAACATATTTTGAAAAGACGCGCGGATGGCTGCTTTTGGAAACGTTGCACGAGCTGTCTTTGCGGGCGGGGGTAACCGTTTTGGATGTCTGTTTGCGGGATTTTAAATCTCGTTGGGGCAGCTGCGACGCAAAGGGAATAATATGTTTAAATTGGCGCTTGTCCATGTTGCCGCCTCGGCTGAGCGAATACGTGATGCTCCATGAATTGTGTCATCGGAAAAGATTAGACCACTCTGCTGTTTTTTGGCACGCGGTGGCCGAAGTATGCCCGGATTATGCGGCGCGTCGAAAAGAATTAAAGGCGTATTCCTTTTTGACCTTAATGTACCGCGGTCGATGAACGGATGTGTGCGAAAGGATTGGGAAAAAGTCAAACGATCAACAGCAGCTACCAAACCGGCGGTCAGAAAAGTATTTTATACAGAAAGATTAAATTATACATAAATATTGAATAAATCCTGCATAAAAATAAAATATATGCACAATCAAATGAATATTAAATGAAAAATTAATAAAATGGTGCATGAAAACGCTTGACTTGTTGTGGCGGAAACGGTATAATCGGTAGCAATAAAACAGAGAGGATGTTTTTATGGAAAAGAAAGAGATCAAGAAGGTCGTTTTGGCGTATTCGGGCGGGCTGGATACCTCGATCATTATTCCTTGGTTGAAGGAAAACTATAACGGTTGTGAAGTAATCGCGGTATCTGCGGATGTCGGGCAGGAAAGCGAGCTGGACGGACTGGAGGAAAAGGCGCTGAAAACAGGCGCATCCAAGCTTTATATCGAAGATTTGCGCAAAGAGTTTATTGAGGATTACATATATCCTACCATGAAGGCGGGGGCTGTCTATGAAAACGAATACCTGCTCGGAACGTCCTTTGCGCGGCCGGTAATCGCCAAACGCATCGTTGAAATTGTGAAAAAAGAAGGCGCGGATGCGATTTGCCATGGCTGTACGGGTAAGGGAAATGATCAGGTGCGGTTTGAATTGACAATTAAGGCTTTTGCGCCGGAAATGACGATCATTGCACCTTGGCGGATTTGGAATATTAAGAGTCGCGACGAAGAGATCGACTATGCGGAGGCGCACAAAATTCCGTTAAAAATTACACGCGAGACCAATTATTCCAAGGATAAAAATTTGTGGCATCTTTCGCACGAAGGATTGGATTTAGAGGACCCTGCCAACGAGCCGATGTATGACAAAATTTTGGAGCTTGGTGTTTCGCCTGAAAAGGCGCCGGATGTCCCGACATACTTGACATTGTCGTTTGAAAAGGGGATCCCTGTTGCGCTGGATGGAAAGCGGCTGGGACCGGTGGAGTTGATGGACAGCTTAAATCGAATTGGTGGAGCCAACGGGGTCGGGATCATCGATATCGTTGAAAATCGTTTGGTCGGAATGAAGAGCCGCGGGGTATATGAAACTCCGGGCGGTACGATTTTGTATAAAGCGCATGAACTGCTTGAGATGCTTTGCTTAGATAAGGATACGCAGCATTTTAAACAACAGCTGGCGATGCGTTTTGCGGAATTGGTATATAACGGGCAGTGGTTTACGCCGTTACGGGAAGCGCTTTCTGCTTTTGTGGATAAAACGCAAGAGAATGTTTCCGGCGATGTTCGTTTAAAGATATATAAGGGCAACATCATCAACGCGGGAATGAAGAGTCCTCATTCATTGTATAGTGAAGAAATTGCGACGTTTGGCGAAGAAGATGTCTACAACCAACACGATGCAGAAGGCTTTATCAATCTGTTTGGATTGCCGGTCAAAGTGCGTGCAATGCTGGAAAAGAATAAATTGAAATAATAAGTCAACGCGGATACCTTTTACGGCAAAAAATGCTGTAAAAGGTATTTGCGGGATTAATCGAAGTACTATGATTAACGTATTTATAGATGGGAAAGAGGGTACGACCGGATTACAGATTTTTGAGCGGCTAGGTAAGAGAGACGATTTGCGGATTCGTACTTTGCCGGAGCCGCTCCGTAAAGATGTCGATGCCAGACGGGAGTGCATCAACGCATCCGATGTGGTTTTTTTGTGTTTGCCCGATGCGGCCGCGATTGAGTCGGTCTCTCTGTGCGAAAATCCGAAAGTAAAAATTATCGATGCCTCCACAGCGCATCGAACAAATCCGGCTTGGGCTTATGGCTTTCCGGAACTGTCGGCAGAGCATCGAGAGAAGATCGTCCGCTCTAACCGAATTGCGGTTCCCGGATGTCATGCGAGCGGGTTTATCTCCTTAGTGTATCCGTTGGTTTCACAAGGGATCGTCGAGCCGGATTATCCCTTTGTTTGTCATTCGGTGACAGGATACAGTGGGGGCGGGAAAAAAATGATTGCCGAGTATGAGGACGCTCGAAGAGATATTTCTTTGGACAGCCCGCGGCAGTATGCTACCCGGCAACAACATAAACATTTACCGGAAATGCAAGCGGTCTGTGGCCTTGCGTATGCTCCGATTTTTAACCCGATCGTTGCGGATTACTATAGCGGAATGTGCGTTACAGTACCGCTTTACACTCGGCTGATGCGAAAAAAAATGAGTCCATTGCAGATGAAAGAGTTTTTTGCAGAGTACTATGCGTCGAGTAGTTTTATAAACGTAGCAGAAACCGGCACGTATTTGCCCGCAAATTCCTTGGTTGGCACAAATCAAATGCAGATTCATGTGGACGGAAATGAGGAGCGGCTTGTTTTAGCGTCTGTATTTGATAATCTTGGGAAGGGTGCGTCTGGCGCGGCGGTGCAGTGTATGAACATTGCATTTGGGCTGGACGAGTGTGTTTCGCTGTGAGCGGAAGAGATTTTTTCTGAACAGAGAGGATGAACTTTTTATGAGAAAGATTGATGGCGG
>CALVHT010000189.1 GCA_944328645.1 uncultured Clostridia bacterium
GAAAGAGAAATTAAAAAAGTTTCGCCTCCAGAGAGAGTATTGACCCCGCGCAACTCGCCCCCGTTAAAATTATCGCCTACAAAAAAACCTTGGTTATAGCGGATAAAATATCGCCCGTTTGTCAGTTTTAGCAAGGTTTGCGTCGCTGCATCTGAAATTTCAGATAAGTATTCTCCGGCTATAAACTCCATAAAGCGGTTTCCATACAGCAAGGCCCGTAATTTTTCAACGTTTGAAAAGTCATTCATCAAAAAATCGCGCTCTTTTTTTAGCTCTTGCTTTTGGGCCAATCGTGCACAATAAATCTCAATTTTGCCCTGCAATATTGCAAGCTCGCGCCCGGTTTTTTCTTTTTGCATGCCCAATTGGGCGTATGTCTCCGAAGCGGCGGCGAAAACTTCATCGGAAATAATTTCGGTCTCCCCATTTTCTTGTAAGATACGAATACTGCTTTCGATGTCATTCCGCTTTGATTCAAAAAGCTCAATCTCTTGTAAAAGTTTTTGCGCGTCCGGAAAGCGAACCGAAAAAGCCTCGACTTGTTCTATTGACGAAAGACCGCCTTCTTTCAACTTTCCATTCAATTCGGCTTGCGTTTCGCCATAAACTTGTCGCAATGATTTCTCACGCTCTTCTGCGCGCGAGAGCCATACTCTTCCGGCATTGATCTTTTCGCTCAAATCTGCGATCGTTTGCTCATGCATGCGTTTAAAACGAAGGATCGATTCCTCCTGATCCCTTAATCTTTTCTCCGCATCCTGCAAGTCTCCGGAAAAATCCTCCCCCAATGCGGCCGCGCATTTTTCCGTCAAGGCAGCGAGTTTGTTCTTCAAGTCCTGCCCTTGCTCTAGCAGAATTTGTAAACGCGCATCCGATTCGCGCAAAAGTCCTTGCCTGTGATTCTGCTCCAGTTCCAGCGCATGCTTTTGTTCGAAGATTTTGGCGCGTTGCTCTTGCATTGCGCGATAAGTTGAAACCAAATGCTCGATGTCTGAATCCCTTTGCGCCGCAAGAAGCCCCCCGTAATGCTGCAAGCGTTCCGTAATTGCGGACTCCACCGCCATATATAGCCGGGTTTTTTCCGGATATTCGACCGGAAGGCGAGAAAGTTTATCTTGAAAATATTGCTCGGCTTCCTGATATTCCGCTCGAAGTAATGCACTTTCAAAATTACCACGCAAAAAGCTCTCCAACGGAAAATCCCCGTCCAATTTTTGCATTTGCTCCTCTAACGAACGGATTCTCTCGGTTGTTGCAGACAAGGCTTCTTCCTGTGCTTTTCGCTCGGCTAAAAGCTCTCGATATTCTCGCGCCGTCTTTTGCCGGGCATCCTGCAACTTCTTTCGTTCCTGCAAATCGACGGCTATCAATTTAAACGTTTCCAAACGTGTACGAACCGCCAATAGCGCGCCCTCGGAGTCCGCTATTTCCGTTTCTTTTTGTACGCTGGCAAGTTTTTTTTCTGCCGACTCCATCGCTTGCAGACATTCCGCACGTTCTGCACTTGTTTTCCGCAAACCTTGCTCCGACTGCGTCAGTTTTTGCAGCAACGAATCGATCTGTGTAACGATGGGAAACCGTTGCAATGCTTGCTTTTTTTCAAGGACTTCTTCTTGCTGCAGCTCGAGCGCTTGCAATTCTGCCTGCAGCCTAGCGATCTTTTTCCCGCGTTCATATTGGTTTTTTATACTTTCAAAGCGTTCCTGCTGCAACGCAAACGCTTCGTCCAACTCTTTTTTACGAGAACACAATGCGCCCTCGTCTTCTCGCAGGCGATTTGCTTCTTCCTCCGTGTATTCCCGGTATCCGTTCAGCTCACCCTCTTTTTTATCTAAGGCAGACTTGGCTTCATCGTATCGTCGTTTTAAGACCGCAGTCAACCGCTCACCGTACATATCCAGATCAAACAGTCTGGAAATCAAGCGTAACCGCTCCCCGCGGTCGGATTTGACAAACTGCGCGAACTCACCTTGAGGCAAAGCGATACATTTTTTGAAGTCCTCAAACGATAATCCGACAATTTCTTGAATTTTTGTATTCGTATTCTTTACGCCGTCGCTGATGCACAACAACCGTTCGCCGTCCAACTCATACAATGCTAACTTCTGCTGCGAATTTTTACGCTTAATTTCGCGCTCCACACGAAAGGTCTTTCTGGTCCCGTCCGCTTCCGTCGAAAAATCAAAAACAACATATGCCTTATCACAACGGTAATGAATGATTTCACATCCAGTCCCGCCGCGGATTCGATCGACGCGACCGTATAAAGCAAAGATCATGCTGTCCAAAATAGTTGTCTTTCCGCTTCCAGTATCCCCAAAAATACCAAAAATACCGCCGCTCAATAAGCGATGAAAATCGATCACCGCCTTTTGCGAGAAACTGTTGATCCCGCAAAATTCCAATCGTTCAGGTCGCATTTGCTTCCTCCGATAAAGACAAAAACAACTGCTTCAGTTCTTCGGAAGGTCCCTCGGCAAACTGCGCTTTATAAAATGCGACGAACAGCTCTTCGCTCGAAAGCCTTTTTCGACTTTCAACCACGCCAAATGACGCCCCGCTAACCTGCGGGATGATACTCACCAGTCCGCTGTTTATTTCTTTCATCAAACGCACCTGTTCAGATGTCAAAGGTTCGCGCAGATGTATGGTCAATTCAATGTATGCATCCGGATATTTTTTCAGCAGTTCAAGCGCCGCATCGGCACTGTCAGTTTCCAATCGGACCAGCTTTTTTTCTTGCGTCAAGGGAATTTGTCGCAATCCTTGCACCCCTTTTTCCCCTAAATCAAAGACCGCAACACTTTTTTCGCAGCCAGCCTCGTCAAAAGCATATTGCATTATAGACCCACTGTAAACGACATTACCTTTGAATTGCTGCCTTCGATGCAGATGTCCCAAAGCGATATAATCGCTGGGCGGCAATAATCCTAAAGGAACCGCGCGGGCACCTCCAAGATCGATTTCTCGCTCGCTCTCGCTCATCTGGCCGCCGGCAACAAATAAATGGGATAAAAAAATCGATGGATAATGCCGCGTGTTCTTTACCTCCCCATTGGAAATCCAACGACTCATTTTTTCACAAAAACTTTCTTCAGGCTTTTTATCCTCTTTGAGCCGAGCCTCGTTTGGATAGGGCAAAATATTAATAAAAACACGCTCCCCTGCACAATTTTCGACGACCATATGATTCGGACTTGTTTCAAGTACGTGAATCCATTCCGCTGCATGCAGTTTTGGAACACGATCATTATTTCCGTATAAATAAATCCCTTGTTCTTCCGAAAGCGCCGTGGCCGCCGTCAAACGAACGTGATCATCGTGATTACCGCTGATCACAATCACGCAGCGCTTTCCCCCCGACAGCATTTTAACCGTATCGTAAAACAAATCCTCTGCTTCTGCCGACGGTAAATAAGAATCAAACACGTCTCCCGCTACTAAAACAAGCTCAATTTGCTCCCGGTCACAAATCTGCGCGATCTCAGAGAACACAGCACGCTGTTCATCCAAACGTTCACGCCCACACAGGCGTTTTCCGATATGCCAATCTGATGTATGAAGAATTTTCATATGCCTCCGCACAGCACGCGCTTTGAGAAATTTTCTATTTCAAAAAAGCAAAATTGTCTTGATTTTACGACAAATAATTTATATAATAGTATAGCGCAATTTCAAAAATAAATCAAGCGTTGCGGAGAGTTTGCTCATGGGATTTTGCTCGTACTCAAAGGAGTTTCGCCTTTCATCCTATACCAGTATTGAAAACCAGTTTATAACAAAATATATGGCCACCGCGGACGGAGACGCTGTCAAAGTCTATTTATTTGGCTTATTTCTTTGCCAGAATGTCCAAAACGAATACAGCCTTTCGGAGGCTTCCCGCACGCTAAACATGTCTGAGCAAAAAATCGTAGATCTATTCCGTTTTTGGGAAGACTTTGACCTTCTTGAAATTGTTTCAGAATCCCCTTTTTCGGTACGATATTTTCCGGCCGAATACGGGAAAGGTAAACCGAAGCGCATTCGGACCGAAAAGTACTCCGATTTTAATAAAGCAGTACAATCCTTGATACCTAAAAGAATGATTACCGCCGCTGAGTTTATGCGATATTTTTCGATCATGGAGGAATATTCGATCAAACCGGAGGCGCTTCTTTTAATCATCCGCTATTGCATCGATCTTAAAGGAGAAACCATTGCGCAAAATTATATTTTACAGGTCGCGAAGAATTTTGCGGCAGAGGGTGTTACAACCATAGAACAGATTGAACAGAAATTGTCTGACTACACCATTCGGAATTCGGATCTTTCACGTGTTTTGCTGGCCATGGGATCATCCAAAAAACCGGAGCCTGAAGACTATCAACGCTTCAAAAAATGGACAACTGAGTATGGTTTTGAGCTTTCTGCTATAGAGTATACTGCCTCACTCTATAAAAAAGGCGGTTTATCGAAACTGGATGAAGTACTACAGGAACTCTATACAAACAAAAAATTTGACAAGGCGGAGATCCGTGAATTTTTGGCCCGTAAAACAGAAATACGAAACTTGACTCTTTCCATTGCCAAAGAATTGGGTGTATATTGCCCTGTAATTGATACTTATACCGATAATTTTGTCAGCCGTTGGCTGGCTTTGGGTTATGACGATGCTTCTTTGGTCCTTTTAGCAAAATATTGTTTTCGCAGAGAAAAAAAGTCCTTCGAAAAGATGGATCAACTTATTCAAAAGCTGACTGATTATGGCGTTGTTTCCAGCGAAAGCATTGTAGCCTACATTGAAGCCGAAGCGCGCGAGCAAACATTTCTTGCCGAAGTATTAAAAAAAGCCGGACTGTCGCGGCGAGTCAACAACTGGGATCGCGAATGTTTGCGCAATTGGAGAGCATGGAACTTTTCGGACGAGATGATTTTGCGGGCGGCGGAGACTGCTGTTGGCAAGGCCAGTCCTCTTCCCTATATCACGTCTGTTCTCTCCTCATGGAAAGCAAAAGGATTTTTTAGTCCCGATCAACTTCCCCAGGAAACCGCGCATTCCAATTATTACCAAAAACAACTGCGCGAAGAGCGTTCCGCTGAATTCCGAAAAAAGGTGGAAAATTACTACTTCAACCTACGTGAACAGGCACAAGACCGAGCCGATCATTACCGCAAACTTGCCGAGGGAAACGCTGCGTATCGCGCCACTGTAGAAGAAATCAAAACAACCGAAATCAGCCTTGCCAAAGCGGAAGCATTTGGAACCGATACTTCCAAACTTTCCGAAATTCTTTCCAATCTGCAAGGACGACGCGCAAAAATTTTGCATTCGATGAATTTAACGGAGGAAATGCTCACACCGCAATATCGTTGCAAACAATGTAAAGATACGGGGTTTGATGCAGACGGAAACGTGTGCCAATGTTACAAAGAATTTATTGAAAATGCGAGCGATGAAAAGCGCTTGGAAAACATTTTGGATGCATACTCAAATATTGAACTATAATAAATATCCACCGGCTAAGCCGGTGGTTTTTCAGTTTCGGGCTATTAGCCCTAATACTACCAGCGGCGCGCAA
>CALVHT010000190.1 GCA_944328645.1 uncultured Clostridia bacterium
CCGTGTTTGCAAATTGTACTGGATTGCCCGAAAGCGGGCAATATTCCTGCGCGCGAGATGTCGCTTTTATGTTGTCGGCATTGTTAGAACACGAAAAATATTTTGACTATAGCCAAATTTGGATGGATGAAATCAGTCATAACGGTGGTCGTGTGACGGAAATGGCGAATACAAACAAAATGATTCGAAGCTATCAGGGATGCGATGGTGGGAAGACCGGTTATACGGCCGAAGCAGGTTTTTGCTTGGCCGCCTCGGCGGTGCGCGGAAATATGCGTGCAATTTCGGTCGTGATCGGCGCGCCGGACAGTAAAACAAGGTTTGACTCAACCCGTATGTTATTGGACTATATTTTTGCGAATTATCGGAGTAAGGCCGTATTAGAAGACTCGATTTTGCCACAGGCATATGCCGTGACCGGAGGCAAACAAAAAACAATTTTCGTAAAGCCTGCGCGTTCCAGTTATGTGTTTTGTTCCAATGATGATACGGATGAAATTTTTTACGAAATTGAAATGAATCCTTTGCGAGCTCCGATCCGGCGCGGGGAAACTGTTGGCAGGGTGGTTGTTTACAAAAACAACATTGAAGCAGACACAGTTGCATTGTTGGCAAATGAAGACGTCGTCAAGAGCTCATACTTTGATTCTTTGAAGGACTTGGCTCAGAATTGGAATTATTAAGGTTATTCGAACTACTATGTCTGACATAAATTAAAATGAGATCAGCCTTGATTTTATTGATAAGCATCTGTATATTTTTGATGCCAATTTCGTTGACCATAAATTTATATGTGGATGGAAAGGCAAAGAAGGCATATTTTTCATTGTATCTTTTTCGAGTGATAAAAATATACGGAGGATATGTAACATTGTACCGCTTTGGGATAGCCTTCCATTTGACGAAGAAAAAGGCGGTTTTGCTGCATTTCACAGAATTCTTGAATACAGGAAAAAAGTTTGAAATTACGCGAGGATTCCGGATTCGTTCGTATGAACAGGTTTCGGAAATCGGTTCCTTTGCTTCTCCTGAAATTGGAATGACTGCGGCCATTGCAGAGCGGATTTTTACCAATTTTTTTCGGTTATATGCGGTTTTAAGGCGAGGGTGCAAGGGATTTCACGCAGATTTATTATTGCATTCCGGAAGAGACTGTTGGAAATTCAGTGCGCAGTTGGTGGTTGTGTTTAATTTGATTCTTTTAGTGTTGTCGTTTACAAAAATATTATTGAGAAAATGGGGGGAGAATAAAAAGAATGCGAGAAAGATCCGACAAAAAAGTGAATGATTTGGTCGATCAATCCATGCGTAATTTGAATGAATTGGTCGATGTCAATCACGTCATCGGTACGCCGATTATGACGGCAAATGGTTTTCAGGTAATCCCTGTTTCAAAAGTGACGGTTGGCTATTTATCCGGAGGGGGAGATTTGGGAGAAACCAAAGTGATTAAGGAGGATGAAAGCATCCCTTTTGCGGGAGGGAGCGGGGTTGTTGTCTCGCTTAGACCGGCTGGGTTTATTTTGGATGATGGGAGTGGATGCCGTTATGTGCATGCAGGCGATGAACCTCTTGACAATCTGATCGATAAGGCTTCCGATTTTTTAGGAGGGTTTTGGAAGCACAATGAGTAATTTGCGCTGTACGAAGAGCGCGTGCAGGACCATCGCGGCGGTTTTTCTTTTTTTTGTATTGCCTTGTCTGTGCTTTGGCTTTTTGGGGGGAGGAACGGAAAAGATTGACTCCGTCTCTGCCGTGAAAGAATGTATAAAGGATTTTTCGTCCGCGTGGCCGGCTGTTTCCAAAGCGGAAGCAGTCATTGAAGAAAGCAGTGGTCGAATCCTTTGGGAACATAATTCCAATCTTCCCTTTCCCATGGCCAGTACTACAAAAATTTTAACCGCAATCATTTTGATTGAAGATCGGGATCTGGATGAAGAGGTGGAGATCCCTCGCGAAGCAGTCGGCGTTGAGGGCTCTAGCGTGTATTTAAAAGAGGGAGAACGACTTCTGGTACGCGATTTGTTGTATGGATTGCTTTTACGTTCGGGAAATGATTGCGCTGCCGCGCTTGCGATTTACCATAGTGGAAGCATTGAGCATTTTGCTGAAAATATGAATATACGCGCACGTGCGTTCGGTGCGTCCTGCAGCCAATTTCAAAACCCGCACGGGTTACCGGCGGAGGGGCATTTTACTACGGCAAACGATCTTGCACGGATCGCGGCACACGCAATGCGAAATCCAACGTTTCGTGAAATTGTATCATGCCAATCCTATACGATTTCAAGGGGGGCAGAGAAGCGGGTTTGGACAAATAAAAATAAATTGCTCGCGCAATACCAGGGAGCAAACGGGATAAAAACCGGTTATACAAAAGAGGCGGGCCGTTGCCTGGTCTCCGCCGCACACAAAAATGGCATGCAACTTATTTGCGTTGTGTTGAACAGCCCGGATATGTATGAGCGAAGTGCATTCTTGCTGGATGATTGCTTTACGAAGTATTCGATGTGCAAAATTTTTTCGGCCGATAATTTCGCCTGCTCGGTCCAGACGGAGGTAAAGGGTAAAACATGTCGCGGTCATTGCGAAACAAATGTCTTTTATCCGCTTACCCGGGAGGAGTTTGCCGAGATCCGCGTTGAAACGATTTTGCCCGAATGTTTATTTCTTCCGGTACGTGCGGGTGAATGCATCGGAAAAATCAATATTTATCTTATAAATCAGTTGCTTTTTTCGCAAAAAATCGTTAGTATAGATAATATAGACAAAAGCATCCTCGATATACTGAGAGATATAGCCAAAAGGAACTGAGCAAATGAGAATCAACAAATATCTTGCGGAGTGCGGTGTCGCAAGTCGTCGTGCTTGCGATAAGCTGATTGCAGAGGGTCGCGTAAAGGTCAATGGGAAAGCGGTTACGCTTGGGGAAGATGTCGGTGAGCAAGATACGGTTACGGTAGACGGAGTCGCGGTTGCGCATAAAGTGACGCATCAATATTATCTGATGAACAAACCCAAAGGATATGTTTGCACGGTAAAAGATGATAAGGGTCGCAAAACGGTAATGCAGTTGTTGCCGGAGAGTGCGGGTAGAGTCTATCCGGTTGGCCGATTGGATTACGATACGGAAGGAATGTTGATCTTCACGGATGACGGCGATTTGGCTTTCCGTTTGACCCATCCGAAAAACGAGATCGATAAAACGTATTTGGTTAAAATCGAAGGAACGATCAGTGATACAGAGCTGAATCAATTACGGGCGGGCGTAGAATTAGACGGGCGGCGCACCAATAAGAGCCGAATAAAAGTTGTTGTGACGGATAAGAGATTTACCAAACTGCATGTTTCCATTAACGAAGGTAGAAATCGGCAGATTCGTCGTATGTTTGAGACGATCGGAAAGCACATCACCTTTTTAAAACGCATACGAATTGGCGAGATGGGGTTGGGGTCGTTGGAACGCGGACAGGTCCGTAAGTTGACGCAGGAAGAAATTTTTTATTTGACAAATCTATAACCAAAATTGGCGAAGAGTCGCGGCGGTCAAACTTTTTATGAGTGTTACACAGCGGGAGAAAAACAATGGTGAAGGTTTTGTTTGTGTGCTTAGGCAATATCTGCCGTTCACCGATGGCTGAGTATATTTTGCGAGAAAAGGTTTCCGAAAGCGGACAAGCGGATAAGTTTTTTGTCGATTCTGCGGGAATCAGTGCGGAAGAAGAGGGAAATCCGGTATACCCTCCGGCGCGGATGGAACTTGCAAAGCACGGGATAATCTGTGAAAATAAGAGGGCAAGGCATCTGTCTCGTGAGGACTATGCGGCATTTGATTACATTCTCTGCATGGAGCAATGGCATGCGCAGAGAGCCCGAACAATTTTTGGCGGCGATCCGCAGAAAAAAATCTTTCGACTATTGGATTTTTCTATTTCATCGCATGACATTCAGGACCCGTGGTACACGCGTGACTTTGTTTCTGCGTACCGAGAAATCGAGGGCGGCATTTCGGATTTTTTATACTATTTGCAAACGCAACAAAAGAATAGAGAAAGAAACTGACGGCGCTTTCCCTGCGGGGAAGGCGTTTTTTGATTCAAAAAAAGTCAATCTGTGATTTTGACTTTGCTATAAGAAGAGCTTACAAGGAAATTCAACGGATAATGACTAACTTCACGCGATTGATAATATAAATAGGGCATGAAAATATTTTTAAAAAAGGTACGCCGTCCTTTCTTGTGTGTGTTATTTGTTGTTGTGATTGTGGTTACTTTTTGTTGTGCGTATCCTGCGCTGAATACTTTCCGAACGCCGTCATCGGAGGGATACAACGGAGTTCTTCGTTTGTGGCAAATTGATAGTTTTGAGGGTGGAAAAGGTTCAAGGGCCTCTTTTTTAAATCGAGTTGCCGCGCGTTACGAACAGAAAAGCGGGATGTTGCTTTTAATTACCACACATACGAGGGAAAGCGCGGCAGCAGCAATCGCGGATGGAAATATTCCCGATCTGATTTCCTATGGTTCTGGTTTCGAGGCAGTGGCTAACATTGTCTTACCCTATCCGCAAAGGGAATTTGCAGCGGCAAAACTGGGGGGGCACACCGTAGCGTTCCCTTGGTGTCGGGGGGTATATCTTCTCTTTTCGTTGGAGGAAGATTTTTCGACCGTGGAGGTAGGGAATACGGTTGTCAGCAGCGGAATCGGGAATTATTCGTCTGTGGCGGCCTATTATGGCGGATTGCGCGGTGAGCTGAACGTTGAACGATCGACACAAGCCTATGTCAGCCTTCTTAACGGAAAATATCGCTATATGGTCGGAACGCAAAGAGATGTTTTCCGATTGCGTACACGCGGCGTTTCTTTTTATATACAACCGATCGACGAATACTCGGATCTAATGCAATATATTTCCGTCTGTACGCAAGATCCAAAAAAATACAATGCGGCCGTCGAATATTTGGAATTTTTATTTTCCGAAGAAATACAAAGATTGCTCACCGAGATCGGGATGATGAGCATACAATACAAAATATATGAAGAGGATGCTGTACTCGCAGAAGTTGAAAGAATTCCGCAACGGACGTTGTATGCTTTTTTGTCGGCAGATTCTTCGGTCGCTTTTTTGCAATGCGCCAAGGATGCTTTGCTTGGAAACAAAATCGGCGCAAAAAAAATGGAAAATTACCTGGTCGAAACATTGTAAAAAAAGCGAAATTGCTGTATAATATTGGAGAGTAAAGATTGGGTTCGATTTATCGTTTTTTGTTGCGGGAGTTTCCGCGTTTACCTTATAGCGAGAAATTTGAATTTCGTGCGCATACGACGGTGGGGATTGGCGGAACGGCTCCCATTGCGATTTATCCGCGCGACGAAGACGAATTGCAAGCAGTGGTCCGCTTTCTTCGCCGAGAGGCTATTCCGAATGTTTTTTTGGGAAACGGTTCAAATGTTTTAGCCTCGGATAATGGATTCGCCGGGGTTGTTGTTTGCACGGCGCATTTAAACGCTTTCAATGTTACAGAAAATG
>CALVHT010000191.1 GCA_944328645.1 uncultured Clostridia bacterium
CAAGCAATCAAAACCGTTGACAGAAACAAAAGCCCCAAAATTCGTGGCGCGCTCCACTTTTCCTTCAACGACATCGACTACATGAATATTTGCAAAAAACTCGGCTTCTTTCTCGGCCTTCGCCTGATCCCGAGCAGCTTTTTCCTCTTCCAAGATCACCCGCTGGGATGCGATGATCTCCTTCTTTCGTTCAGATTTTTTAATTTCCAACGCCTTCAAGCGAAGTTTTTTACCCACATATTTGTCCAGTTCTTTTACATAACCCATGCGGATTTCCTTCGCCGGAACAAATACAGAATAGGTTCCCATCGCCGCCGTCAGACCGCCTTTATTAAAGCCCGTACAGGTGACGTCAAATTCCTCGCCGCTACTAATCGTTTCGATTTTCTCTTCCTCTTCCTTCAGCTGTGCAATTGCTTTTTGCGAAAGCTTCACCGGATTAGCAGGAGAAACAACCATGACCTCAATTTCATCGCCGACTTTTGCAGCGTAATCTTCTGCCTTATATTCTTCACAATCGATTTCGCTTTTTTCCAGCAAGATTTCCTTTTTGAAGAACGGTAACAATACAGCCACACCCTCGTCCGAAGCCGAAGAGATGATCGCAGTCACAAGCTGCCCCTTCTTTAGTTTTGACTGTCCGTTATCCATCTGCGCAACGACTTCTTCCATCTCATTCGTTGCTTTTACTTCCGTATCGTTTTCCATCTTAAAAAGAACCTCCTGCGTTTGCGTGTGCGGAGTGGAAGCTCCGGACACAATGCCTACATTTTTAAATTTTTTAATTTTTTGATACTGAAAGTCGTCAGCGTTCGCCAACCGAAACACATGCTCGCATCGTGCACGGCAGATATCAAACAGTTTGTTTGTGTTACTGCTGTTTAACCCGCCAATCACGATCATCGCATCGCACTTCAATGCCAACGAAGCCGCTTCTTTCTGACGCTCTTTAGTAGTATAACAAATTGTTTTAAAAATCTCAACTGTTTTTCCACAAACTTTGCGAATATTTTTAATTATTTTTTCAAATTTTTCTTCGGAACAGGTTGTTTGCGCAACTACAACCGGTTCCAATGCTGTCAAGGCTTGAAAATCCGCTTCTTCATCGTCAACAACCAGCGCTTGCCCATCGCACCATCCACAAATTCCAATCACTTCTGGATGAGTTTTTTCACCGACAACAACAATCGGCCGCCCCTTTTCCGAGTATTCCCTTACAATTTCCTGTGTATGACGAACAAACGGACAAGTACAATCTACAATCTGAATTCCTTTTTCGCGGCATTCTTCGTATACGTTTTTACCGACTCCATGTGAACGCAAAATCAACGTTGCCCCGGCCGGAACGTCTTTTACGGAATCCACGGTACATATCCCACGCGCACGTACCTCCTCCGTCACTGAAGCGTTGTGGATCAACTCCCCTAAAATATATACGTTTTCAGGTGGAATATTCATCGCCGTATCGACCGCGCATTGCACACCCTTACAAAACCCGCTGCTTTTAGCGACAAAACAATTCATTTTTTGCGCTTTTGCCCCCGACCTTTTTTCAGCATCTCGGCGTATTCGTGCTTTGTCGCAAGCATCTTTTCCCGAATCAAGTTTTCGGCGGCCTCGTAATCATCGGCTGACATCTTACGATCATAAAATTCCGACAGATCAATCGGATCCCCCACGATAATTTTTGTACGTCGAAACAACCGTGTCTTATGCAGACACATAACCGGATAGACCGGAACCTTTGCTTTGATCGCAAATAACGCCGCTCCGCCTTTCAACGGCAACAATTCTTCGTCTGTCCGGTTGCGTGTCCCTTCCGGAAACATAGAAATTTTTTCCCCTTTTTTTAGGTAGCGGAGCGCCGTCATGATCGCTTTGGTATCCTGCCCATCTCGCGATACAGGAATTGCTTCCACTTTACCACATAGATACGCTAAAAATTTGCTTTTATATAACTCTTGTTTGGTAATAAAATGTACCTTTTCTTTGGTCGTACATGCCATATGCACAATATCCCAAATTCGATAATGATTTCCAACCAAAACACAGGCACCGTCTTGCACTTTTTCCTTGTCGATCAATCGAAAGGGAAATAACAGCTGTGTGACGACGACCATGACTTTTTTTAAAAACCCATATGAAAACATTTTTTTACACCTTTTCCTGAATTTTACGACGAATATAAGCTACAACATCTTCGATTGTCATTGAAGATGTATCGATGAACTCGGCATCCTCCGCACGACGAAGCGGTGAAAATTCGCGTGTCGCATCGTTATGATCCCGCTCCTCGATTTCGCGACGTAGCGCACCAAAATCGACCTTAAATCCTTTGGCTGAAAGCTCATCATATCGCCGCCGTGCCCGAACGTCTACCGACGCCGTCATAAAGAATTTAAATTCTGCCTGCGGAAGGACAAAGGAGCCGATATCACGTCCGTCCAAAACACAAGACTGCTCCGCGGCAATTTTCCTTTGCATTTCAACCATCTTTTTTCGCACACAAGCAAGAGCCGAAATGCGTGATGCCGCCATTGAGACCTCCGGGCGCCGAATATCTTCTGAAACATCTATACCATCTAAATACGTATGCTGCATACCGTCTTGATAAGCTATCTCTAAATTCAACTGATCCATCAACGGCTGAATCGCGTCTTCCGTAAAGTCGGATATATGCGATTTCTGCGCCTTTAAAGCGCATGCACGATACATCGCACCCGTATCCAAATATAAAATCCCAAAAGATTGAGCCAAACGTTTTGCGATCGTACTCTTTCCACTCCCCGACGGCCCATCCAAAGCAATGGAAAAACGTTTTAAATCCTTACGAAGAATTTCAGCCCCGCGCAAATAGACGTGCTTCACCGAAGAATCTGTCTCGGCGAAAAGCATTACACGAATACAAAACGGCAAAGCCCCCTCAATATCCGGCTCAAGGGAGGAAAAAAGCGGCGACATACTAAAGCCGGCTTCACGCGCCGCTTTTGCAGGATAAAACGAATGTATATCGCTTGTATTCGAAAATAAAATACAAACGATTTGCTCCTCTCGCAAATCATTGCGCCTACATATTTCCTTTAAAAGTTCATCGACCGCAACACGAATTTCTTTCGGTTCATCCATAGAAACAGTCGTCGCCCCGCGAATTGCTCTCAACATAGAATAATCCCCCTTTTATGATTTATTTCAGACATAATACTACGTAAATTAAACAGAATCACCTGCAACAAAACCCGTCGAAAAAGCAATTTGCAAATTGAACCCGCCTGTTAAAGCATCCACGTTTAAAACTTCGCCACAAAAAAATAGACCCGGAACTTTTTTGCATTCCATGGTTTTGGCATTCATCTCCCGGACATCAACCCCGCCAGCAGTTACAATACCTTCTTCAATGGGGCGCAATGAAATTTCCGGCAGCCGAAAGTGCTTGACGCTCCAAACAAGGCATAAGCGCTGAGATTTTGTAATCGAGTGTACAGGAATATTTTCCTTAATGCCGCTTTGATTTAGAACCGGGATGATTAATCGTTTAGGCAAGAGATCGACCAATGCATGTGCAATTTGACGATTGGAATATTTTTCGAAATCGCGTAAAATCCGTTTATCTAAGACAGATTCCTCCAAAGCCGGTTTAAAATCAATTTCCAAACAGACTTTCGATAAATCCTCTTCATTTAAAAAGCTGGATGCCGATAAAACGATCGGCCCGGAAACCCCAAAATGAGTAAACAACATTTCGCCAAATAAAGCAAATATTTTACGTCCGTCTAACTTACCGATCAAGCAAACATTCTTTAAGCTCACCCCTTGCAGTTGCGAAACTGACTCGCAATTTATTCCACAAAGCGCTGGCCGCAGCTTTTCAACAGAAAGGCCAAACTCGCGCGCAAAACGGTACCCGTCTCCATTACTGCCCGTAGCCGAATATGATGCACCGCCCGTACAAACCATTACAGCGTTAGCCTCATAGCAGCTATTTTGCGTTATTACGCGAAACAAAGTACTATCGATGCGCTCAATTTTTCTTACATTTTCTGAAAAAATAAATTGAACACCGGCAGATCGACAATAATTTTCTAAACATTTCGTAACATCGCTTGCCTTGTCCGATAAAGGAAATACGCGATTCCCTCGTTCTTTTTTCAGCCGAAGGCCTCCCTCCTCTAAAAATTGCATCAATTTCTGCGGAGAGAGCGTGTGTAAACATCCTGTTAAGAATTTCGAATTATGCACAACATTTTCTAAAAACTCATCGACGGGTACATCATTCGTTAGATTGCATCGCCCCTTCCCCGTGATATAAATTTTTTTCCCGGACTTCTCGTTCTTCTCCAATACCGTTACACGATGACCATTGCGCGCCGCCGCATACGCGGCCATCAATCCAGACGCCCCCGCTCCAATCACAATCACTTGCTTCATTCGCTCATTCCTTTTTGCAAGATCAGCGAAAGCCTTTAAAAAAGCTTTCGCTGACAAATCCGCTGTGCTGTTTTGTTGCGCTTAAACGGGATACACCCCGTTTCCATCAACCAAATTCTTATCTATACCGTCACGCTGCGCTTTTCGCCACTTAAAGAAATTTAAAGCGACCTGATCAAATACAGCATAGGAGAGAACATCTTCTTCCTGCTGAATGTAATCTTTGATCTCAGCACGGAATTTTTCGTATTCCGGCTGCAAATCATCCGCAGGCCGATGTAAGATACGCTTTTCATCCCCGATGCATTTATGGAGGATTTCTTCATTCGGTTCCGCCGGCAATTTACCATATTCGCCGCGCAAAAGGCCCTTAAACTCCTTTGTAACCATTTTATAGCGTTCTCCAGCTATAACATTTAAAACAGCCTGTGTTCCGACAATTTGACTAGACGGAGTAACCAACGGAGGATATCCGCAATCCTTTCGTACGTTCGGCACCTCCGCCAAAACTTCGTTTAAACGCTCCGATTTATTCTGTTGCTTCAACTGCGAAATTAAATTGGAAAGCATGCCGCCGGGAACTTGATAAATCAAGGCATTAATATCGATCGAAAGTACTTTCGGCGAGAGAAATCCATCTTTCTTCAATCGCTCCGCAACCCCTTTGAAATGGTTGACGATCGGAAGCAATTTTTCGATTTGGATGCCTGTATCATACGGCGTTCCCTTGAGAGTAGCAACCAACGGTTCCGTCGCCGGCTGGCTGGTTCCATTTCCGAGCGGAGAAAGCGCTGTGTCAACAATATCGACCCCCGCTTCGATCGCTTTCAGATTAACCATATCTCCGGTACCTGCCGTATTGTGCGTATGCAGATGAACCTTTGTTTCCGGCTTTAATTCTGTTTTCAACCGTGCCACCAAGTCATATGCCGTATATGGAAGCAAAAGATTTGCCATGTCTTT
>CALVHT010000192.1 GCA_944328645.1 uncultured Clostridia bacterium
CATGCCGTAATTGAAAGACAGCACGGTAATGAGAGTATTAGACAATCCGAAAAAGGCGAACAAAGCAAACTGCATAATTTTATAATAAACACCGAAACTGCCTTGCAGAGTTTCGGCCGCTGGAGAAATCCCTAAAACAAGGTTCATTCCCAGCATCATGACCGAAAGTAAGGCTTGCATAAGTGCCGCCGAAATTCCAACGGAATAAATTTCCTTGATTATTCTAAAAATCGGTCGGATATAGCGCAATGAAATGCCGATTTCTTTGTTAAAGAAATAATGGAAAAACATCGCGGATACAAGCGAAACTATCTGACCGATTACCGTTGCCCAAGCGGCTCCGGCGATGCCCAAGCCACATGGAAATATAAATACATAGTCGAGAATGATATTGAGAAGGGCGCCTGCAATCTGCGAAGCGGTGGAAAATATAGTTTTACCTGTACTTTGCAGAAAGCGTTCATACACGGCAAAGCCAATGCATCCGAAGGAGAGCAGACAACAAATCCTTAAGTATGTAGCACCCATTTCTATTGCTCGTTCGTTGCCGTTCGCCTGCAAAGAAATAAACCATTTAGCACCGAAAATTCCGAATAGGGCGAATAGCGCATATATGCACAGCAGCAGAAAAATACCGTTTCCAGCAGTAAAATTAACCCCTTCTTTATCACCTTTACCCAAATTTCTTGAAAGCAATGCGTTTATACCTATGCCGGTGCCTACTCCGATGGCTATCATGAGTATCTGTATTGGAAAAGCATAGGTGAGGGCGAGATTACCGACTATACCGTCCTCTCCCATATTGATGACAAACACGGTATCGACGATATTATATATTGCCTGAAGAACCATTGAAATAATCATGGGCAAGCCGAGCTTCCAGATGAGTTTATTGACGGGACAAACGCCAAGCCCGATGCCTTCTTTTTTGCGTTTAATAATTTCCATAATACTAATCTCCTAAAAAGGATAGAGCGTGTCATCTAAAACAGACAACACGCTCTTTTTAGCCGGAATTACGCCTTTATTTAAATGCCGCTTGCATCCTTTTCTTATAATTTTACCACAAAAGTTTGTGAAAGTCAAAAAAACAGACCCTATGAAAGCTTAATTTTCAATAATATAAGCCGACCGTTCAAATTGATTCGACCTTTTTATTACAGATTGTTCCGCTTGTTTTTCGTTAACACCAAGGATACAAGACAGATTTTTGTCGACCATGTGTTTCGCTCTGCGAAAAACGTCTGTATCCCCGGGAGATAATGCTTTTTTGATCCGTCAATTCGTTGCTTTTTTCGTCAAACAATATAATAAGCCGCAAAATATTTTGTATATTATTTGTATTGAGAATATTATTGAATTTTGGGCTTCTTGCCTTTGCATCATCTATCCATGCCTATTTTTCATTGGCAGATTCGTCAATTATATCATCGATTTGTTTTTTGTAAAAGCTGTATGAACAAATAAGTATGAAAGAGTATATAACTCGTTCAAGGGTAGCAAGTAACAAGCGCAGCGACTGGCAGATCGTTCCTTGTGTGCTTAGCGCTCGGGCTAGTAAACTAGGACTATGTCAGAAAATGAGGAAATTCCCGCTTGGCAGGAGGGGTGTTTTTCATTGGGTGAATTAGTGTAACACCTAAAGAAAAGAAGGTGTCCATACAGAGCTATGGTAAAATAGAGTTGCAAAACCAAATTTTGTCAATGTGCATTGAAGTATAAGTATTTTACCATAGAAGAGCGCTATTGTCTACAAGAATACTATGTGAAAGGAGAGAGTTATCAGGGGATGGCAAGTCTTCTCGGCAGGAGCGTAAGTTTGGTATTGAGAGATTTATTTATCTGCACGTTTTTAGGGATATACCGAGATTATTGCTCGTTATTCGTATATGTCGTAAATGTAAAGTGATCAGTGAAACAGTTACCTCCGCCGCGGGATGTTTTGGAAACAAGAGAAGTTGGATTTCAAGGCCGGATCCCTTGACGATGTTTGAAGTTCATGCTATACTGTTGGAAATGTTTTGCGGCAGGAGGGAATCGGATGATTCGTAAAATTGAACACAAAGATCGGGATGCTTTTCTTTTTCTTTCCGAAATGTTTTATTCTTCGTCCGCCGTGTTGCATCCTGTGCCTCGTCAAAATCATGAGGATACCTTTACCGAGCTGATGCGTTCGAATGAATATGCAGAGGCGTGGATTATAGAAGCGGAAGGGAATGCCGTCGGTTACGGTTTGGTCGCCAAAACTTATTCCAGGGAAGCGGGAGGGATGGTTTTGTGGATCGAAGAGTTGTTCTTGTTGGAAAATTATCGTAGTCTCGGGTTCGGAAAAGAGTTTTTTGCCATGGCAGAAAGATATGCTTTCAAACACGGTTTTGCGCGAATTCGTTTGGAGGTGGAACCTGAAAATACAAGGGCGATGGCCTTGTATGAACGCTTGGGTTTTAAACCGCTGGATTATAGACAAATGTACAAAAATAGGGACCCGTTAAACACCAGTGGAGAAGCACCATGCATTTATTAAACGCGCGCCATACCATTTTCGCTTGTTATCTCGGTTATATCACGCAGGCAATCGTGAATAATTTTGCGCCGCTGCTTTTTTTAACGTTTCAGAGGAATTTTAATGTTTCATTGACGACAATCGGCGCATTGATCACAGTGAATTTTGTCGTGCAGATATTGACTGATTTGCTTGCTTCTAAATTTGTCGATAAAATTGGATACCGTCCATCCATTGTCGCTGCGCATCTGTTTGCGGCGGGGGGATTGGTTTTGCTGGGCGTCTTGCCGGACGTGTTGCCATTGCCGGCGGTCGGGTTGTTCATTGCATCGGCCGTGTATGCTGTCGGCGGCGGGTTGATCGAAGTGCTTGTCAGCCCGGTCGTGGAAGCATGCCCGACAAAAAATAAAAAAGCAGCAATGAGTTTGCTTCATTCTTTTTATTGTTGGGGGCAAGTCGGCGTTGTTGCGCTTTCCACGCTTTTTTTCTTTTTGGCCGGACTCGATCGTTGGCAAATTCTCGCCGTGATTTGGGCAGTGATTCCGCTCTGGAATGCTGTTTATTTTCTGTTTGTTCCGCTCTTTCCGCTGGTCGAAGAAGGAAAGTCATATAAAATCGCGCGCTTATTTTCTATGCGTGTATTTTGGTTGTTTGTTGTGTTTATGATCTGTGCCGGAAGTACCGAGTTAGCCATCGGTCAGTGGGCCTCAGCATTTGCGGAATCCGGATTGGGGGTCTCCAAAACCATAGGGGATCTGCTCGGGCCATGTATGTTTGCGGTGTTTATGGGACTTTCGCGCGTATTGTTTTCCATATACGCGCGCCGATTGCGTCTAAAAGTGACATTGATGGTTGCAGCGGCGGGATGTATTGCCGGCTATGCGCTGTGTTCGTTTGCCGCAGCATGGTTGCCTTGGTTGGGCTTGTTCGGTTGCGCTGTCGTGGGCTTTTTTGTTGGCATATTATGGCCGGGAGTTTTCTCCCTTGCATCCGCACACCTGCCGAAGGGCGGAACAGCCATGTTCGCGTTGCTGGCGTTGGCTGGGGATGTCGGCTGTGCGGCGGGCCCTTCGCTGGTCGGTGCTCTGTCCGATTGTTTTGGCGGCGAGATACGTTTGGGCCTCGCCTTCGGTATGGCATTCCCCATCCTCTTACTGGTTTCCTTATGGGCGTTTCGAGAGTGTGATGGAATACCAGAAGCGAAGGCTTGAACGGCTTTGGGATTCGCCGGAAAGCCTCTGAAATTTTGCTTGCAAACGCTTTACTTTGTTTTGCATCGGTGCTATAATTGCGCAGGAAAAACGGAGGAAACAGACAAGTGAATACCGATCTTACTGTCGGGAAGTCCTGGAAAATATTGTTTAAATATATTTTGCCGTTGCTCGGCAGTGCTGTTTTTCAGCAGTTATACACGTTGGCCGATACGATCATTGCCGGAAAATTTGCCAGCAGAACGGCGCTGACGGCTATTGGCGCTTCAAATGCGATCGTGAATATACTGTTGGCGATCGCACTGGGCGCTAATGCCGGTTGTGCGGTCTTAGCTTCACGCTTCTTTGGGGCAAAAGATTCCGTCAAATTAAAGTCGACGATATCGACTGCGCTTCTCTCCTTTACGGTGTTGAGTGTGGCGTTGCTGGTCGTCGGGGTATTGACTTGCCGCCCGATTTTGATCGCTTTAAAAACGCCGCCTTTAGCGATGGAAGAGAGCGTGACTTATCTGAACATATACTATTTTGGACTGCCGTTCCTAATTTTGTATAATTTAGGGACCGGTATATTTTCTGCGTTGGGAGACAGCCGGACCCCTTTCCTGTTTTTAACATTTTCTTCGATCGCCAACATTGTTTTGGATTGGGTGTTGGTGCGTCCGTTCGGGGTGGCCGGCGTTGCATGGGCTACCTTTATTGCACAGGGGGCGGCGTGTATTTTAACGATCTTTTTTGTCTTTCGCCGCACGCGTTCTTTCGCGATGGGCGAAAAACCGCCGCTATTTTCCAGATCCTTGTTGAAGTTATTGCTTTTGCTCGCCATTCCGGTTGCGCTGCAAAACAGCTTTGTTTCTGTCGGGAATTTGATTGTTCAAGTCCGCATCAACGAATTGGCAAATGCGCAAGGGATTGGCATTACAAACGGTTTTACAGCAGGGTTTAAGCTGCTCGTGTTTTGTACGACTTGTTTTTGCGCCTGCGCCAACGGACTGACCAATTTTGTATCGCAGAATTTTGGCGCGCATAAATTTCGGCGCATTCGGCGTGGTTTTGCGGCGGGGTTAATTATATCAACGGCACTGACGGCCGTATTTTTTGTCATCAGCTTTGTCTTTGCCAGTCCGCTTGTTTCGTTATTCATGAAGGAAGGGGAGGATTCGGCACTCGCTTTGTCTTCGGGCGTTTTGTTTTCCAGGATCGTATCCCCGTTCTTTTTTGTCGTCAACGCCAAGATCGTCGCGGATGCGGTTGTTCGCGGATGTAACGGGAATGTCGGATTTATGATCAGCACATTTTCGGATTTGATATTGCGCGTCTCGTTTGTCTTTATTTTTACGACTTTTATGGGCTTTGCGGGTGTCGGGCTTGCGTGGGTGGTTGGCTGGATTCTCGGGATGTTTGTGGCGCTCTCATTTTATTTTACGCTTCCCTGTCTTCGTAAAAAAAACTTGGAAAAATATGATGAAAACGGAGAGCTTATCGTACCAGCGCCCAATGTTAACGGTTGAGCAAAATTGTTCCCTTTGTGCATACAATGAAAGTGGAGAAAACTCCGATTCTTATACAAAAGGGGACAAAATTTATGTGTTTGCTTTATTCGATTTTATTTGGTGAAAATTGTGGTTGCGGTACATGGAATAGGCGTGGATGTGGGCAACGCCGTTGCGCGGCCGAGTCCTATGTGAACTGCGGTTGTACGCGCGCCGAGTCGCGCGAGGATTCTTGCGGAGCTTCGGCCAACCTGAACACCAATACTGTGCAAGGGAACAACGGTTGTTGCCGAAATCTTTGCTGTTCCGGATTTGGTCGTCATGGAAACGACAGTGTTTGTTGTGACGAGGAGTATTATTGCCGCCAGTATGCCTTGTGCCGTTGTTGTGGCTGCTGTGCAAGGCGGTCGAGTGGCTGTCAGTGCAGCAACTTTTTTTCGGAGGGCTGATTTTTTTGCCAAATATATGCGGCGCCGTATGGCGCCGCATTATTGTATATTAAAACCCGCGGATAGTCCGCGGGTAACGAAAAGCTTAAGCGATGAGTGATGAAATAAAAACTCCTTTT
>CALVHT010000193.1 GCA_944328645.1 uncultured Clostridia bacterium
AAAAATATGTGCATCGTCTTGTGTAAAGCAACGAACACGCATCAATCCATGGAGTTGTCCGCTTTTTTCATGACGATGGACCAAACCCAACTCACCCATGCGGATCGGAAAGTCTTTATAGCTGTGCGGATTTAGTTTGTATACCAACATACCGCCCGGACAGTTCATCGGTTTAATCGCACAGTCTTCCCCGTCAATCTTGGTCGTATACATGTTTTCTTTATAATGATCCCAATGGCCGGAAGTTTCCCAAAGATTTCTCGTCAAGATGATCGGAGTCTGTACTTCAACATAACCTTCTTGGGTATGGATCTGTCTCCAATAATCAATCAGAATGTTCTTTAATACCATGCCCTTCGGAAGGAAGAACGGAAAACCTTTCCCCTCATTCATCATCGCAAAAAGCCCAAGCTCCTTGCCGAGTTTTGTATGGTCGCGTTTTTTAGCCTCTTCTAACATGGTGAAATAGGCGTCCAACTCATCTTTCTTTGCAAAGGCTGTCCCATAAATGCGTGTAAGCATCTTATTTTTTTCGTTGCCACGCCAATAAGCGCCGGCAATGGAAGTTAGTTTAAAGGCCTTGATCTTGCCCGTAGACGGCAAATGCGGACCACGGCACAAGTCGACAAAGTCACCCTGCTTATAGAAAGAAATTTCTTCTCCTTCCGGTAAATCTTTAATCAAGGCAACTTTATATTTTTCGGAAGCTTGCGTCATCAACTTTATCGCATCGTTACGCGGAAGCGTGAAGCGTTCGATCGGAAGATTGCTTTTAATGATTTTTTTCATCTCGGCTTCAATCTTGCCAAGATCTTCCTGACTGATCGGAGTCTGAAAGTCGATGTCATAATAAAAGCCGTTTTCGATCGTCGGTCCGATGGCAAGTTTGCTGGTTGGATAAATCGCCTTGACTGCCTGCGCCAAGACATGCGCCGTCGTATGACGATATACTTGCAGCCCCTCCCGATCTTTCAACGTGACAATTTCGACTTCACAATCTCGATCAATTTTGTATGTTAAATCGACCAATTGACCATCGACTTTCGCAGCAACGGCCGCCCGGGCAAGTCCTTCGCTGATACTGAACGCAATATCTTTGCACGATAATGATGCTTCGTATTCCTTTTGCTCTCCACCCTTCAACGTTACAATCATAATTTTCTGTTCTCCTCATGAAACAAAATCAAAAAAAGCGCCCTTAAACAAACATTTAAGGACGCATTCTACTGCGCGGTTCCACCTTAATTGCCGAGTATATCCGTGCCGGCCTCTCTTTTCCATGCTTTTTACAGAAAGCTCCAAACTGTTTGCAGAAAAAGCGGTTTCATTTGGACGAAATATACGGCACTTACAGAACTGGGCGCCGCTCTCTGGATACTTCATGTTTCCAAATTACTTGTCAATTTCTATTGCAAAATCGATTGGTATAATCATAAACAATTTCAAAAAATTTGTCAACAGATTTCACGGGAAAAATCATTTTATGAAAGAAAACCCACCCTTCCGGCATAGTAACGACGCAAAAAATGTTCTTGGCGAGCACTCGGTAAAGAAAGACACTCCACTTTACATGCGCCGCTCAAGACGATCTCACGTATTGTGTTCATTTCCGATCTTCCGCCTTCAATCAAAGAAGAACGGCGCAAGCGGCGGCATCGACTATCGTAAACCTCTTCTCCTTTCAAAAAAACTTTCCCTCGGCCCGTTCCAAGTAAAAATTCCATAAAATCGATCAGTTGTCCGCGGGTAAACACACTCGGCACACACGCGGCAACGCCTTTCCACTTTTCTTGCAACTCATGCAGTCGAAAATGAAAGATTCCGTCGATCGTGTATTCCTCTTGTTCCTGTAGGCGAGTGAGCACATAGCGCTTATCTTCCATAAAATCTGCCGATATAATGGCCGCGATCAATATTTCACGATCCTCTTCGTTGAGCCCTGCCGGATGAATCCATCGCTGCAAGGCCGAATATTTATATCCGATACAGAGGACTTCAGCGATTTTCCCTTCCAAAATTCGGCGCGCAGACGCACCTTCAGACGCTGACATACAAATCGATAGCCGCACTCGACCATCGAAAAACCCAATTTCCGCGCCCGAGCGATTCGCCATCGCTGCCGCTATATAAGCAATATATTGGCAATTCAGATCTCTTTCTGTAACGATTAGATGCTCCATAGTTTCAGTGTATGCAGGTAAAAGCGATTTATTTACGATAAAAACCTCCACGTTTCAGTTTTTTAAAAAATTTTGTCGTCATTGCGCTCGGAACTTGACTATCTTGGCAAAAAATTATATAATCAAGTGAATCCTTATGCAAGAAGGACTGATTATGTCGCCTTACATTATTGCCATTCTGATCGCGCTTGCCATCCACTACTTTTTAGCAATTGCGACCATCTATATTTTAATGAAAGATAAAGGAATCGTCAAGGCGATCATTCCATGGAATATTTTGGTTTTGCTGTTGCCGATCATTGGTCCGCTGATCTATTTAATTTATCGTCAACAATCCAAAAAACACTAAATTCGTTATGATGTTTCGGAGGTATTTTTATGGACATGAAATCCGTTGAAAACAAGTGGCAACAACGGTGGGAGAAAACCAAGGAAAACAATTTTAACAAAAAGAATATTGACAAAAAATATTATGTGTTGGAAATGTTTTCTTATCCGTCCGGCGCAAAATTACACATCGGACATTGGTACAATTATGGTCCGACCGATAGCTATGCCCGTTTCAAAAAAATGCAGGGGTACGAAGTGTTTCAACCGATGGGTTTCGATGCATTCGGATTACCTGCGGAAAATTATGCCATAAAAACAAAAATTCATCCGAAAGATTCGACCGAGAAGAATATTGCAACTATGGAGCAACAACTAAAAGCAATGGGAGCAATGTTCGACTGGACAGCCGAAGTAAAAACTTGCGAAGAAGACTATTATAAATGGACTCAATGGATGTTTCTGAAGCTCTTTGAGCATGGATTGGCTTATCGTAAGGAAGCGCCGGTCAACTGGTGCCCCAGTTGTAATACCGTATTAGCAAACGAACAGGTTGTCGAGGGATGCTGCGAGCGGTGCGGAACGTCCGTTGTAAAGAAGGATCTAACGCAATGGTTCTTTAAGATCACCCAATATGCTGAAGAACTGTTACAGGGTTTGGATCAGATCGACTGGCCGGAAAAGACGAAACTCATGCAACGCAACTGGATCGGAAAATCTGTTGGCTGCGAAATTCAATTCGAATGTGAAAGTGGCGATACTTTCCGCGTATTTACGACACGGTGCGATACAATCTTTGGCGTATCCTATGTCGTATTGGCCCCGGAACATCCGCTTGTGCGCAAACTTGTTTCGCCCGAACAAAAAGAAGCTGTCGAAGAATACATCGCCAATACCGCAAAAACCAATGAAATCGAGCGTCTTTCCTCTGCCCGCGAAAAGACAGGCGTGTTCATCGGGCACTATGCGATTCACCCGATAACCGGAAAACGCGTTCCGATTTACGCGGCGGATTACGTCTTGTATTCTTATGGAACAGGCGCGGTCATGGGTGTTCCGGCACACGATGAACGTGACTTCGCGTTTGCGCAAAAATATGGTTTGCCCATTCAAAAGGTCATTGAAAACAAAAACGGAGAAACCGTTTTGCCTTTTACCGAAGATGGAATCTGCGTCAACAGTCTACAGTTTGACGGACGCTATGGCGAAGAAGCGCGCACGGAAATCGCCAATTATTTTGCAAAAATCGGCAAAGGCGAACGAAAAGTAAATTATCGACTGCGCGATTGGCTTGTTTCTCGTCAGCGATATTGGGGCGCTCCGATTCCCGTCATTCATTGCCCGAAGTGTGGCATTGTACCTGTTCCCTATAAAGATCTGCCTGTCAAACTTCCGTATAACGTCGAATTTGAGCCAGACGGCAAATCCCCTCTCGCAAAATGCGACGAGTTCATGCATACACGCTGCCCGCGTTGCGGCGGCGAAGCGCTTCGTGACCCGGATACGTTGGATACTTTTGTCTGCTCAAGCTGGTATTACCTCCGCTATCCGGATGCGCACAATGCAAAGCAACCGTTTGACCCGGAAATTGTCAATAAAATGTTGCCGGTCGATAAATATGTCGGCGGCGCAGAACACGCCTGTATGCACCTGCTCTATGCGCGTTTCTTCACAAAAGCTCTGCGGGATATGGGATATTTGAATTTTGACGAACCCTTCCGCTCTCTCGTGCATCAAGGGGTAATCCTTGGACCTGACGGGAACAGAATGTCTAAATCCAAAGGAAATATTGTTTCTCCGGATGAATATGTTGCGGCTTATGGTTCCGACGTGTTCCGCTTGTATCTGATGTTTGGTTTTTCCTATACCGAGGGCGGGCCATGGAATGATGACGGAATCAAATCCGTTGCGAAATTCTTAGAAAGGGTTGAACGACTTGTCTTAAAAACAAAGGATCTTGCGGGAGACGCATCTACTTTCGAAAAAGGAACGGCTGAAAAAGAGCTGGATTATGCCCGCAATCATGCGATCAAGCAAATCACCAAGGACCTAGACAACTTTTCCTTTAATACCGCAGTTGCCCGCTTGATGGAATACGTAAATGCCCTATATAAGTACGACGGGGCTTCGGTAAAAAATGTTAATTTCCTGCGGGAATGCATACGAGATCTTTTATTGCTGATGGCACCCTTTACTCCGCATTTTTCGGAAGAGCTTTGGGAACAAACCGGCGGAAAATATTCGATTTTCGATCAGAAATATCCGATTTGCGACGAAGCCGCCCTGGTACGCGATTCTGTAGAATACGCCGTACAAATCAATAGCAAAATCAAAACAAAGGTTCAAATTCCGCAGGGTTCGACCCAAGAAGAAATTCAAGAAATCGTTTTGTCCAACGAAAACATTCGCCCGTTGCTCGAGGGGAAAATTATTCGTAAAGTGATCGTCGTACCAGGCCGATTGGTCAATTTGATTATCTGACGTTCAAAAGGAGCGCTTAAATTCATAGCGCTCTTTTTGCTACCTTCGTTTTTCAATACCGCTCCCAAAGGCGCTCCCGAAAAATATTTTTCACAAAGGAATTCAAAACCACCAGTGAACTGGTGGTTTGCACATACCCTAAAAGGGTTTGTTGCCGGCGTACCCGTCAACGGGTA
>CALVHT010000194.1 GCA_944328645.1 uncultured Clostridia bacterium
GTGATTCCTGAATTGACAGTGGAGGGAAAAGCAAAGGACACAATTTTTGATTTCGAATGAAATTGAAGGAAAACCTGTATCATCTATGTGAAACAGGTTTTTTCAACGGATCTCGATTTTGAAATAAGATTTGATGCATGGGCTGACAAAGATGACCAGAGGCGCTTCAAAGAAGCTGGAATCATTTACAAAGAATTTGATCCGAACCGCGCCACTTTGCATAGTGAGGCGGTTCGGATTTTGATGGATTTACCATAAATTCAGTCTACAAAGCGTCGGGCTTCAATATAGTAGCTCCAACGGCGGGCACTAATCGGTTCAATGACGGCGTAGTCGGAAGCTGTGTGTAAAATGTAGTTTTCGCCAAGGTACAAAGCAACGTGTCCGATACGTTCAACGCCGGTTTTGTTATAACGTTGTGAATTTGTAAAGAAGATCAAGTCGCCTCGTTGTAGCTCATTTTTAGGAACATAAGTTCCTTGTTTGACTTGGGTGCGCGTCGTCATGTTAAGATTGATTTTAGCCCCATGGTAATAGATAAATTGGGTAAGCGAAGAACAATCATATTTTGTATCATTGAAATTTGACAAAAGGCGCCCGTTGCCGTCATGCAAACGAATTGCTCCGTATACATAGGGGAACCCCAATAAACTTAAGCCGTATTCAATGACGGTTTCTATAACGATATCTTCATGTTTCTCCATTAAAAAGATCTCCGTATAGGAAGACTCTGCACTGATATAGGCATTTTTATTTTTATATCTGGTGAGATACCAGTTTCCCTCACGGCCTAAAAACGTGACCATGTCTCCGTTGTCGATATATCCTACAGACGAAAAGCCGGATCCAGGGCCAGAACGTAAATTCAGTCCATTGACTTTGGCACGGATATATTGTGCGAACATTTCTTCTTCCGGTTGAGAAGGTTCTTCAGGGTCAATAGGCAAATTGGGTGTGTTGTCGGGCTGTTGCTCCGGCTGCTCAAGCGGAGGAGTACTGCTTTCGGGAAGTTCATCGTTCTGTCCGCCATTGTTAAGATCGTCGCTCGGAGAACTTGTAACAATATCTTGAATGGTATGGGGAATAGTCCAAACTAAAGCATAAGATGCCAGGATTACGGCGAGAAATGCCGATAAAATTTGACAAGTAATCTTTTTCATGATATTTTACCTCCGCGTCGTATCATATCAAAAAATATACGGAAAATCAAGTATGAATTTTTGTTAAAAGAGTAAAAATACTCCATTTTGCGTAGTATCATGTCTGTCATTGTATAAAAATAAATCCTGTTGACAAAGTTGCGCTCTTTTTTTATAATAATTGGCAGAAATTTTAGTAAGGTTTGGATTTTGCAGTGTTTGTTTGGGCCGTTTTGGGCATAATTGCCGTACTTGTTGTATTGTTTCTAATTTTGTGTATCGTTACATCGGTTGCATATCAAAGGATATTTTCACGAAGATACAACGGAAATCCGTTTTTGCACTATTTTACGGCAGAGGACTTTGCTGGATTGAAAGCAGAAGAAGTTTCTTTTCCGTCGGATCATGGGCAGATTCTTCGCGGATATATCTACCATTCGGATACCGTTCAGCCGCGAGGGGTCATTATTTTTTCTCATGGTTATGGTGCGGGTCATCAGGCATATACAACCGAAATTAATTTTTTGGCGCAGAGCGGATTTATTGTCCTTGCTTACGATGGTACCGGATGTGTTCGCAGTGATGGTGAAATGTTGTATGGATTTGATCAAGGGCCGATCGATTTAATAGCGGCAGTTCACTTTGCAGAACAGGACGAACGGTTGAAAGATTATAATCATATCTTGGTTGGGCATTCTTGGGGGGCTTTTTCCGTAATGAATGCACTGCCCAATGTTTCTGGGGTTTGCTGCGCGGTTGCGATGTGCGGGTTTATTTCGTGTGCAGAGGTTCTGGCGCAAAACGGAGTGCGGCATTGTCCTCCGTTGATTTCAGTCTTTACTTTGTTGTTTCGATGGATGAATCGTATTCGATTTGGTAAAAAGGCAAATCAAAATAGCGTTCGATCGTTAAAGGATACGGCCACTCCGGTGTTGCTTCTGTATGGAGAACAAGATCAGACGGTTCTTTTTCGCTATAATGGTAAAAAAATGGGGGAAATTTTTCAGGGGCAGAAAAACATAGATTATAAAAGTTTCCCGGAAAAAGGACATAATGTGTATTTGACGTGTGAGGCCGAGCGAATGATGCATGAGCAATTTCGAGAGGCTGCTGAAAAATCAAAACGAAATCGTGCTCGTGCACGGGAATACTATCAGGCGATCGACTATCGAAAAATTACGGAGGAAGATGCCGAGGTTATGCAAGAGGTTGTTGCTTTTTGTCATCGAAACCTTCGATAAAGGAAAGTTCAGAGGAATGAACCGGAGAGAATCTGATGGGCATAGAAAGCCCGGCGGAAACGATCGTTTCCGCCGGGCTTTTTAAACGGAAGATTTTAAAAGAGAAAAAACAACGAGAGAAGATTTGCTGGTATAGATATCAAGATGCGGACAGCGCAGCTTTTATTTTTCCAAGGAGGAGAACAACAGCGGGAAACAAAAAACAACCAGAACATGCTTTACAAAAGAAAGCAGTTCTAGTTGTTTAAATTTGGTAGGGACAGTGGGACTCGAACCTACGACCTCTCGCATGTGAAGCGAGCGCTCTAACCAACTGAGCTATGCCCCCATAAAATTCAACCGAACACCAAAAATGTCTAATATATTATACCATTGAATTGTTGGATTGGCAAGTATTTCAGATATGAAAAATAAAAAAACTTCAAATCAATTCAAAGCGGTGTAAGCGGTTGTGAGAGTGATTCAAAATATGTGTTAGAAATGTCAAAGAAAAGGGGTTTCTGTAGGAACTTCTTCGCACGAGGTTCAATCTCTTGCCTTTTTTAAACTTTTTTGTTACAATAAAAAAAGCATGAGGTAAAAAGATGAACGAAAGGGAAACGTTAAAAGTAAATAAGAAAGGGCATTTGGAGATTGGCGGAGCGGATGCGGTTGACTTGGCGCAACGATTCGGAACACCTCTTTATGTTATGGATGAGGAGTATATTCGCCGGATGTGTGCCGTGTACGATCATACGCTGAAAGCAGAGTACGACGGGCACGGAATGGTTTTATATGCCTCCAAGGCTTTTTCTTGTTTGGCGATTTATAAAATCGTACAATCGGAAAATCTTGGCATCGATGTTGTTTCGGGCGGTGAATTGTATACGGCAATTCAAGCGGGTTTTCCTGCCGAACGCATCTATATGCATGGGAACAATAAATTGCCGGCAGAGCTTTCCTACGCAGTGGAGAGCGGGGTCGGAACGATTGTTGTGGATGCGTATTCCGAGTCGGACTGGTTGGATGCTTTTTGTAAAGAG
>CALVHT010000195.1 GCA_944328645.1 uncultured Clostridia bacterium
ATTCAATGATCGAACGGTTGAAATTGTGCATGCAATCGAGCGCGGGGAGTTACCGATAACGTTTGCAAATATAGAACGATTTGATGCGTGAAATTAAACGGAATCGAAGTTATCGAGGGAAACAAACGTGAAAGTGGAAGGAAAAAAATTTAATTTTTTGGGAGACAGCATAACGGAGGGCGTTGGCGCCTCCGATGCGCAGCATTCCTTTGTGGAGGTGTTCCGGCAAGAAGGTAAGCCGGCCTGTGTTCGAAATTATGGAATAGGCGGAACGCGTTATGCAAAACAAAAGATTACTTACGAATCGGCCGAGTGGAACCGGGATTTTTGCAGCCGGTATCGAGAAATGGATCCGGATGCCGATGTGATCGTTGTATTTGGGGGTACAAATGACTATGGACACGGAGATGCCGAATTCGGAGAGCTCGAGGATACGGATAGTGAGACTTTTTGCGGGGCTGTCCAAGAATTATTTAGCGGATTGCATGCGTATTTTGCTCAAAGCCGTGTGATCGTGTTGACGCCGTTGCGTCGCGCCGTTTTGTCGGTATTTGAACCGCGGGATTTAGGAAGGTACGCGGAAGTGATTCGCCGGAAAGCGCAGGAATTCTCTTTTGCGTGTTTCGATCTGTATGGGTTGTACGAAACAGATTTGGAAATTCACGATTTATGCCAAAATTGTCTTGAAGACGGGTTACATCCGAACAACGCAGGGCATGCAATTTTAGCGCGCAAACTGTTGGATTTTATTGAAAAACAATAAAGGGGATAAACGCAGGTTATGTTACGGAACGGAGACAAGATTATTTTTGCAGGCGATTCGACGACAGACGCGGAGAAAACGTTGACCGCGGATGGACTTGGTAATGGATATGTTAAACTGGTCCGCGATGCATTGTTTGCTTTCTGTCCATTTCATGAATACCGGGTGATCAATGCAGGGGTCAGCGGCAATACGTCGAAGCAACTGGTTGCCCGCTGGGAGAATGACGTCACGCAAGAACGGCCGGACGTCGTTTTCTGCATGATTGGGATCAATGACGTGTGGCGTTATTTTGATTTTATTGACCCTTCTTCCTGGTTGATCTCGGAAGACGAATACCGCCATAATTTGGTTCAAATCAGTGAAATGACTCAACAGATCCGAGAATTTCGTTGGATGACGCCGTTTTTTTTGGAACGCAATCATGCGGATGAAATGCGCGAGATGACCCAGCGCTACACGGATATTTTACGCGAAGTGGCGTTGCAATATGGGCGCAAACTATTGGATCTTCAAAAGGAATTTGATGAATATATGCTTTCCCGTCCAGGGCAGTCGATTTCATGGGATCGCGTGCATCCAGGAGCAATCGGGTCTCATATCATTGCGCGTGCCATTTTGCGTGAAATGCATGTTTGTTAAATTCCCTTGTTCAACGGACACAGGCGACCGAAAAGAAGAATTTATATCCTTTTATTTTGCCAACGTACAGAAATTTTAAGCAGGTCTCGAAAGTAGAATTTGTGTTTGCTTTTGGAGCAGAGCGAGCAGAATCAGGGAGCAAGAGTTGCTTGAAACTTCGATGTGGTAAGATAAGCAAGGCCCGGAGGATTTAATCCTCCGGGCTTGTTGTTTATTGGATTGAGATTGTAAAGTCGCCATCCTTTGCACCAATTTCGATCGTATTGCCGGGTTGCAGATCGTTTGCGATCATGGTTTTTGCGATAATCGTTTCAATTTTACTCTGCAAATAGCGTTTTAGAGGTCGCGCGCCGTAGATAGGATCGTAACCGTTTTCGATGATCAGTTCTTTAGCCAGCGGTGTAATGTTCAAATTTAGCTGTTTATCCTGCATGCGTGTTTGTAAATCATCGATGAGTAAGTCAATGATCTTAGTGATATTGGCCTTTGTCAGCGGTTTGTAATAGACAATTTCATCCAAGCGGTTTAAGAATTCGGGTCGGAAACTTTGTTTTAAAAGCTGGGATACTTGGTCTTTCGCATCTTGTAGGATGTTACCATTTTCGTCGATACCGTCTAAAAGATACGAAGAGCCAAGATTGGATGTGAGAATGATGATGGTGTTTTTAAAATCCACTGTTCGGCCTTGCGAGTCTGTGATTCGTCCGTCATCAAGTACTTGTAGAAGAATATTGAAAACGTCTGGATGGGCTTTTTCGATCTCATCGAACAAAACGACGGAGTAGGGCTTTCTGCGTACAGCTTCGGTCAGCTGCCCGCCTTCGTCATAGCCGACATAGCCGGGAGGCGCCCCAATCAACCGAGAGACAGAAAACTTTTCCATATATTCGGTCATGTCGATCCGAATCAGGTTGTGCTCGTCATCGAACAAACATTCAGCCAATGCTTTTGCCAATTCCGTTTTGCCTACGCCGGTAGGTCCGAGGAACAGAAAAGAACCGATCGGGCGATTCGGATCCGCAATCCCAGCGCGAGACCGAAGAATTGCTTCCGTCACTTTTGTAACGGCTTCTTCCTGCCCGATGACACGGCGATGTAAAATATCATCTAAGTGGAGCAATTTTTCGCGTTCGCCTTCGATGAGTTTTGCCAAAGGGATACCGGTCCAGCGCGAGACGACGCGAGCAATTTCTTCCTCGGTCACGGTGTCGCGCAACAAAGTGTGCGGAGAACTGGCGGTACTATTTTTTTGCGCTTCCTCCAGTTTTTTCTGTAATTCGGGTAAACGGCTGTATTTCAGCTTTGCTGCTTGTTCATAATCTCCGATTCTTTGGGCTGCTTCGATGTCTCCGTTTACCTTTTCAATTTCTGCTTTGGTGTCGGAAACGACATGAATGCTCTCTTTTTCGGTATTCCATTGAGCTTTCATTTCGTTAAACCGGTCACGCAGTTCGGCAAGCTCTTTTTGCAACGCATTTAGGCGCTCTTTCGAAAGGCTGTCGGTTTCTTTTCGGAGGGCCATTTCTTCGATTTCCAACTGCATGATTTTACGCGCAATGTCGTCCATCTCGGACGGCATCGAATCGATTTCTGTACGGATTGTCGCGCATGCTTCGTCGACCAGGTCGATGGCTTTATCGGGCAAAAAGCGATCGGAAATATAGCGATGCGAAAGTGTTGCAGCTGCAATAAGGGCTTGGTCGTGGATTTGAACGCCATGAAAGACTTCATACCGTTCCTTTAATCCACGCAAGATCGAAATTGTATCTTCCACGGTAGGTTCGTCAACCATGACCGGCTGGAAGCGGCGTTCCAAAGCAGCATCCTTTTCAATATATTTACGATACTCGTCGAGGGTAGTGGCTCCGATGCAGTGTAGTTCGCCGCGTGCAAGCATCGGTTTTAACAGGTTGCCTGCGTCCATTGCGCCGTCAGACTTACCGGCGCCGACGATGGTGTGCAGCTCATCGATAAAGAGTATGATTTTTCCTTCGCTCTTTTTAATCTCGTTGAGAACAGCTTTGAGTCTCTCTTCAAATTCGCCCCGAAATTTGGCTCCTGCAATCAGAGATCCCATATCGAGAGCAAAAATCGTTTTGTTTTTTAATCCTTCGGGAACGTCGCCGCGGACAATGCGCTGTGCTAAGCCCTCGGCAATGGCCGTTTTTCCGACGCCTGGTTCGCCGATCAAGACAGGATTGTTCTTGGATTTTCGCGATAAAATCCGAATAACATTTCGGATTTCATTGTCGCGACCGATTACCGGATCCAACTTTTGTTCTTTTGCGCGCTGCACAAGGTCAAAGCCGTATTTTGAAAGGGCATCATAAGTGTTTTCTGGTTCATCGCTTGTTACACGATCCGTCTTAACTTTCTTCAATTCCGTTAGAAACCGATCTTTGCTAATGCCGAGCGATCGAAAGATTGTTTGCAGCGCTTCCGTTGTGTGATCAAAAATAGCAAGCATGATATGTTCGACCGAAACGTATTCGTCTTTTAGAGAGTTGGCCAAACGTTCTGCTTCATTGAAAATTTTATCGGTGATCGGAGAAATATAGATTTTGTCCGGTTCGCGTCCGCTCCCGCTGACAGCCGGGATTTTGCTGATCTCAGAATCGAGCATTGCCAGCAAACGGTCAGTATCCGTTCCGGACTTTTGAAGAAGCTGTGGAATTAAACCACCTTCTTGATCGACCAATGCGTACAGTAAATGTTCCGGCATGATCTGCATGTTTTGATTCTCGATGGCGATGCTTTGTGCGGTGTTGATC
>CALVHT010000196.1 GCA_944328645.1 uncultured Clostridia bacterium
CTTGCGCGCCGCTGGTAGTATTAGGGCTAATAGCCCGAAACTGAAAAACCACCGGCTTAGCCGGTGGATATTTATTTTTACAAAAGTCTTACAAAAACCGAATAAAAGGTTTACAACGGCGGGTTACAATGCAGGTACAAAATCAAAACAAGGAGCTTACAGAAATGATGAACCATGAAAATCAAACCAAATATGCAGAAAATGTGCGCGCGCAGTATTTGCCGCACGAAGAAACCAAACTTGAAAAATTGCGCAAACTCGACAGAAAAGTAAAGCGCCCGGCAGAAATTTTTGCTTATATTTTCGGCTCTGCAAGTGCGCTTGTGCTCGGTACGGGTATGTGCTTTGCAATGAAAGTTATCGGGGTGTCGGTACCTGCCATGATGCCCGCAGGCATTGTGATCGGCTGCGTCGGTATTGCACTGTGCGTCGCAAATTATTTTATTTACAAAGCAATGCTCAAATCGAGAAAAAAGAAATACGGCGATCAGGTTCTCGCTCTCAGCGACGAGCTCTTGAATAAATAATTTTCAAACGGTTTTCTGCGGCAAAGGCACGCATGGAGGCGGGAGGAAAATCACTTCGCAAAACCGATAAAATACCGAGATAATAGAAGGAACCCGAATATGAACCTGTTACAAAATCTATACGAAAAAGTCAAGCGCAGCGACAAAACACGGCAGATCAACACCTCCGGCTCCGTTCCCGGCGCAAAACTTGAAAAGATACGCTCCGGTCAGTCATACCTTTATCAGAAAAACGGGATGGAAAGCGAAGTGTTCGAAATATCTTTCCGCAAAAATGTAAGCGGCTCGTTCCTGAATCAGGCGCTTACGGAAACCATGAAAAGATATCCTTACCTGAATACGAAATTGGTTGAATTGGATGGGGATTTTTATATTGTCCGAAACGATCTGTCGTTGACAGCACGGAAAACAAAACGGCTTGCAAGACTCGGACATATAAGTTGCGACTATCACCTGATCGATATTACATACTACGGTAAATCAGTCTATGTCTCCTGGCATCACGCACTGTGCGACGGAAAGGGTATAAAGCCGTTTGTGGAAACGCTCATCTGGTATTACTGCAAATTGCGGTACCGCAGCACAGCTTCCGCAGGCGGCATCCGTCTGGCAACCGATCCGCTTTTGGAAAACGAAACGACAGAACCTAATTTGAGAGGATATTCCTTTGACGAAACAAAAGAGGCCGCATCGGTGTCGCGCGATGCGTATCCCATTCCCAAAAATGTGGTTGAGGAACACGAAACCGACTATCGCTATGAGATCCGCATTCCCTCCTCCGAGTTTATGAAGGCGTGCAGGGCAAATCACGCAACTCCCGTCATCCTGACATCTCTTTTCATGAGCCGTGGAATTGCGGGATTGTATCCCGATTTCGACAAGCCGATAAATGCCAATATTGCGGTAGATATCCGGGATGCGCTTGATTTGCCCAATACCTTCAAAAACTGTGTGCGCAGTATTCCGCTTCCTTTTGAGAAAGGGAATTTATCGATGCCACTTGCGGAATGCGCCGAGCGGCAAAGAGCTCTGTTGAAGGAACAGTGCAGCCGTGACAATTTAAGGCGGGCGGCGAATTCCTCGCTTGAATTGTTTGAAAAGTTGGACAGCCTGCCCGATTATGTGTCCAAACAGGGCATGATGGATTTTTTTAACGGAATGCTCCTCAACACCTATGTAATAAGCTATCTCGGCCAGCTTGTGCTGAACGAAAACGCGCGGTATGTGGATACCGCAGGCTTTTACAATTCCGGCGCGGCAGGACTTGGCATTACAATGCTTTCTTGCGGCGATAAATTTTGCTTTCATTTCAAACAGAGCTTTGAATCCGATAAATATGTAAAGGCGTTTCTTGCAGAATTGAAACAACTCGCAATTCCCTATTCGGCAAGCGGTGTGATACCGTTTTTAACGCCAAAGGATTCTATTATGAAAAGACAAGGAGAAAAACATGAACGCCATTGAAATCAGAGACCTTTCCAAAAGTTTCCGCGGCTTGTATGCCGTAGACGGGCTGAATATGACCGTTCCCATCGGAGCTATCTACGGTTTTATCGGTGAAAATTTGGCAAGCGATCGGCTCGGTCAGTGGCTCAAATGCAGGGGCAACGATGGATCTTACGACCATGTGCAATATCAACTTAATTTACTTTTTCGCGGCCATTCTCGTTTGTATTTTTGTGGCGGACGATTTCCGCAGCGGATATGCGAAAAATCTTTTTACCGTTCGTCCCCCAAAAGCCGAATACATCATTTCAAAATCGCTCATCGGCTTTGTCGGCAGCGTCGGAATGCTGCTCGCCTATTTTATCGGGGCTATGATCGGTGGCGCGATCGCGGGGCTTTCCTTTGATACGGGCGTTGCGGGAACAGAGGGAATTGTTTTGTGTATACTGGCTAAGATCTTTCTCATGGCGGTCTTTGATGCGATTTTCCTTTTGGTAAGCGTGAGCGCAAAACAAAGGCTGTGGCTTTCTATCGTCGTATCGCTTGCCATGGGTATGCTGCTGTTTACAATGATACCTATGATAACGCCGCTCAATTCTACTTTTATAAATGTTATTTTGTGCTTTGTTGGCGGCGCGGCTTTTGCCGTAGGACTCGGCAGCGTAAGCGGACTTGTTCTGAAAAAGACGAATTTGGTTTAATATTACAGATTAAAAAGATTGATAATCAAAAGAACGCCGGAACCATATCTTGCGTTCTTTTATGCCAAAAAAAGGAAAAATTTTCCTGTCGCGTTAATTCTATTTAACGCGACAAACTTGCAGCAGACATTTTTCTATGATATAATATACTCACCTTTTAGAAAACAGGGTGTTTTACTAAATAAGGAGGTACCTAATGAGAAGATATGATGAAGATCTTTTGCGAACTTTGCACGAGTACATTATTGAATCTTAGAAGTTAAACGGCAGCTCGCCAACGTACAGGAAAATAGCCAACAGATTTCCGTCTTGTTTTTCGTCTACATCTAAGGTAAAGAATTATTTGTCTGTACTTTCAGATCGTGGATTGATAGAAAGAGCAGGGGACGGAAGCATTAAGGTGGACAAGCGTTTCAGAACGGAAGCAGTCAATGCGCCGCTTGTCGGACAAGTTGCCTGCGGCGAGCCGATCGAGGCGTATGAAAACATAGAGGGGAGCTTTGTTCTTCCTGCTGAATTATATGGCAGAGGAGAGTTAATGCTCTTGAAAGCAGATGGCGA
>CALVHT010000197.1 GCA_944328645.1 uncultured Clostridia bacterium
ATACCTCTCCCGACGCATCCACGAACTATGCGGCAAAACCTTCCGCGCGCTCCTTGCCGAACAGCGCTTGTCCGTCGCGGAAAAATTGCTCACTTCTTCTGACTTAAGTGTGGAAGAAATCATTCGGACGGTCGGATATGAAAACCAAAGCTATTTCCATCGCATCTTTCGCTCGCGGCATGGCACGACGCCGTACCGCTTTCGTATGGCGCGACGCAACGAATCGGACTCCAGTCTTCCGCACGCTACCCCCCAGTAATTTGTTGACATTATTCTTTGACAAAGCAAACGCCCCGTTCCCTTTACGGCAACGAGGCGTTTGCTTTGTCACAAAAACGAAAGACGGAATATTCTTCCAATTCGCGCCATATCACTCGGCGCATGGATGATATTTTCTCACGATAACGAAATTTAATAATTGACCAATCCTTCCAAGATCAGTTTATCCGCCACTAAGGCAATAAACTCGCTGTTCGTCGGTTTATCCGTCCCGATATAGACGCGCACGCCGAATACGGCGTTGATTGCATCAACGCGTTGTCGGTTCCAGGCAACTTCGATGCTGTGACGGATAGCGCGCTCAACTTTGCTTGCCGTCGTTTCAAACTTTTCGGCAATCTTCGGATAAAGTTGTTTGGTTACGTTGTTGATGATGGACGGATCTTCCACGGCCATTTTGATCCCTTCGCGCAAATAGCCGTATCCCTTGATATGCGGAGGAATCCCGATCGAAATAAAAATCCCGCTAATCTTCTCATCCAATGAGATCGGATTTCTTTTTTCGCGCACGGTTGTATGAGAGGCAGAGCTTTTATCCCCGCCGAAAGCAAGCTCTTTGGCGCGGGCGGCAACGATGGAAGGAGAGATCGGCTTCATCAGATAATACCGCGCCCCCTTGGCCATGACGCGCGAGACGATTTCATCTTCCGCGAAATTGCCTGTAACAATTACGCTCGCGTTTGAACGCATCTCCTTCAAGCGATCCAATACCCCAAACCCATCCAATTCTTTCAGCACCAAACTGACCAGCAAGACATCCGGTTTCAAACGTTCGACCATTGCAAGCCCTTCGCTCCCGTCGTCGGTGACGGCGCATACGTCGAATCCCTCCCCACGCAGACATTCCGCCATCTCTTGCGCGGTCTCGCGGCTGTTTTCCAAAATGGCGATTTTCTTCTGCTGCATTGCAACATAACCTCCCTTTTTGTTATATTTTAGAATTATATGAATATTATACAGAATCGTCATGTATTTGTGAAGTGTTTTTCGTACAAAAAGGAATAATATTTTTACAAATATTGTAAATTTATGAAATAAATTGTCGAATTTTGTAAAAAAATGTTTGGACGCTTTCTTTCAACGAGATTGGCGGCGCTTTCGGTCTTTTTTTGCCAAATAACCTTGTAAATTTTCAACTAAAATTTTCTCAATACTTTGGGGGGGATAACCCGCTTTCCAAAACTGCTCGCGCAACGAATCTGCCTGCTCATAATTCTGCAGATCGCTCGGAAGATCGCTTGTTCCGCCAAAATCCGTTCCCAAACAAAAATAATCACATCCATATTTTTGAACGCCGTAATCGATATGCCGAAACACATCCTGCGCCGTCGCTGGGCCGCGGCATAAAAATCGTCCGACAAAGGTTATGCCGATTAACCCACCGCGACGAACAATTTCCGCTATTTGCCAATCTTCTAAATTGCGCGGGTGTTCCCATATCTTCGCAAAACACGTATGCGAATCAATTATGGAAAGGTCTGTCTTCAAAACCTCACGAAAACTTTCTTGATTTAAATGCGCACAGTCCAAGCAAATATTTTGCTCTTTCAAAAAACGGAGAACTCGCTTTCCGCGTTCAGTCAAACCTCCGCCATCCATACACCCTCCCGCCAAAGCATTGCGCCCGTTCCAGGTCAGGGATGCATAAATTGGATTCCAAAAAGCAATTTCATCAGCATTCTCTTCCTTCCAATAAGAAATGTCCTCCAATCCGAGAGCCAGGTTTGGTTTTTGCCTTTGTACGAATGCTTGCGCGATGGCTCGTACAGCGCCGTAGTCTTTTTCCCCGCGAAAGAGAGCACAAACAGCACAACAAACTTCTTTGGACCTCCTCTCCGAACAGAAATTTTGATCCTCGGTCAATAAATCGTTATGAAAATCGGATATCATATCTTATATATATGATTAACACCACAAAAAAGGGCCGATGCAACCGCATCGACCCATCTTAAACATTCAACTTTCTGATCCATTTAGCGACGCACACGAATCGGCTCCGGATATTCGATCCCAAACGTATCGACTGTGACTGAGGCGATCGTTTGTGGCTGCAAAGGACGATCGCGCATATCGGTCGGAACCTGAGCAATCGCATCGACCACGTCCATACCTTCAATCACTTTTCCAAACGCGGCATATTGTCCGTCTAAGTGCGCCGCGTCGGCATGCATAATAAAAAACTGCGAACCAGCGCTATTGGGCATCATGGAGCGCGCCATCGATAAAACCCCGCGCAGGTGTTTAATATCGTTTTTCGGATATCCGTTCATCCGAAACTCCCCGGCAATGGAATAACCAGGCCCGCCCATACCGTTACCCGCGGGATCTCCGCCCTGAATCATAAAACCTTCTATTACGCGATGAAACGTCAACCCATCATAAAAACCATTGGAAACGAGCGAAATAAAATTATTGACGGTATTCTGCGCTTTATCCGGATAAAGCTCTGCACGAAACACTTTTCCGTCTTGCATCGTAAAAGTAACAATCGGGTTCATTGGACTCACTCCTTTTCTAAATCTTCATATTTTTGAAGCAAAACATTCGCCTCGCGAAACAGTTGTACCGAAAAATCATCCGGATATCCATGTTTATAGACCACTCGCACAATTCCGGCATTGATAATCATTTTTGCACAAATTACGCACGGTTGATGCGTGCAATAAAGGGTCGCCCCTTCGATCTTTACCCCTAAACGCGCAGCTTGAATAATTGCATTTTGTTCCGCATGCACGGCATAACAGATCTCCTGGCGGGTTCCGCTGGGAATATTTAAGTTGCGACGCAGACATTCGCAGCGGTCAACACAGCTGCGGATTCCTGCCGGCGCGCCGTTATACCCGGTTGTCATAACACGCTTTCCTTGCACAATCACAGCTCCGACATGGCGATTTTCCTGAAAACAACTTGACCACCCGGCAACCGTTTCGGTCAACTCCATAAATCGTCGATCCCATTTATCCATATTGGCTGACTCATCCCCTGTATTTTTTTTTATTGTACCTT
>CALVHT010000198.1 GCA_944328645.1 uncultured Clostridia bacterium
CGCTTTCCGCGGCGATTTATGCAAAATCTTTAAAACCGATAGAATTTTTCTTTTTGGACGAAGGCTTTGGCACTTTGGATGAAAAACTGATCGACACAGTCATGGACAGTTTGGAGAAACTAAAAAATACACATTTTATGATCGGATTGATCTCTCATGTTGAAGAGTTGAAACATCGTGTCGAGAATAAGATCGTTGTGACGGGTGCAAGCGAAAACGGCAGCTCGTCAATAAAAATATGCTGTTGAACGGAGAAAAGGAACTTGGCTAACAAAATTTTAACACCGACAACTTTATGGGGCGATTTTGATGATTCGCTTCCGCTGAACGAATCGCTTTTAAACGAAAAGAAAACGGAACACGCACTGTTGCGTACCATTCGTTTTTACGGTCGTGCGGTCGGAAACGAACGAGTCAATATTTTTGCGCGATACGGAGAGCCTTTGGGTGGCGGCGGGAAGCGGCCGGCCATATTGATTTTACCGGATTCTTCTTTGACGGCAGATTTTTCGGTCGTGGAACGCTTTGTTGCGCAGGGGTATTGTGTTTTGATGCCGGATTACCGCGGGTCTTGGAAGGGAACGGACGGATATACGATGTATCCGGAATCTGTATCCTATGCCAATGTTCGCATCTCCGGGCGGCATTTCGACCACGCAGACGAAAGCGCGAAAGAGACGAGTTGGTACGAGTGGGTCGCCGTTGCGCGATATGGAGTTCAATTTTTAGCTTCCTTGCCGCAAGTGGGGAACATCGGTGCGATCGGGATCCGCGACGGGGGAGACATCGTTTGGCAATTGGCGGCTACATGTGACAAGCTTTCCTGTGTTGTACCGATCTGTGCGGGTGGCTGGCAAGCATATCGGGGAATCAATAAATACGGGGAATCTTTTGAACTAAAAATGGATGATGAGCGCTATCGCTATATTGCAGGCGTCGAATCACAATCGTACGCGCCGTATGTAAAATGTCCCGTGCTTATGTTGTGTTCGACTAATGACGAGCGTTTTGACGCAGACCGTGCATTTGATACGATGGCTCGAGTCAATCCGTCGCAAGAAAAGACATTTTATTTTGCCGCGCGATATAATGGGCATATCGGGAATACTGGCTTAAACGACCTGGATTTGTTTTTAGAAAAGTATTTGAAAGGCAGGGCCGTTTTTGTTCCGCAGCCGGCAGATGTACAGATTGAAGAGGATGTTGACGGCGAATTGGTCGCCAAGATCTCGTTTGATCGGAACGGAGAGGTCACGTACTGTGAAGTATATATGGCAGAAGATACCTGTGAGGCAGCGGTGCGAGACTGGGTCCAATGCGAGCTGAAGCGCCGAGAGCCGGACGAGCAAGTTTTTCGTCTCAATACATGTCGCGGTGCGTCGAGAGTGTTTGCCTTTGCGAAAGCCAAATATAGTTGCGGTTTTGCTGTTTCCTCTAGGATTGCGATGAAACGAATCGAAAAGGCATATTCGAACCAAGTCGACAAATGTCGCATCTTATATAGTAGTTTAAACGGAACAGACAGTTTTACTTTAGATCGATTTGATAAAAATACATTGGCAGACTGTTTTTTGGATAATTCCGTCTCGCCGATATTCTTGATGAATGGTCCGTATAGGATCCGCGGCGTTGCCTCTCCTTACGGATTGCGCTTTTTCCGAATCAACGATATACGTTATCGCCCGAGCGAGAATGCACTGCTCAAATTTGATATTTTTAATCCGGAAACGACGACGGTACAGATCACCATCTGTGCCGAGAAGAATGGTGTAAACATAAAATATGTCTGCAATCTGTTCCTGGCCGGCTGCCAATGTTGGACGGATCATGTTCTTTCCGCAAAGGATTTTAAGACGGAAGAAAATAAGCCGCTGGCGAAACTTTCCGACGCGAAATATATTTCTTTTTATTCGTCCAACGAATTTTGTCTAAATAATTTGCTTTGGCTATAAATTTTCACGGAATTTACTTTTTCTATGAACGAAAATATGGTATACTCAATAGGAGATAAAGTAACCACTAAAAAAAAGCACCCTTGCGGCGGTGACCGATGGACAATCATTCGTGTTGGAGCCGACTATAAACTCAAATGCGATACATGCGGGCGTGTTGTCATGCTCTCCGTATCGGACTTCCGAAGGGCAATTAAACCCTCAAAGGGGGAGAAATGACTGAATACGGTGACTTGCACAAAGCCTTCAACAATTATAGAGATCCCTGGGGGGAAAATCGTTCAACACTGCATTTTTTTGTCTTGCTTTTCGGTGTTTTCATTATTTTTGTGTACGTCTTCACGCAGATATTGATCGGGGTTCGTGTAGACGGAGCATCCATGGAACCAACCCTGCATGACAATGACTATCTATTCATTTGCACGACAGCAAGCGTGCAGTACGAAGATATCGTAGTTTTTTCTCGCTGGGATGAGACACAACACAACTGGAAACAGTTGATTAAACGGGTGGTCGGGTTACCGGGGGATGTTTTGCGTGCAGAGGATGGAGTCTTGTATCGCAAAGAAGAGGGAACCAATTCGTTTTGCGTCGTTGACGAATCCTATTTGGGCTTTTCCTGGACCAAGAGAAACTCTTTTGATTCGATCACGGTTCCACAGGATGCGATATTTGTTATGGGAGACAACCGAGACGACAGTTCGGATAGCCGTACCTTTGGTTCGGTGCCTGTATCGAACGTCATGGGAGTCTTGACTGATT
>CALVHT010000199.1 GCA_944328645.1 uncultured Clostridia bacterium
GTTTCCTGTTCCGCCTGATACTTTTCGCAAAGGGAATTACAGAGGCTCTCGGGCATTTTCTTCAAGACCTTATCCTCTGATAACATTTGTCAAGGGAAAGAATTAAATGTTTACATATTTTTCACAAAAGCGATCTGATATTTATTGATTTGAATCGTTTTTACATTATTACAAGGGCGGCAAGCTACAATGTAGCCTACCGCCCTGCTTTGTTTTAATCCTTTGCGTACTATACACATCTCGGATTTACAGAATTATTCACTTTTCGCTTTTTCTTTTTTGATAATGGCGTATACAAGGAATGCAATTTCACCGGAAATAGCGATACAACCGATTATAATTGCCACTATAACTAACCCATCAGTGCCTTTTTCTATAACCGCTCCGTCTTTGCCATCAACACCGTCTTTGCCGTCAATGCCATCCTTACCGTCCGCACCTGCGGCACCGGTGTCGCCCTTGTCGCCCTTATCACCTTTTTCTCCCGTAGCTTTTACTCCGAGAGAAATCCAAGTTGTGCCATTGTCGTAAGAAACCTCCCACTCGTTTGTCTCTGTATTGATACGAAGTTGAGGGGTGATACCGTCTTTTCCGTCCTTGCCGTCTTTTCCGTTACTACCATTGGAACCGTTTCTACCATCTGTTCCGTCAGCACCTTGAACGTTCCCGAGTGAAGTCCAGGTTGCGCCGTTGTCGTAGGAAACTTTAAGCTCACCGTTTTCAATCTTGAAGGTAGGAGTTTTACCGTCCTCGCCATCTTGTCCGTCCCTACCGTCAGAGCCATTCGTACCGTTTGTTCCATTCGTACCATCTGCACCTTGAATGTTCCCGAGTGAAGTCCAAGTTGCGCCGTTGTCGTAGGAAACTTTAAGCTCACCGTTTTCAATCTTGAAAGTGGGGGTTTTACCGTCAACGCCATTGGTGCCGTTTGTACCATTCGTACCGTCAGTGCCGTTTACGCCGTCTGCACCCTGAACGTTTCCAAGTGAAGTCCAAGTTGAGCCGTTGTCATAGGAAACCTTAAGCTCGCCATTTTCAATCTTGAAGGTGGGAGTTTTACCGTCCTCGCCATCTTGTCCGTCCCTACCGTCAGAGCCATTCGTACCGTTTGTTCCATTCGTACCATCTGCACCTTGAACATTCCCAAGTGAAGTCCAAGTTGCGCCGTTGTCGTAGGAAACCTTAAGCTCGCCGTTTTCAATCTTGAAGGTAGGAGTTTTACCGTCCTGACCGTTGCGACCGTCAGTACCGTCAGAGCCGCCGATGTTGCCAAGTTCCGTCCAAGTCGTTCCGTTATCGTAGGAAACGTAAAGTACGTCATTTTCAACCTTGAACTCGGGTGTCTTGCCGTCCTCTCCCTTGGGACCAACCAAGGTTGCAAGTTCAACCAAATCCGTCCACTCCGTGTCGCCTACATACTGCCACTGAATGTAGCCGCTCGATGTTCTAAACGTTACTTCTCGCCCATCGTCACCGACATCACCTTTATCGCCCTTTGCTCCAACAAGAGAAGAGAGAGAAAGCAAGTCTGTCCACATAGCATCGCCTTCATATCTCCATTGAATATAACCGTTAGATACCTGCAACTGAACCTCGCGTCCATCGTCGCCGACATCACCCTTGTCGCCTTTAGCGCCAACCAAGGATGCAATCTCAACGAGGTTTATCCACTCGGAATCACCAACGTACTTCCATTGGATATATCCGTTTGCCACTTGGAAGGTCACCTCGCGTCCATCATCGCCCTTATCGCCCTTATCTCCCTTATCTCCCTTTTCTCCGGTAAGAGAAACGAGAGGAATCAGGTTTGTCCAAGTCGTGTCACCAACATATTGCCATTGAATGTATCCGTCTTCTACGCGGAAGGTCACCTCACGACCGTCCGAACCGACCAGTGTTTCAAGAGAAACGAGATTCGTCCAAGCGGAGTCACCTTCGTATTTCCATTGGATATATCCGCCGTTCACTTGAAGCTGAACTTCTCGTCCGGTAGCACCGGGAGTGCCCGTCACGTTTCCGAGAGATGTCCAAGTTGAACCGTCATCGTAGGATACTTTCAATTCACCCGTTTCAATCTTGAAGGTAGGAGTTTTTCCGTTATCACCATTTTCGCCGGGCTGTCCTGCCTCACCGTTCGTTACGGTAAACTCGTAGGTAGAACCATCGTCATAGGTAACGGTATAGGTATCAACAAGTCCGTTTGTAGCGGTCTTTTCAATACTGATAATGGTTTTTCCTGTGGGAAGCTCGCTCTTATTCTTAACAACAAGAGTTCTCGCATCGGAGAGCTTGGTCTCATTCGTTATCGCCGCAGGGCTAACGCCGTCTGTATAAGCGTGATCTTCAGCCAAAAGACTGCTATATGTATTCAGAACCGTTCCGGTGCTGTAAAGGTCGATAACACCCTGTGCTCCCGTTCCTGCGACGAAAGTACCGCCTTTCAGCGAAAGCGAAGAATTTTCGCCGCTTTCGTTATTTATTACAATAGCGTAATATTGGGTGCCCGTATACGTTCCGCCCGTAATTTCTACGTTAAAGAACTTTGAAGGATACCAACTGTGTCCCAAGCTCAAAGCGGTCGGACCGGTGACGGTAGCATTAAGCCCCGTAATATCGCCTTGGTCTACGTAAATAGCCGCCGTGGAATAATAATCACTATTCGTAATGGCGGTAAAAGGGATATTATTACCGTTCAAGGTCGCACCGTTTATATAGATGGCGTTACTGTCTGCAGAGGTTGCCAAAAATCCGCCCTCCTCGACCGTAACTGTACCGCCCTCAAATCGAAGCGCGTATCCACCCGTGGACACAACGCTGATACCGCTGCCTATACGCAAGGTACTGCCGTGACACATATAAACGATATTGGCGTTCGCGGTAATAGTGCCTTTATTCCCCAACGAGGTATCCGTCAGAGTTAAATATCCGTAAGTCGAGCCGCCGCTGCCTACGTAGCCAATTCCAAAAAGTCGATTATAACCGCTAAGAGACGCCGATATATCGTGTCCGTTAAGATCAAGAGTGATCATAACATCCGTGCCGTTTTCAAAAGAGTAAGGACGGCTAAGCTCGGCATCCGATTGAAGCTGAATATATATGTCGGTATCTGAACTCTCTGCCGCACTCAAAGCAGCCGCCAATGTTCCGCTTTCTGTAAGAGCATCTGCGGACGCACCCCACTCCGCTTCGATAATCTTCACCAAATCCAGTCCTTGACCATTGGCTACGATTTTATATCCGTCAACGTCACTGAAAAAGTTGTCAATATAACTCGCACCCGTAGCCGAAACCATTCCCTCTTTAAATTCCACGTACTGTTCATAGTTGCCGGGAGTTACTTCTTTATAACCCGTTTCGCCAATTGTAATACCTATCTGGGAATCACTTGACATGGCTCCGATATTTACAACCGAAGGATCGTCATCGCTAAGCTCAATATGTACGTTATTAGTCTTTCCATTCAGCGTGTTACCGCTGATTTTCACGTTTCCTGAAAGATTTAACGTGCTTTCGTGTAACCAGATACCGCCGCCCGCATAGGTGGCTGTATTGTTAGTTATCTCGCCGCTGTATATATTCAAGGTCGGTCCAAACCAGGAATATACGCCGCCATAGCTTCCGTTATTACCGGTAATGGTGCAATCGTAGAGATTAGCGGTTGCGTTGTATTCAAGACCAATAGCAGCACCTCTGGTACAGCCGGTGATCTTGCAGCCGTATACATTAAGAATGGTTGGAGCCGAATAACCACTACAGAAAATACCGGAACCATTGTTGTTATAGCCGCCTATGATCGTACCGGTGTGCTCGTCAGAACAATCACAGATATTCAGTGTAACTCCACCATTCGCAGTAATGGCGGCAGCGTTTGCGCTCTGTTTCAGTTCAAAACCATTCAGACAGATATTGATGCTTGGTACAGTAAGTCCGCTTGTGAGTTCAATATCGTTTGTAAGATAGTAGCTACCGCCTGCCGTCATCGCCTTCAGCTCTGCCTCGGTGGAAACCGCCGTCCACGTCTTATTCTCGCAAGCTCCCGTGTGGTTGCCGATATCGGTATGCGAGCTGCCGCAAATAGGATGAGCGTGCGAAAGAGGCACAATCGATACGTATTTATAATTCGACCAGTGCGTTGTTCCGTCCCAAGCTGTTGCCGTTTCGGCATTATTTCCAACCTTAACAGAAGATCCCGCAAAACTTGAAACCGTCATAGTATCAGGACAAGATGCATTTATGCTTGAAAATTCAACTTCGCCTCCGAGCACAGATAGCTCAGTAGCCTGAATACCGTACATATTACCAACCATAGCAAGAGATCCTGTGCCCGAAACGTTTACACTTGATAAAGCAGTATATATACCTCTTCCGAAATCGTTCTCAGCTGTTAACGTATTTGTTCCGTTGAGGACGATATTCAAGGGCAATTGTGTATCACCCATATATATACAACTTCTGTCGTTGATACCAGAAGATGCCATGCTTGGGCTTGCTTGCAACCCATTTAATGTTAGGGTGTATCCGGTCGTTTCATTATATTCCAATTTTGCGTTCCAACTTGTCGGCTCTGTGGTAGAAACTGTGCCGTCATTCTGATAATACGCCACCACTCCTTCCGAAACCGGCGTATTATAACTCGCAAGCTGAACGCCACCGACATAAAAGCTAACGGTGTCGTCGCCCTCGGCAGCTGATATCGGTAATGCTCCAAGACCGGATATGGTCATCGTTAAGACCATATAGAACGCAAGCATCAACCCTAAAATTTTTGATTGTTTTCTCTCTTTCATAATGGCAATCTCCTTTCGATTTTTGACAATCAACTTAACATTTTAAGTTTACTGCTTAGATTTTATCACATTTTTGGAAAAATGATTTGGCACGAATGAAATCGTAACCAATCGTAACCGGTTGAAAGAGATTGAATAATTCAATAAAATATGATATAATAAGAAAAAGGAGAGTAAAAATTGAAGAAAAGAGGTGCAAGATGGCTGTTGAATACAGAAAACTTCTCATTATAGAAGATAATATCGAAGAGCTAAACGAATTAAGCACGTATTTTAGCATGAAAAACCAAGTCTATACCGCAACAACGCTTGCTGAAGGGATAGAGCTTGCGAAAAACAATACCTATGACGGTATCATTCTCGACCTGATATTATCCGACGGCAACGGAATCAACTTGTTTAATGCTGTGGATAGCTTGCCACCCGTTGTAATTTTATCTGATATAGGCTCGGAAGAATCTATGATAGAAGGATTTACACAAGGTGCTCTTGATTACGTGGTGAAGCCGTGTTCGCCAAAGCTGCTTGAAATGCGTCTTGACTTACGTCTGTTGCCGATACAAAAAGCAATTATTACCGTAAACGGATTGACGGTAAACGCCGTTAAACGCACCTGCACCTTTCAAGATAAAACGATTTCTCTCACCTCGTCCGAATTTAATATTTTGTTGTTTCTAATTACACACGCAGGGCAATATTTTTTGCCAAGCGAAATTTACGAAAACGTTTGGAAAATGAAAAGTCTTAACACAACGACAATAAAAAGGCATATATCCACGCTCCGCATCAAGCTGACAAACGCCTGCGGAAACGTGAAAATGATACATACCGAATTTGGAAAAGGATATTGTTTTACAGGGGAGGAACAGCAAAGAAGAAAAAATCTTTATCACTTGCTATTTTTGCGGTCATACTTATAATCGGTACGCTGATATCCGTCCTTTTGCCAATGGTGGAAGAAAGGTGTATAGATATTGCTCCTTCATACGATACCACCTACGAGATACAAGTCGGTTACGACAGAGAAAATAAAGTTGCCATTACAGAAACACATACGGCAACCACGGTAAAAGTAACCGATCTTTTTGAGGTTAAAAGACTGACCGCATACAATTACTATCCTAACGTGTATGCGGAAATATCGTCAAATTCTATCAGTAATGAGCATAACGGCGAAGCCCTCGCTTCAAAGGGTACTTTCCGGTACGTAATTACCAACATTGAAGGTATCAATCCCGCAAACGGAACGTGGGAAGAAGATCTTGCCCCCTATGCCGAATACATAGGTGATGATGAACGGTTGCACCTTACGATGTATCTGCCGCCTATGCTTTCAGCCTGCAACGTATTCGTTCGTGTGCAACACGAAGCTTCTATGGGAACGCTGACGGGTTTTGATTCCGTGAAATATGCAACGACGGATCAAGAGCTCGCTTATGATGAAACGGTGGTCCACGCAGACGGAACGGAAGGTATTTTTCTTGATATTCCGTTGATTGTATCAAACAGAGCTTGGAGTGAAAATCCAATTCAAAACGGTTGTATCGTCACCATTCACTATGAAGCCGAAGAAGGAAAACAAGTCGGATTTGTCGGAACTCCTATTATCGGTATTGATGAAGATGTACGCGCTATTCTTGACGGCGGCAGCAATTTCAAATTGATTACAGGTCTTTTGGCTCTCATTACTTTCTTTATTTTCGTATTCGTTTGTATTTTGAAGCGTGCAACCGCGTTTGTTCCTCAACTTGTTTTTGCCGCAGGCATTATAACCTTTTTGTATGCCTCAATGTCACTTGTCGGAGCGACTAATTCACCATATTTATGGTTAGCTGTTCGCTCTGCGGCTGTCGGAATATTTCTGATTGGTGCAGGTTTTACCTTGCCTAATTTCTTTGCAAAAATTCCCGTGAAATATACCGCTATCGTTTTGTCGCTTGTTTATATGGGACTTGCTTTCTCCGTTCCGCTTGTGAATATTGCAAACGCAGAAGCCATTACGCTTGCATATCAAATTATCGGCGTAATCACAAGTCTTGTCATTCTTGGCTTTTCCATTATTGAAATTCTACGCGGAAACCGCTTTGATTTGTGTATCAACAACGCCTTATCCGTTGTCCTTGCCGGTTATGCAATGTTCTCTTTTTACGAAAGTACGAATGTACTTTACAGTCCTTTTATGTGGCTGTCCTTAATGATGCTCGGTGTTATTCTTGTAATCGGTTTCCGAGAATTTATATTATCCGAACGCCGCAACCGTCAGCTTACCGCAAATCTTGCGGCAGAGGTTGAATTGCAAACAAGAAATATGCGCGCCATTATTGACGAACGCGAAAGAATATTACAGTTTGTTTCTCACGATATGAAAAAGCCGCTTTCCTCTGCTCGTACTTACCTTTCTATATTGAGGCAGCGAGAAAAGAGTGAGGAACAACTCAAAACCATTGATATTATTGAAGCAAAGGTTACGGATTTACACGAAAATCTTTCAACCGTTTCCGATTATGCAAAGCGGAAATACGTAGCTGAAACACCTGTAAACATAGCGGTGGACGAAATTTTGAAGACTGTTTACACGGAGCTTTCACCCGATGCGGAGGCAAACGGTATCGTAATGAAATTTTCGGCAAAACGTTCCTGTGCTTTTGCCAAGCCCGACGCTTTGAAATCCGTACTTCAAAATCTCGTTCTGAATGCTATCGAACACGCAGATTGCAGTAAAATATGGCTTGGTGCATACCGCAAATTCGATAAGTGTGTTATTACAGTTTCGGATAACGGCAAGGGCTTCGGCGACAAGGACGTATTTCGTCCGTACTATTCCGGTAATGAGGGTGAAGAAAATATAGGACTTGGTTTGTATATCTGCAAGAGCCACATTGAAGCTATGAACGGCTCGCTTACTTACGAATATTCAGACCACAAATTGATATTTACTATTATTTTACCGATTGCCTAATGTTTTAGCGGAAGTGTTCTAAACGCTTCCGCTTTTTTTGAGTATAGCATTAAGGCATCGACTTTCTCCGATGCCTTAATACTTATCTCTCCTCTCTATCATCCTTCTTCTTCCTACCTCTGATCCAACTCGGTGTAGGAACGGTCTGTTTGTTGGGTTCTTGCTTTTCAACATCCGCTGGTTGTTCACCAAATCGCTTGGCAACCGCATTTTTACTTGCGCGGAAGAGATTATCTTGGCAATAGCCGTACATATTGGTTATCCGCTTCTTCGCGCTTTTCTCTTTCTCGGGGCGGATGCTCATACGCTTTTCGTTCAGCTTTTCTTGGTCGAGATCTGCCGCCTTTGCCTCAAGAGCGCGGTAAGTCTGCATATGCTTTTGCGTCGTTTTCTCGTCGGGATAGCCGTTTAGACGGTCATATTCAAGAGCGAGCATATTCACGCGCACCTCCTCCATCTCGTCGGCAATGCGGTCAACGATGGCAAAGATGGTCTTAAATAGATACTTGATTGTATCCATAATGTTCCGCAAGAAGCTGTTGTCCTTGCGTATCTGTCGATTGATCTCACATCGGTCGGAGATATATCCTTTACGCTCCATCGCTATGGCAATCACACCCTCGTGAATAGTCGGCTGTTCGATTAGCCCTCTATCCTTATGGCTTCGGTGATCGATGCGCTCGTCAAGCTCACATCCCTCAAGCTCGCGGTTGACGTAATATGCCCATCGTTCACGCCAATGCAAAAGCTGTTCTTCGCTGTTCCATTGTTCGGATATAGGGTTCTGTCTGCCGTATTTACTGCTTTTCGGATATTTGTTCACACGCTCCAAACCTTTTGCCTTTGATGGCGGGAGGTATTCTTTTTTCTTGCCGATCTTGTATAGATACTGCTTCTCCCATCCCTCGCGCTCGGCTTGTGTAAACTCTGCCGCCGTGAAGCCACGCTCCTCGCCGTTACGGGTACAAAGGTATTCCTTTTCGGTCTTGTGTTGCCAAGTGCCGTCCTTGTTCAGCGGTCGTACCGTCAGCATTATATGCGCGTGAGGATTATGCCCGTCGGTATCGTGATAACAAACGTGAGCGCACATACCTTTGGCAGCGCACTCCTTTTCAATAAAGTATTGCAATAGAAATTCATTCGTTTCCTGTGAAAGCTCTTTGGGAAGCGCAACGATCAACTCCCGCGCTAAGCGGCTGTCCTTGGATTTCTCACTTGCTTCAACGGCATTCCACAAGACGCTACGATCTGCCCATTCCTTTGGAGCATTCTCGGGAAGAAATATCTGCTCCCACACAAGTCCTCGCTTTCGTGTGTAATCGTGGGTGATGCCGTCGTAATCATTATAGATACGGGAGCAGCTCATATAGGCGGCAGCCGCCACCGCAGAGCGTCCCGTACCTCTTGTGATGACTTTGGCTTCAAGATGGTATATGGCGATAGGCGATCATCTCCTTTCAAATTTACTTGTAACCTCGTAGAGCGCACGACTGCCGCAGGCAGTACACCTCCGACTTTTTCGGTGGTGAGTAAGTGCGCCCTTCGGGAAAGAAAGTAAAGCGCCCCGGTCTCCCGAGACGCTTTTGTTCGTTATTCCGCTTTCTTGGATATTGCACGTAGACGGTTCTCCAATTCCTCAAGATCGGCTACATCTTTCACCCAAGGAAAGACTTTTTCAAGGATCGAGCCCTCTTGAATAAGCCTCCTTGTACGTGCTTTTTGCTCCTTGGAGCGATTTCTCATCTGTGCTTGCTCCAAGCGGTGTTGTTCTTGAATGAGTTTTTTCTGTTCGTCTAACATTTTTACGTTTCCTCCGTGATTGCATTTTTCATAGGTTTTGATATCATCGTTTGCTCCGCATTCGGTCTTAATGATTGCAAATTCGCCCGTTTTTGATATCATCAAAAGGATTTCAAGAATCCCAAAAGGACTTGATCGTCTACGGTTTCTTCCTCATCCATACTTGCAGGAGAGACGGGAGTGGCATACTGTAATGCCGAAAGTATTCTTTCAACAAAAGCATCCTCTTTCTCCCGTGTCTCAAAATACGGATCGTTTTCAAGCCTTGCCTTGCGCTCATAAAAATCATTGACCGCCCGAGACACAAGAGCAGCGTATGAGCTGTATTCCGAACGGTCACGGTTTTGCAGAAAGTCGTAGGCTTTTCTTTCTTCCTCGTTGGCAAGATCAAAACGCAGGCAAAGTGGCTTTATATCCTGCTTTGCCATCAGAGCTTACCGCCGTTCTGCTTCATTTTCAGTTTGGTCAAGAATTCATATCCCTTTGCCGTGGCGCAGATGTCATCCTTGATAACCACTCGATTGGGATCGTACTGACCGAAATTCTTTATCAGACAACCACCGCCGCCCACAACGTAGAGCTTCATAAGATCGGGATTGTATTCGTGCTCTCGGAGCTTGCGGAAGATGCCCTCAACGTATTCAATGCCAACGCTGCGAATGACCATCAAATATTTCTCGGCAATATCAAGGGTGCCAAAGCGAAGAACGCCCTCGATGATCGTATCATCGGGAACAGAGCCAAAGCGGCGCATAAGCTGTTCACGGATGTTCAGTACACATTGATGTGTACCGTATTTCTCGGTAAACATCTTCTCGACTATCGGGCGGTGATCATTGATATACATTACGTTCATCGTACCGTTTCCTATATCGCAGATCATATTCACACCGCGAAACTCGCCCATTTGGTTGGTAACTGCCGCGAAGCCCTGCGGTAAAATATCAGCACCAACAAAGTCCACGTGAAAGGTTCGCTTCTTGAATACAAAATCCACGTGGGATTCTCGCAAAAGGTAAGCCTTGAACTCGTCCTTCTGCTCTCCAACCCAAGTCAGCGGAAGTCCCGCCGCAAGGTAGACCGACGCGCTCTCCAAGTTCCTTGCATAAAGCTCACGGGCAACAGCGGCAAGGGTGAGGATATAATAGTCATCGTCGTTCTGCTTTTCGGGAATGAACTCCTTGTGTCCTTCTCCGATGATATAATACCGACCGTTATAGACGAGCATATTACTCGTGAATGTCGGCTCTGTGTCATAGGCTTTCACGCTCGTGCGGAAACAAGAGGATGCCGTTTTGATGTTCCCATAGCCGTGGTCGATTCCGATCACGACGGGAGATTGATTTTTGTTTACGTTCATAATGATTTCTCCTTT